>JAMPXD010000058.1 GCA_023701365.1 Geobacteraceae bacterium
CAGCTCCTCGGGGATGCCGAGGCCATTCAGGAGCACCGCCGCCTCTGACTCCGCCTCGTAGCCGTTCATCTCGGCGAACTCCCCCTCCAGCTCCGCCGAGCGGATCCCGTCCTCCTCGGAAAAATCGGCCTTGGCGTAGAGCGCCTCCCTTTCGGCCATCACCTTGTAAAGCCGGGCGTGCCCCATGATGACGGTGTTGAACACGGTCTCCTCGTCGAAGGCGAACTGGTCCTGGCGGAGAACCGCGATCCGCTCCCGGGGGCCGACCGTGATCTGTCCCTTGTCCGGCTCCACCTCGCCGGCGAGGATCTTCAGGAAGGTCGATTTCCCGGCGCCGTTGGCGCCGATCAGCCCGTAGCAGTTCCCCGGGGTGAACTTTATGTTGACGTCCTTGAAAAGGACCCTCTTGCCATAGGCGAGGGTTACGTTCGATGCGCTTATCATGCTCTGTCAGACTCCTTTGTGATAAATAAAAAACCACAGGGTTGATCCCTGTGGTTCAGGTACTGTTTATTTATAGCACTTTTGCCCGTCCGCTGGCAACCCCTTTTTTTCCGCTAGGTTAGCGGGACCAGCCAGACAAAAGGGACCATCCCGTAGTTCCAGGCGAGACAGAGCCGCCGGTAGCCGGAGAACAGCAGCGCCTCGTTTTCACACTGCAGGATGATGGGGGCCTTCAGGGCCAGGGTTCCCGTGCGCTGCAGCTGCTCCTCCATTTTCGCATAGCTGCGCCGGTATCCCCTCTTCGCCCTGGCGAGGTATCTGGCATAGTCCTCGTAGCTGTCATAGGAAAGGGTTACCGGCATTCCCAGCAGGCGGTCCGAACGGGGATAGGGGGCAAGACGGCCACGGTCGGAGGCTGCCAGGAGCCGGCCCCAGTCGATGCCGTGGCGCCGGTAGTAGTCCTGCTTATCGGGATGCCTGAAAAACTCCCACTCCTCCTCGGTCATGTCAGGCTTGACCCAGCTGATGCTGTGGGCCGACGTCGACAGCATGCTTCCTCTCCTCCGTGTTCGGGCACTCATTCGTCTTCTGGAAAAATAGCACTTCCCGTGGCGTTTCGGCAAGAGCCTTGTATAATGCCCGTATGAAGGCGTATCTCTGAGGCGGGATATCTTCAGTTTTTCCTTGATAAATTCCTTGAATGACCGTATTTTTCTTTAATTGAATTATTGCATATATCATCAACGCAATCTTGACTAGATTAATTCCAATATCTTCATTAGACACCGGTTGACTGATCGGCAACGGACGGTAAAAAGGCGGAGTGACACATGCACAAAAGCGAACAGGGAAAGAGCGGACGGGAGTTACGGCACAACCTTCCTGAAGGCGCCGTTGACCTGAAACGGATCGAGGGAGAGCTGGAGGAGAGCCAAAAGTACCTGGCGACCATCTTTGCCGCGGTCCAGGTGGGGATTCTGGTCCTGGACGCCGAAACCCACGCCATCGTCGACGCCAACCCCAAGGCGGTCGAGATGATCGGCACCTCCCGGGACAAGATCATCGGGGCTGCCTGCCACAGGTTCGTCTGCCCGGCCGATATCGGCAATTGCCCCATTACCGACCTGGGGCAGGCCATCGACAACACCGAGCGGACCCTGCTGACGGCAGCCGGCGAGTCCGTTCCGATCATCAAGACCGTTGTCCCGATCAGCCTGCACGGACGCCCGCATCTGGTCGAAAGCTTCCTCGACATCTCCGACCGGAAACGGATGGAGGAGTCGCTCCGGGAAAGCGAAGAGCGTTACCGCGATCTCCTGGAGAACGCCAATGATCTCATCCAGAGCGTCGACCGGAACGGCTCCTTTCTCTACGTAAACCGTGCCTGGAAGGAAACCATGGGATACACGGACGAGGAAGTCGCCGGCCTGAAGGTGTTCGACATCATCGCCCCGGAGTCGCGGAGCCATTGCCTGACCCTGTTCCAGCAGATCATGAGCGGCGAACCGGTCCAGCGGATAGAGGCGCAGTTCGTCGCCAAGGATGGGAGGGTGCTCATTCTCGAGGGGAGCGTCAACTGCAACTTCGTTGACGGTAAGCCCGTCGCCACCAGGAGCATCTTCCGGGACATCACCGAGCGCAAGCGGGCGGAACAGGAACGGGAGGAATGGAACCGCAAGCTGGAACAGATGGTGGAAGAGAAGACCCGCCACCTCAAGGAGGCCCAGGCCAAGCTGATCCAGTCGGAGAAGATGGCGACGCTGAGCGAGGTGATCTCCGGGGCCTCGCACGAGCTGAACAACCCGCTGGCGGGGATACTGAGCGCCATTCAGCTGCTCCGCAGGTCAACCCTGGTCAAGCCGATTGAACCGGCCCTGATGGATGAGATCGATGTGCTGGAGAGCATAGAACAGGCCGCAACCCGCTGCCAGAGAATCGTCGATGACCTGATCCGGTTCTCCACGCAGGCCCGCTGCTATTTCACCCGGGTGGACGTCAACGAGGTGCTCAGGAATGCCCTGGAGGCGATGGCTGCCCACTATGCCCAGACCGGGATAACGGTAGACTGGCAGGGAGATCCGGCGCTCCCCGGCATCGAGGGAGATTACGTCAAGCTGTTCGAGGTCTTTGCCAACATCCTCCAGAATGCGCAGAATGCCATGCCGGACGGCGGCACCGTCGAGGTCGCCACCCGACTGGCAATGGTGGACACGGACACCCCGCAGGTCGTCATCGCCATCCGTGACACCGGCTGCGGCATCCCGGCCCACCACCTGGGGAAGATATTCGATCCTTTCTTCACCACCAAACCTGCCGGCAAAGGCCCCGGCCTGGGGCTGACCGTCAGTTACGGCGTGGTCAAGCGGCACCACGGGGACATCGAGGTCCGCAGCACCGTCGGCAAAGGGACGGAGGTAACCATCACGCTCCCCGTGAGACAACCCTGCGCCACCCCCGAAGAAACCGGACAGAGCCCTAACCCGTCATCTCCCCGATCCTCTCCCTGAGGGGAAGGGAGTTCGGCATCAGGCGGGGTCAGTACCAGGGGTATCCCTCGGCGCGGCGCCGGATGGCGTGCTCGACGAGGAAGTAGGGACGGATGAAGGGGACCCCCTTGCGGTGGAGGTAGGCGAGGTCAAGAGCAAAGTGGAACAGGAGCCCGGCAAGGAGGGGGAGGAGGAACGGGTGAAACAGCGCCAGGATGCCGACCAGCAGGAAGAAGTCGACCGTGTGGAACAGACAGAGGCCGACATAGGGAATCGTCTTCTGGATCGGCAGCAGCTCGTCGAAGTAGCGGAACATCCCGCGGATATCGAGGCGACGGGTCCGCTGGACGTAGAGGAGGTAGTGGTCGACGTCGATCAGGACGCTGCCGGTTGCAAAGAGAAGGATCTCCTCCCCGTTCAGGAACGGGGAGAGGGCTGCGGCGGCGACGCCGGTGATTGCCAGGTGCTGGGTCAGAGTCATGGGTTCATCCTCCGGAGGAAAACCCATGTTAGCCCTTTCGCCCGCAGTTGTAAAGCATCCGCTGCGTCCAGCCGTCAATGCCCCCGGCAGCCGAGCACCACCAGGATGCAGCTCCCGTCGGCGATGACGTTGATCCCGTGGCTGCGGCAGAACTCTACCGCCTTCGCGCTCTCCGCCCCCGGCTGCATCCAGACGTTCCTGATCCCCATGGTCGCCGCCTGCGCCACCACCTGTTCGGTGATCGCCGGCGGGGTGATCACCGAGATGCTCTCCACCTCGGCAGGGAGCTCCAGAACCGAAGCGACGCAGGCCGTCCCCTCGACCTCCCGCTCCTTCGGGTTGACCGGAACCGCCCTCAAACCGTGCTCCTGGTAGCAGCGCAACACCCGGTTGCCGTACTTGCTCCGGTCGGCGGAGGCGCCGACCACGCCGAACGCCCCGGCCTTCAGGAACTCCTCGATCTCTTTCTTCATAATGACCTCCCTCTGATCTATTTTGCGCCACCGGCCGGAGCGCCTTTCACGAGACCCGCCTGCCCCTTGGCGGCACGGGCGGCTTTCAGCCCTTTGCCGGGATTGACCCGGCCGTATCCGAAGTTCCAGTCAAAGCCGGGGTCGCCGAGATCATCGGCGTTTTCCGCCAGGACCCCGACCAGCTGGGAAGCGGAAAGGGCCGGGTTGGCGAGGAGCAGCAGCGCCGCCAGCCCTGCGGCAGCGGGGGAGGCGTACGAGGTGCCGTTGACGGCGGCGTAACCGCCCCCAGTGGTGGTGGTGGGGACCAGGGTCCCGTCGGCAGCCAGGGTGATCCAGTCGCCATAGTTGGAAAAGTCGGCCCGGCCGTTGTTCAGACCGGTAGCGGCAACGGCAACAACCTTGTCGCAGGCAGCGGGAAAGCATGGGTGGCCGCTGGTGTCGTTCATGGCCGCGGCAAAGACCACCCCACCCTTATCCCAGGCATAATCGACCGCCTGTTGCAGCAGCTCCGGCTCTGCCCGCCCGCCGTAGCTGATGTTGATGATCCTCGCCCCCCTGTCGGCCGCATACCTGATGGCCTCCGCAATCGTCCGGCTGGCGGCGGCACCACTCCCGTCCGAGACCACCAGCGGCATCAGCATGATTTTCCCCCGGGGTTGTTCCGCGCAGCCGGCGCCGCCGGCCAGCGCCGCGACTCCGGCCACCATCGTCCCGTGCCCCGCCAGGTCCCGCGTATCGGTACTCTTGTGGAGGAAATTGTAGCCCGGCTGCAGCCGCCCCTTCAGCTCCGGATGGGAGGAATCTATGCCGGAGTCGATGATGGCGACGGTAACGACAGGAGCCTGAACCTCGCCGCCCGCGCCGGCTTGCTCCGCCTTCAGCTCCTCCAGGGGTGGACAGGTGTGGATATTGAAGACTATCTCGGCTTCTTCGAGATACTCCTCCCGGGAGAGGCGTTCCGCCGGGGGGTTGCAGGAACGCGACACCTGCGCCGCTGTCGCCGGGATTGGCAGCAGCGCAACTGCCAGAAAGAACAGGACGGCGCATGCGGCCAGGGTTTCCCCAGGTGAGGCAATGGCGCTGCCGGTCCTTTTTCTCATGGCTTCCCCTTTCGGGAGTTCGCTGCCGTCGCAGCGGTTTCGCCGGGACGGGCCAAGCCGGTGGGGCTGGCAGTGCCTGCGGCTCATGACATGCCCTATCGCAGCCCCCCGCACCTGACAGTGTACCGGGAAACGTGGCGCCCGCAAGGCGTTATTCCGTCCCCTCGCCCCCCGGTTCCTGGAGGACCATCAGGGTGACGCTGCCGTGGGCCATCAGCCGTCCCGCGCCGTCGCTGACCCGGACGGTCAGGCTGGCGCTCCGCCGCCCCAGGTGGAGGAGCTCGGAGCGGGCGACCAGCCGGTCCCCCACCTGGGCGGGGCGGACATAGGTGACGTTCAGGTTGGTGGTGGTCACCAGCCGGCCGGAGGGGAGGAGCGGCCGGGGGAAGAAGCAGACGGTGTCCACCAGGGTGGCGAGCAGCCCGCCGTGGGCGCCGCCGAAGTAGTTGCAGTGCTTGTCCGCCACCGTCACCTCCATCAGCGCATGCCGCTCGCCGATCTCGGTGAGCGCGATGTCGAGGGTGCGCAGGAGCGGGATGGCGTTGCCAGATTCGAGGGTTGCCGGTTCCATGTGTCCGCCTCCTTCGTGGTCTTGTCCACCTGGCCATGGCCCGGCAAGAGGTAGATATATCCCGCCGTGGCCCAGCGGATATTATCACACAACAGCTGCAGCCGCAAAATGAATGTCGCCTGCGGTAGGCAGGGAAAGTTTGCATTGACCATCCCCCCGGATATTTATTATAAATGAGACCGCTGCACCAAATCACCGCTCGCTACGTCACCCCGATCCTGGTCGCCATCGTCTTCCTCAACAAGATCGGGCTTTTCTGAAGGAGCCGGGTTATGGTTCGGGGGAAACGACTTTTAAACCCCAAGGAACGTCAATTTTTTGTCCTGGCAAGGCTGTCGAGGGAGAGCGCGGAGGCGTACCATTAAATCCGCCGCAAACTTTCGCAATGCGAAAGTTGACAGCTTCAGGCTGCCCGAAGGGCGAGGCCTTGGCCGAGTCACAAGCGAACCCGAAGACTTACGCAGCCAGGGCAGAAAAGTGGCGTTCCTAACGGCGGGCTTTGGGGTGGGCCTTGTCGTATACTTCCATCAGCCGGTCAATCGAGACATGGGTGTACTTCTGGGTGGTGGAGAGGGAGGCATGCCCCAGGAGCTCCTGGATGGCGCGCAGATCGGCCCCTCCTTCCAGCAGGTGGGTGGCGAAGGTGTGGCGCAGGGTGTGGGGGGAGATCTTCTTGATGGTGGCGAGCTTCACTATGTACTTGTCGACGATGCGGGCCACGCTCCGGCTGGTGAGCCGGCCGCCGCGGGCGTTGACGAGGAAGGGGGCATCGTGGCCGGGATGGTTGCGGGCCGCGAGGTAGGCGGCGATCGCCCGCCGGGCGTAGCTGCCGATCGGCACCAGCCGCTCCTTCCCCCCCTTGCCGAGGACCCGCGCCAGCCCCTCCTCCAGGTCGAGGCCGCCGACGTCGAGGCCGGTCAGCTCAGAGACGCGGATGCCGCAGGAGTAGAGGGTCTCCAGGATCGCCCGGTCGCGCAGGGGGAGGAGGTCGCGGTCGCCCGGGGCCTCAACCAGGGCGGTCACCTCGTCGATGTTCAGGTGGAACGGGAGGCGCTTCTCCTTCTTCGGCGTTGCCACCAGCTCCGCCGGGTTCTTCGCCACCATCCCCTCCCGCATCAGGTACTTGAAGAAGGCGCGGACCGCCGCGAGTTTGCGGCCGATTGAGCTTTTCTTGTGGTCCTTGTGGAGAAGCGCCAGCCAGCGCCTGATCAGGAGATGGTCCACCTCCGCGGCCCCGGCCCCGGCGCCACGCTCCCGCCGGACGAATTCCAGGAACTGGCCAAGGTCCGAGGCGTACGAGTCAAGGGTGTGGGGGGAAACGTTCCGCTCGATGGCGAGGTAGCGGCTGAAGGCGTCGATTTCTCCATGCATGGCGCCACCTTAGCCGATGTGGCGGGGAATTTCAACCCGGAAATGGCCTGCGGTAAAGCGTCGATGGGGAGGGAAGCCGGCGGGAAACGCTAGTAGCCGACATTGAGAAGCGGCGAAGGGATAGCGTCCTGTCCGGGGCGCGGATGGTAAAAAGTACTGTCAGGAGTGCCCCAATAGAATCTGGGGACAAACGGAAACGATTCCGTTATGTAGTAGTGATACTGATAGGCGACCCCGGGAGTCTCCGAAACATGGCCGTAGCGCCCGTTGCACGCGTCCAGGTCTCCTGAACCGGGGACAAACTCGTAATCCTGCACGAACGAACCGTCAAAATTCCCCTTCGGAGCCCCTGCGGGCCGTTTCCCCGCCTTGAGCCGACAACTCGGTTTCATGAGCAGAACCGGGCTGTTCGGGTCCATCGGATCGGAGTAACCCCACGGTCCGTAAATGGGGAATCCGTCCGCGGCCCACCCCAGATGCAGGGGGGTCTTGCCCACGTTCGTCCTCTGCAAGGTTGCAATGAGCGCCTGGGGAATCCCGTGATAGTGGTATTCGCCATTGGGCTGCACGTGAGCGTTGTTGCCGTCAAGCCCCAGATAGGGCCGCGCAACCGTTGACATCACTTCAAACTGCCAGACATTACCCGGCGTATTGCTCCAGAAGGGTCCAGTAGGATCAAAAGGGACGCCGCTCCTGGCGATCCCGAATATCCATCCATTCACCGGGGTCGCGTAGGAATTGCCGCTTGGATAGGAATCGACCAGATAACGGGCCAGCGTGGCCCTGATCGATGCCGGACAATCCTGATTCGGAAATTTTCCCACCGCATGATTTGCGATGCCGTTGGCCAGGATCTCTTTCTTGTAGCCTAGCTGGGTAACCCTGTAGAGACTGGCGGGAGGCGCAACACGCACCCGGAATGCCGCCTCCGCATCGAGCGGCAGCAGACCTGCGGCGCCAGCCCCGGCAAGGCCAAGCCCTGCCTTCATGAAAAACCCGCGCCGCGACAGGGCCGAAGCCGTCTCTTTCTGATCAGGAAGCGGATCGCCGCCCTTATCTGCCATTCTCACGTACCCCGGAAAGTAAGGTCGCTCTGTTGACAAAACGCTATCTGCTCTGAACTATAACGAACCTTACCCCCTTGTCAATTCGCAGTTTTTTCAACGCGTTGGAAATCCCCGGGTGGGCTTGACAGTTCCGCAATCTGCGCGAAAATTGCAGCAGATATTGCGGAGGTACGCCATGAACCGTTCCCTCAGAATCGCGTTCTCAACGATCCGCAGCAGCTGGTTTCCGGCTGCTGCCGTTCTGCTCCTTTCTTCTCTTCCCCTTGTTTCCTGCAGCGGCGGAGGCGCCCCGACCCCATCCCCGGCAACTCCCGGCTTCCCCGCCATAACCCTGACCAGGGTCGCCTCCGGATTGACCGAGCCGGTGCACCTCACCCACGCCGGGGACGGAAGCGGGCGGCTCTTCGTGGTAGAGAGGGGGGGGACGATCAGGATCGTCAGGAACGGGACGGTGCAGGCTGCCCCGTTCCTCAACATCACCGGGCTGGTCAGGTCAACGGGGGGCGAGCAGGGGCTTCTGAGCGTCGCCTTCCCCCCCGACTTCGCGACAAGAAGGCATTTCTACGTTGATTACACGAACCGTACCGGGATAGGGGACACGGTGGTGGCACGCTACCCCCTCACCGCAAACCCCGACCTGGCGGATTCGGCCGGGGGGGCGACTCTCCTGAACGTGCCCCAGCCGTTCGAAAACCATAACGGCGGACAGCTGGCGTTCGGCCCGGACGGCTTCCTCTATGTCGCCATGGGGGACGGCGGCAGCGGTGGGGACCCTTTCAACAACGCCCAGAACCTCTCGGTAATCCTGGGGAAAATGCTGCGGCTTGACGTGGAGGGGGGAGCATCCCCCTATGCCATCCCCGCGGGAAACCCGTTCGGCAGCGAGATCTGGGCATACGGCCTGCGCAACCCCTGGCGCTTCTCCTTTGACCGTGCCAGCGGCGACCTCTACATAGCCGACGTGGGACAGGATCTGTTCGAGGAGGTCAACTTCCAGCCCGCGGCGGGGAGCGGGGGCGAAAATTACGGGTGGAACATCATGGAGGGGCTCCACTGTTTCGGCAATCCGGCCTGCAGCCAGGCCGGTCTGACCCTGCCGGTCGCCGAATACAGCCATGAAGCCGGGAACTGCTCCGTCACCGGCGGATTCGTCTACCGCGGCACCCGGTTCCCGGCACTGCAGGGGATCTACCTCTACGGAGACTTCTGCAGCGGCAGGATATGGGGGCTCAGGCGCAATGGCGCCGCCTGGGAGAGCCGCCTTCTCCTCAGCACCACTCTCCTCATCTCAAGCTTCGGCGAAGACGAGGCGGGAGAGCTCTATCTGGCCGACTTCGGCGCCGGCGATATTTACCGGGTCGATGTTCCTTAAAAAAAAAGGCCGGGTTGCCCCGGCCTCTTGGTCATGCTCAATCGCAGTTACTGTGCCTTCTTCTTTGTTGCCGATTTTGCGGTGCTCTTCTTGCCGGACTTGGCGGACTTCGCTTTCTTGCCGGACTTCCCCTTCTTCACCGACTTCTTTTTCTTCGACTTCCCCTTCTTCTTGGAGTATGCCTTCCGCTCCGGTGCAAACTCATCGCGGATGTTGCTCAGAAGCACCGCGGTCTCCTCCAGCTCCGGGTCGGCGCTCTTGGCGGCCTCCAGCGCCTCCTTGGCGTCCTTGAAGTGGCCGGTCTTCAGGTAGACCCGTCCCAGGGCGTTCAGGGCCTTGGCATGGTCGCTCTTCAGCTCGACGGCCGTCTTGTAGCGGGCCGCGGCCTCCTCGTAGTCCTTGCGGAACTCGTACACCAGCCCCAGCTTGTAATGGCTGTTCGGGTCCGCGGGGTTCAACTCCACGTTCTCCCTGAGGAGGGTGGCCAGCTCATCGTAGTTCTTGTTTTTCACATAGATCGAGGTCAGGGCGTTGCGCGCCTCCATCTCGTCCTTTTTCAGACGGAGCACTTCCCGGTACTGCTTGACCGCTTCATCGCTCTGGTTGTCTTTCTTGTAGAGGTTCGCCAGCTCCAGGTGGGCATCCATATTGTCCGGATCGAGCCTGACCGCTTCCAGGTACTCGGCCGTGGCCTCCTTGGAGTTGCGGCTGCCCTGATAGACCCGGGCCAGCTTGAAATGGACCAGCGGGTCATCCTTGCGGATCTTCACCAGTTCCAGATACTGCTCGATCGCCTGGGGAAAGCTGCCGCGCTGGGTGTAGATCTCGGCCAGGCGCTGGCGCGCCTCGCCGTTTTCCGGCAACCGCTTCAGCGACTTGCGGTATTCCACCACCGCCTCGTCAAGAAGCCCTTTCTTCTCGTAGAGGAGGCCGAGGTTGTAATTGATGGCGCCGTTGTCCGCCCTGAGGCGGAGCGCTTCCCGGTAAGCGGCGATGGCGTCGTCGTCGCGGCCGGCCCCCATCAGGGCGTCACCAAGCTTCTGGAGCGCCTCCGTAGATTCCGGCTTCTCCTTGACGGCCCCCTGGTATTCCTCGACCGCCTTGCCATATTCCCTGGCGTTCAGATATTCATCCCCCTTGCGGAGCCTTGCCACGTAGAGGCTCACCTTTTCTCCCGAGGAGATGCCCGCCAGCAGGTATTCGGCCTCGGCGGCCTTCCAGTCCGCCTTTTTCTCGAACGCCCCGGCCAGCAGCCGGTGGGTTTCCTTGTTGAGGGGATTGCCCTTCAGTGCCGTATTGAGCTCCCCGATCGCCCTGTCCAGCTGATTTTTCCTGATCAGGAGCGCCGCCAGCCCCAGCCGCGCGCTTTCGTTCCCCGGCGCCAGGGAGAGCGCCCTCCTGTATTCCTCCTCAGCGCTGTCCAGGCGACCCATGTCGCTGTAGATTCCGGCAAGCGTCGCATGGAGGGCAGGGTCGGCAGGGCTCCCCTTGCCCGCTTCGCCGTAATGATAGAGGGCAAGGGAGTACAGCTTGCGCTCGCTGAATATCTCTGCCAGTCCCCGATGGTAGCGGGGGTCGGCGACCGTCTTCAGGGCACGGCTGAGCTCGACCGCGGCCTCGTCAGTCAACCCCTGGCGGAGGTGGATCAGCCCCAGATTGCCGGATGCCTGGGGAAACGCGGGGTCCGCCTGCAATGCCTCCCCGTATTCCGTGACCGCTCCGTCGATATTCCCCCCCCGCTCCAGGTTGAGGGCCTTGATGAAGTGGCCGGCTCCCCCTTCGGGGCAGAGGCGGAGGATGCGGGCCTCCATCTCGGTCCGTTCGGCGGCGGTTTTCAGCACCGCAAGCTCGGTAACCAGTCTCTTGGCATCACCGCATTTGTCCTTGGAGCCGAACCCCCAGTCGAAACCACAGTTCAGAAGCGCCGCCAGGACAAGCAGCAGCAAGATCGAGCAATTTTTCATCAGTCTCCCCGTACTCTCAAGTAATCAGTTTCAGGACCAGATATGGTTTGCGCAGCCGCCGGATTATACACAGAGATGGCTCAAAATTCAATTAATTAAGGGAAAAGCCGCGGTGAGCGGGGCTGCTGTGCCGGAAACCGCCGGGGAGCTCACCCCCCCTGCGGCGGGCCGGAATTCCTTGACTTTCCCGGCAAAGATGATTAAATCTTTTCACCGGAAGGCATCTGCGGCTGGAGTTCCAAGGCGCTTCCGGCCCGCCCCCCTTCGCCCGGCAGCGGCGCGACCGGGCTTAACCCCGTGGCCTCATGGAACATGTCCTTCTGAGGGTAGCTATGGCCGTCATCCCCAAAGATCCCCTGGACTGGTTGATCCTTTTCCGGCAGCAGATCAATGAAATCTTCGCCTTTCTGTCGACCCTCGAGCGGGTGGAAACCCCGGGCGAATGCGAACACACGCCGTTTGTCGACATCTTTGAAACGGCGGACAACTTCGTGGTGGAGATCGAGCTCCCCGGCTTCGAGCGGCGCGACCTTTCCCTGGCCATCTGCTGCAACATGCTGGTGATCGAAGGGGTCAAACGGGAGGAACAGAGGGGACAGCAGTTCACCTACATCTGCCTGGAACGGAGCTTCGGCCGGTTCTGCCGGACCGTGGAGATACCCCCCGCTGTCGACCTCCAGGGGGTCAAGGCGACCTACGAGAAAGGGGTGCTCACCGTCACCTTCCCCAGGAAGAAGGACAAGAGCGCCATCATCAGAAACATACCGATTGAATAAGGAGATGGAGATGGAAAACCGACAGGAAAACGAAGAGCTGAAGATCCCTGATATACTGCCGCTGCTCCCCGTTCGGGATGTCGTGGTCTATCCCTACATGATCCTCCCCCTGTTCGTAGGGAGGGAGATTTCCATAGCCGCGGTCGATCATGCCCTGTCCCGGGACAGGCTGATCTTTCTCGCCACCCAGAGGGATGTAAGCGAGGAGGACCCTGCGCCGGAGGCGATCTACCAGGTCGGCACCGTCGCCATGATCATGCGGATGCTGAAGCTCCCGGACGGCAGGGTCAAGATCCTGGTGCAGGGGCTCAGCAAGGGGAGGATCGAAGAGTATGTGACCACCAAGCCGTTCTACTCGGTCCGGATCGACCGGATTGCCGAGCCGGCAACCGGGGAAAGCCTGGAGACGGAAGCGCTCATCCGCACCGTCAAGGAGCAGATCGGCAAGGTCGTCTCCCTCGGCAAGGTCATCTCCCCCGAGGTGATGGTGATCGTGGAGAACATGCAGGAGCCGGGAAGCCTCGCCGATCTGGTTGCCAGCAATATCGGCCTGAAGGTTGAGGAGGCCCAGGGGCTCCTGGAGATAATCGACCCGATCGAGCGGCTGCGGCGGGTGAACGACTTCCTTAACAAGGAGTCGGAGCTCCTCAACATGCAGGCCCGGATCCAGTCGGCCGCCAAGGAGGAGATGGGGAAAAGCCAGCGGGAATACTTCCTCCGCGAGCAGTTGCGGGCCATTCAGCAGGAGCTGGGGGAGACCGACGCCCGCGCCGAGGAGATCGCGGAGCTGAGAAAGGGGATCGAGGCCGCCAAGATGCCGGCGGCCGTGGAAAAGGAGGCCCTCAAGCAGCTCGGCCGGCTGGAGCAGATGCACCCCGACGCCGCTGAATCGGGGATGCTGCGCACCTTCCTCGACTGGATGGTGGAGCTCCCCTGGAGCAAGGCGACCAAGGACTCCCTCGACATCGGCCGGGCCAAGGAGATTCTCGACGAGGACCACTTCTACCTGGAGAAGATCAAGGACCGGATCCTCGAGTTTCTCGCGGTGCGCAAGCTGAAGAAGAAGATGAAGGGTCCGATCCTCTGCTTCCTGGGGCCGCCGGGGGTCGGCAAGACCTCGCTGGGGAAGTCGATCGCCCGGGCCATGGGGCGCAAGTTCGTCCGGATCTCCCTGGGGGGGGTGCGGGACGAGGCGGAGATCAGGGGGCACCGCCGCACTTACGTGGGGGCGCTCCCCGGCCGTATCCTCCAGGGGCTCAAGCAGGCCGGCTCCAACAACCCGGTGTTCATGCTGGACGAGCTCGACAAGATCGGCGCCGACTTTCGCGGCGACCCCTCCTCGGCGCTGCTGGAGGTGCTCGACCCGGAGCAGAACCACGCCTTTTCGGACCACTACATCAACCTCCCGTTCAACCTGTCCAACGTGATGTTCATCGCCACCGCCAACCAGATCGACACGATCCCGGCGGCACTGCAGGACAGGATGGAGGTGATCTCCCTGTCCGGTTACACCGAGGAGGAGAAGCTGCAGATCGCCAAGCGCTACCTGGTGCCGCGCCAGACCAGGGAGAACGGGATAACGGAGGATATCCTCGCCATCACCGATGAGGCGCTGAAGAGCGTGATCTCCAAGTACACCCGGGAGGCGGGCCTGCGTAACCTGGAGCGGGAGATCGGCTCCATATGCCGCAAGGTGGCCCGCCGGGTCGCCGAGGGGGAGAAGAAGCGGTTCGTGGTGAACGCCGCCTCGGTCCCCAAATACCTGGGCCCCCCCCGGTTCCTGCGGGAGGCGGAGATGGAGCAGAACGAGGTGGGGGTGGTGACCGGACTCGCCTGGACCCCGGTCGGCGGCGAGGTGCTGTTCGTGGAGGCGACCGTCATGAAGGGGAAGGGTGCCCTTACCCTGACCGGTCACCTCGGCGAGGTGATGAAGGAGTCGGTCCAGGCCGCCCTCTCCTATATCCGTTCCAAGGCGGTGGAGCTGAACCTGGCCGAGGACTTCCTCGGCAGCCTGGACATCCACGTCCATGTCCCCGCCGGCGCCATTCCCAAGGACGGCCCTTCCGCCGGAATCACCATGGCCACGGCGCTCGTCTCGGCCCTGACCAGGACCCCGGTCCGCAAGGAGGTGGCGATGACCGGCGAGATCACCCTGCGGGGCAAGGTCCTCCCGATCGGCGGGCTGAAGGAGAAGATGCTGGCCGCCATCAGGGCGGGGATCACCACCATCATCATCCCCGAGGAGAACAGGAAGGACCTGGAAGAGGTGCCGAAGCACATCCTGAAAAAGGTCCGAATCGTCACCGCCCGGATCATCGATGACGTGCTGAAGGTGGCGCTGGAGAACTACCCCCCCCCCGCCCCCGCCCGAGACGCCGGGGTGAAACCGAAGGCGGCACCCAGGCGGGTGCTGGCGCCCCCCCGCAAAGGGGTCCCGGCCGGGGCGAAGGGATGAGGCTCAAGGAGCTCGGCGAGTTCGGCCTGATCGACCGGATCGCCGGCCGGGTCCCCCGCAGGGCCGGGGTGCGGATCGGGATCGGCGACGACGCCGCGGCCCTGGAGCCGTCCCCCGGCTGCGTGACCCTGGTCACCACCGACATGCTGCTGGAAGGGGTGCACTTCGACCTCGCCCTCTGCGACCCTCTCACCCTCGGGAGAAAATCGCTCTCAGTCAACCTCTCGGACATCGCCGCCATGGGAGGGAGGCCGCGCCACTGCCTCCTCTCCCTGGCCGTTCCGCACGATCTTCCGGTGGAATTCCTCGACCGGTTCATCGCCGGGTTCCTGGAACGCGCCGCTGAATTCGAAGTAACACTGGTCGGCGGCGACACCTGCGCCTCCCGGGGGGGGCTGGTGGTCGCGGTGACGGTGATGGGGGAACAGCGCCCCGAGCGGGTGGTCACCCGCGGCGGCGCCCGGCCGGGGGACCTGGTCTTCGTCACCGGCACCCTCGGTGACTCGGCGCTCGGGCTCAAGCTGTTGCGGCAGGGGGAACGGCAAGGGGGGGCAGTCCTGAAACACCTCGACCCCCCCCCCCGGGTCCGGGAAGGGTTGGCATTGGCGGAGGCAGAAATCCCGACCGCCATGATCGACGTGAGCGACGGGCTGCTGGCCGACCTGGGGCACATTCTCGACCTCTCCGGGGTCGGCGCCCGGCTGGAGCTGGCCAGACTACCCCTCTCCCCTCCTCTCACCGCACGCACGCCCAACCTCGGCGCAGACCCTTTCCTTCTCCCCCTGGCCGGCGGCGAAGACTACGAACTCCTCTTCACCGCCCCTCCCGACCGGCAGGGTGCGGCCCAGTCGGCGCTCGCCCCGCTCGGCACGCGTCTGTCGGTGATCGGCGAAATAACGGCGGAAGGGATGCGGGTCATCGCCGGGGACGGCAGCGACTACCCGGTCGCAGTCCGGGGCTACAACCATTTCTCCTGACCGAAATGTTGCAGGAGCGCCGCCCCTCCAGCTGATAATCGCAACAGATGGCAGCCCGGCAAGAAGCTCAATTGACATTTATGAAACTATTTGCTATGTAATGACAGCTCTCACCACCACCGGCTTCCGCAACAGGTCCGCCCATGTCCGTGCCACTTCCTTCCATTGCCCCGCACAGAGTCGAGAAAAGTGACCTGCTTCTCCCCCGGATCACCGCTGCGGCCTCCCCCCTCCCCCATGAAACAGCCTGACATGAGACAGTCGGCTAACAGGACATTCCCGGCCAGCGCGGATCTTCCGGAGATCTCCGCCGAGGCATTCGACATGATCCTGCGGCTCCTCAAAGAGCTCAAGGGGTTCAACCTCGATATCTACAAGGACAAATGCATCAAGCGGCGGATCGCCATCCGGATCAGGAAGACCTGCTGCTCCTCGGCTGCGGAGTACGGAGAGCTCCTGATGCGGGACAAAGCGGAACCCGATCACCTCCTCAAGGTTCTCACCATCCATGTCAGCCATTTTTTCAGAAACCCCTCAACTTTTCAGAAATTGAAAGACGAGATATTCCCCTACCTCTTCTCCCTCTGCGAACGGGAAACCCGGGAAAGCCTCAAGCTCTGGAGCGTCGGCTGCGCAGGGGGGGAAGAGCCCTATTCCGCGTGCCTGCTCCTGAAGGAATACTTTGCCGAAACGATCTCCCGGCGGGAGGTCGCCATCCTCGGCAGCGATGTCAATCCTGAGATCCTGGAGACGGCGAAAAAGGGGATTTACCGGGAGGAGCGGCTGCTGGAAGTCCCCCGGGAGATCCGGGATCGCTGGTTCACCCCGGAGGAAGGGAGATTCCAGCTGGCGCCGGAAATCATGGCTATGGTGACCTTCCGCCAGAGCGACCTCTGCGACATCGACATCTTCCCGGAGAGCGATCTCATTCTCTGCCGCAACGTGCTGATCTACCTGGAGCGGAGCCACCAGGAAAAGATCCTCTGCGGCTTCGCCGATGCGCTACGCGCAGGCGGCATACTGGTGCTCGGCAAGGCGGAGACCCTGGTGGGCGAGAGCCGCAAGCGCTTCCGGACCGTCTGCCCGGTGGAAAGGATCTACCGGGTTATATAATGAGTACGGAAAGGTGGTAGGGGCGATCCTTGTGATCGCCCGGTCATCAGGGCAAACACAAGGTTTGCCCCTACAAGGAAAAGGAGACTCCCGCATGTACATCCCCATAGGCTACAAGTTCATCCTGGGATTCGTGGTGGTGGTGGCCGCCGTCGCATTTTTCCCCTTCTGGGTCAAGCTCCTCGGATATTCGCCGGAAATGGCCAACCTGCTGACCTATGCCATGGCGATGACCTGCGGCCTGATCCTGGGCTGGATCTTTTCCAGGAGCTTTACCAAGAACATCGCCAACCTGACCTCCTCGACCGAGGCGATCAGCCAGGGAGACCTTACCAGGGACATCGCCCTGAAACAATCGCGCTTCCCCGACGAGACCCACGACATGGCGGTTTCCGTCAACCGGATGGTGGAGAGCCTGCGGGAGATCGTCAGGCATATCCGGGAGATCGCCCGAAAAATCGCCGAATCGTCCAGGACTCTCTCCTCGTCTGCGCTGGAGATCAACTCCTCCGGTGAGGAGGTGGCCCAGGCGGTCGAGCAGATCTCCCGGGGGGCCGAGAGCCAGGCGGAGATGGTCGGAAAGAGCTCCAGCCTCATCCACGAAATGGCCATATCGGTCGAGCTGGTGGCCAAGAGGGCCAGGGAAACGGCCCAGGCGGCGAGGGAAACCAGCGTTACCGCCCAGAGGGGGGGGGAGCTGGCCAAGGATTCCCTGGAGCGGATGAAGAGCCTGTTCGACAACATGGAGCTCGCCGGCCAGCAGTTCATGAACCTCAACGCCAAACTGCAGCGGGTCGGCAAGATCGCCGACTTCATCGGCGAGATCGCCCGGCAGACCAACCTCTTGGCCCTGAACGCCTCCATCGAGGCGGCCCGGGCCGGAGAATACGGCCGGGGCTTCGCCGTGGTCGCCGAGGAGGTGCGGAAGCTGGCGGACGGCACCGGCAAATCGGCCGCCGACATCATCGACCTGATCGGCACGATCAAGGAGGAGAGCGCCCTGGTGCAGTCGACCTTTGCGGAGAGCTCCCGCCACATCCATGAAGGGAAGAAGAACATCGATACCACCGCCGCCTCGTTCCGGGAGATCGTCGAAACCGTGGTCGAGACCGAGCGGAAGGCGAACAGCATCGCCGACCTCTCCAACATGCAGACCGACGGGGCGAACAAGATGGTCACCGCGGTAGATGAAATCGCCAAGGTGGCCGAGGACAACGCCGCCTCGACGGAGCAGGTTTCCGCCGCCACCGAGGAGCAATCCGCCGCCATGCAGGAGATGGTGTTCGCCTCCAGGGAGCTGGAGCTCCTCTCGGACGAGCTGCTGCAGATGGTGCAACGGTTCAGGGTCGGCGCGGTCGACACGGTCGAGGCAGCGGAGCCGGCCTTTGCAACCACATGAGCAAAGAGCTGCCCGGAGATGGCGCCATGCCACTCAATTTCGTTATTGCCCGGGAGCGCCATGAGTAAGGGGACAAAACGCCTGCTGCTGTTCACCCTGGGGGATCGCAGGTATGCCCTCGACTTGGAGGACATTGCGGAGGTCCTCCCGCCACCGGTGACTTTTCCCGTGCCGTGGGCGCCTCCCTCCCTCATGGGGGCCATGAATTTCCACGGCAGCCTGGTCGCCGTTCTCGACCTGGCCGCCTTCATGAAGATCGGCCCCCTCGTCCCGGACGGCAATGTGCTGGTTCTCGACCGGGGCCTCGCCAACCTTGCCCTCTGGGTTGACCGGGTAGGAAAC
>JAMPXD010000059.1 GCA_023701365.1 Geobacteraceae bacterium
AAGGCGGCTCATCAGCCGCCTTTTTTTTCATGCCGCGCCAGCCATCTCCTTATCGGCGATTTCCACTATCTCCCGGTAGATGGCGATCATCACGCCGGTTTCGCTCCATTTCCGGGCCACCCGCCTGACCAGGGAGCAGAAATAGACCAGGGTGGCGGCAAACACCATGATCCCGAACAGCCGTTTTTCCTCCAGCCCCATCAGATAGCAGCTGTAGATGCTGACCGGGACCACGCTGGCGAGCCACCACATCTCCGGCCCCCGGAACGGGTTCTCCATCACCCCGAGGTAATCCACGTAGTAGCGGCAGAGCCCGCCCGCCTTCTTCATGAACAGCTTGAGTTCGTCTCCACCATGCCTGAGGTAGGCATAGGCGAGGAAATGCTCTCTGGCCCGCTGCTTTCCTTGCGCCATCCGTTCATGCACGTAATTGTCGATTGCCGCTTCGATAGTCTCCGTGTTCATGACCGCACCTCACAGCCCTGCCGCTCACTGCCGACATCGATCGCACCGTCCCCTCGGCCACCCATAGGTTTATTCTATCCGGAAAGGAGGGCCGGTCAACGCCCCGCCTGAAAAAATCTACGCCAAGGGGAGGGGCGGGGTCAACTCCCCATCAGTCCGGCCCGGTTCATCCAGCACCAGAGAGAGGGCCGCTCTACCTCCAGCTCATCGTCACCTTTGTCCTGTTGCCGAGATGGCGCTTGAGGATTTTGCCCGCCACCGGCCGGGGAATTGGTGAACGGCCTCCCCAGAAAAGGGGTGCAGCGCAAAATCCCTTTGACTCTCCGGCAGCTAACAGATTACTATAGGACCAATACCCCAGCGGAGTTCGCGCGGGGCAGCAGGAAGGGGAAATACATGGAGCTAACTGACTCTTTCGGCCGCAGGATCAACTACCTGCGCCTGTCGGTCACCGACCGGTGCAACCTCCGCTGCCGTTACTGCATGCCGGAAGAGGGGGTCCCGTTTCTCCCCCATGGCGCCATCCTCAGCTACGAGGAACTCTTCCTGATCGCCCGGACGGCGGTCTCCCTCGGCATCGAAAAGATCCGGGTCACCGGCGGCGAGCCGCTGGTCAGAAAGGGGATTGTGCCGTTCCTCGCCCGGCTGGCGAAGCTCCCCGGCCTGCGCCATCTGGCGCTCACCACCAACGGCCTCCTTTTGGAGGAGATGGCGCAAGGGCTGCGGGCCGCCGGGGTGCAGCGCCTCAACATCAGCCTCGATTCGCTCCAGCCGGACACCTTCGCCGCCATCACCCGCGGCGGGGAGGTCAGCCGGGTCATGGCGGGGATCGCCGCCGCCGAACGGGCCGGTTTCCCCCCGGTCAAGATCAACATGGTGGTGATGCGGGGGGTGAACGACCAGGAGATCATCGACTTCGCCGCCCTGACCCTGGAGAAGCCTTACGCGGTCAGGTTCATCGAATACATGCCGACCGCAGGCGAACCGGGGTGGCAGGAGCTTACCGTCCCGGGCCGGGAGATCCTGGAGCGGATCGCCCGGGTCTACCCGCTCTGCCCGGTCGACAAGGGGGAATCCGCTGGGCCGGCCAAGGATTTCAGGATCGAGGGTGCCGCCGGCACTCTCGGCTTCATCACCCCGGTTTTCGGCCATTTCTGCGGCGACTGCAACCGGATCAGGGTCACTGCGACCGGGATGGCCAGGGGGTGTCTCTTCTCCGACGAGGAGCTGGACCTGAAGCCGTTCCTCAGGGGAGGGGACGAGGCGGGGCTGGAACAGGCGCTGCGCCGGGTGGTCTCCATCAAGCAGGACCGGCACCGGCTCTCCGGGGAGGAGGCCGGGCACAAGCCGTTCGACATGTCGAAGGTTGGAGGGTGATAGCGTGATAGCAATTAATGAATTATGAGTTTTGAGTTTCGAGTTTCGAGATCTGTAATTTGAAGGAGATACAAAGGAGATATAACCATGGCAGCTAGAGTAGTGGCAGTCTGCATCAGCGAGAAAAAGGGGGAGAGGAAGACGCCGGTCGCTAGCGTCGAACTCCGGGAAGAGCACGGCATCGTCGGCGACGCCCATGCCGGGGATTGGCACCGCCAGGTGAGCCTCTTGGCCCAGGAGAGCATCGAGAAGATGCAGCGGATGGGATTGAATGTCGATGCGGGGGACTTCGCCGAGAACATCACCACCAGCGGGGTCGAGCTCCCCTCCCTGCCGGTGGGGACCCGCCTCACCGTGGGGGAAACCCTCCTGGAAGTGACCCAGATCGGCAAGGAGTGCCACACCCGCTGCGCCATCTACCACCAGGCGGGGGACTGCGTCATGCCGAAGGAGGGGATCTTCGCCCGGGTAATCCGGGGGGGGACGGTGAAAGCAGGAGACTCAGTCGAAATTGTTCCTGCACAATGTGCCTCTACCCCTTCAGCTCCTTGAACCGCTTCAGCCGGTAGAACGACTCCCGCTCCCGCTCCCCGATATACTGGGCAATGGTCCTGATGCTGCGGCGGAGACCGGGCAGGACCCGTTCCTCCAGCACCCTGACCCGCCTGGTGATCCGCAGGATCTCCTCCCCCAGCCGCTTCAGCTTGCTCTCAAAGGCGGCAATCTCCAGCATCTCCGCGACGATGGCCTCGAACAGGTGGATCGCCTCCTCCAGGTGGGGGGTGGTGGCGCGAAAGTCGTACCCCCGCTCCTCCGGCGACCTGAGGGGGGTGCCATGGACCGTGACGTCCCGGTACTTGAGCCCCATGATGCTCCGCTCAGTGATCTCCACCCCGAGCTCCCGGCCGGTCACCCCCTCCAGCGATGTCACGAACTCCTCCCCCTCGTGGCCGAGGCTGAGCGAGAGCTCCGCCAGCCCCCTGGCGTAACCGCTCCTGATCTCCTCCCGGGACCTGACAAAGGGGGCGGTGGCGGCGAGAAACTCCCTGATCAGCGCCTGACGGCGCGCCTTGAGGATCGCCACGCTGTTCACCACCGAGCGGGACTTTTCCTTAAGGAGGAGCAGATTGGTGCGAGTCGGGTGGATCATGATGTTTCCAGCGAAAACCGCCGCAGCAGCGCGATTCCCGTGTCGAGGGTCTCGTCGATGTCCCGCCGTGCCCCCCCCTGATTGACCAGCTCTCTCTCGAAGGCCTCGGCGAAATCGAGCATCAGCCGGTCGCTTTCGATCATCCCGTCCCTGCCGACTATCGCCTCCAGGCGGCGCAGGTCCCGCCCCTTCGCGTAATGCTTGTAGAGGAGGTTGGCGACCCGGCGGTGGTCCTCCCGGGTGTGGCCCGCGCCGATACCCCGCTGCATCAGCCGGGACAGGCTCGGCAGCACGTCCACCGGGGGGAACACCTCCCGCTGGTGCAGCTCGCGGGAGAGAACGATCTGCCCCTCGGTGATGTAGCCGGTCAGATCCGGGATCGGGTGGGTGATGTCGTCCTCCGGCATGGTCACCACCGGCAGCATGGTGACCGAGCCGGCCATCCCCTTGATCCGGCCGGCCCGCTCGTAGATCGAGGCGAGGTCGGAATACATGTAGCCCGGATAGCCCCGCCGGCCGGGGAGCTCCTCCCGGGCCGTGGAGACCTCCCGCAGGGCGTCGCAGTAGTTGGTCATGTCGGTGACCAGCACCAGCACGTCCATCCCCCGGGTGAAGGCGAGGTATTCCGCCACGGCCAAGCCGAAGCGGGGCGCCAGGAGCCGCTCCACCACCGGCTCGCCGGCCCTGTTGATGAAGGCGACGAAGCCGCTCTTCATCTCGGCCAGGACCTGCATGTAGAAGGAGTAGTCGTGGTGGGTGAGGCCGAGGGCCACGAACACCACCGCGAACTCCCCCCCCCCGGCCAGCCGGGAGTTGCGCAGGATGCCGGCCGCCATCTCCCTGGCGGGGAGGCCGGCGCTGGAGAAGATCGGCAGCTTCTGCCCCTTGACCAGGGTGTTCAGCCCGTCGATGGCGGAAAAGCCGGTCTCGATGAACTCCTCGGGGCGGGCGCGAGCGGTCGGGTTGAGCGGCATGCCGGTGACCGGCCCCCATCTCTCCGGGACGAACATCGGGGCGCCGTCGAGCGGGAGGAAGGAGCCGTTGAAGACCCGGCCGATGATCTCCGCGGAGAGGGGCGCCTTCTTCACCGCATCGGTAAAGACCAGCGGGGTGGCCAGGTCGAGGCCGCGGGTCTCGCCGAACACCTGGATCAGCACCGTGCCGCCGTCGATCTTCAGCACCTCGCCGTCGGACACCGTCCCGTCCGGGTAGGCGATCCGGACCACCTCGCCGATCCGGACGGCGAGTATCCCGTCCGCGAACAGGAGCGGCCCGCGGATGGAGGAGATAGTGCGGTAGATGTGTTCGGATAGTCGCATTCAAACACCCTCTTTCAGGATTCTTTCAATACCTCGTCCAAAAGCGCCCCCTCCTTCAGCCGCGCCTCGGCCCGGTCGAACAACTCCACGATTCCGGCGATCCGCTCCAGGGTCTGCTCCGGCGGGGAAAAGGCATCCTCGGTATAGGCGTTCTGGGAGAGGAACTCCTGCCGCACCCGCTCGGCCACCTTCATCAGCAGCCGGTCCGCGTCCTGCAGCCCCTCGACCCCGACGATCTCCGCCACCTCCCGCAGGGTCTCCTCCCGCTGGAGCAGCTCCCGGCAGCGCCGGTGCAGCTCCCCCCAGCCGGGGGCGACCCGCTCGCTGAAATGGCCGACCATCTCCCGCTCGTACAGGGAGTAGCTCTGGAACCAGTTGATGGCGGGGAAGTGGCGGCGGTGGGCGAGCGAGGTGTCGAGCATGTAGAACGCCCCGGCGGTGCGGAGGCAGGCCTGGGTGACCGGCTCGGTGAAGTCCCCCCCGGGCGGGGAGACCGAGAGGATCATGGAGAGGGAGCCGATCTGGCCCCCCAGGGTCTCCACCACCCCGGCCCGCTCGAAGAAGCCGGCGAGCCGCGAGGAGAGATAGGTGGGGTACCCCTCCTCCCCCGGCATCTCCTCCAGGGACGAGGAGATCTCCCGGAGCGCCTCGGCCCAGCGGGAGATGCTGTCGGCCAGAAGCAGCACGTGGAACCCCATGTCCCGGTAGTATTCCGCCATGGTGACCGCCGTGTAGATCGACGCCTCCCGGGCCGCCACCGGCATGTTGGAGGTGTTGACCACCACGATCGTCCTCTGCATCAGGGGCTGGCCGCTCCAGGGGTCGGCGAGGGAGACGAACTCCTCCAGCAGCTCCGCCATCTCGTTGCCCCGCTCGCCGCAGCCGACGTAGACCACCAGATCCACATCGACGAACTTGGCGATCGCCTGCTCCAGGATGGTCTTGCCGGTGCCGAAGCCGCCGGGGAAGATGGCGGTCCCCCCCCGGGCGAGGGGGAACAGGAAGTCGATCACCCGCTGGCCGGTGACCAGCGGCGCGGAGGGGGACAGCTTTTTCCGGTAGGGGCGCGCCTTTCTTACCGGCCAGGACTCGACGGCGCTGATCTCCCGGCCGTCCGCCATGGCCCCCAGCGCCTCCCCCAGGGTGCATGCGCCATCCGCCAGCCGGGCGAGCCGCCCCGCGTGGCGGGCGAAGATCGGATGGCGGAAAGGCCCCTCCTCCACGTGGCCGAGGATCTCCCCGGGCGCGACCTCCTCCCCCTCCCGCTTTGCCGGGATGAAGCGCCACGACCGGTCCCGGTCCAGCGGAAACAGCTCCCGCCCGCCGCTGATGAACGGCCCGGACTCCTCCCTGATCCGCTCCAGGGGGCGCTGCAGACCGTCGAACATCCCGGAGAGGAGGCCGGGGCCGAGCTGGACGGTGAGGGGCGCGTCCATCCCCCGGGCCGGCTCATTGACCGCCAGCCCCCGGGTGTCCTGGTAGACCTGCACCACCGCCCGGTCCCGCTCCAGGCGCACCACCTCGCCGATGAGCCCCGCCTCCCCGACCCGGACCATGTCGTAGAGCTTCAGGCCGGTGAGGTCAACGGTGACCGTCGGCCCGGATATGCCGAGAATGCGCCCTGTCATAAGTTCAGTCTCACGTGATACCCGATCGCCCGCCTGATCAGCCGCACCGCATAGTCCTCCCCCTCCTCCCCGATCCTCTCCGGGGCGGGGAGGACGAGGAGCATCCCGTACCACTTCTTCTCCATCTCCCGGAACCGCTCTTCGCCGATCCCACCGATCAGGCGCTCGTCGATGACCACCACCCCGCTGTCCGGCTCGGCCATCACCTTCCTGAGCGTGGCCTCCGCCTCCTCCGGCGTTATGGCGAGCTGGCTGACCCCGCTGATGCTGAAGCCGTAGCTGGCGTCCCGGGGGGTGATGAAGACGATGCTTTTCATCGGATCAGCTCCCGCCCCAGGGTCTCGCGGTCGACCCCGGCGCCATGGACCAGCAGGCTGAGATTGCGCGTCTCCACGTAGCACCCCCAGAGATAGTCGAGGATAAGCCCTGGCCCCGCCGGCTCCCGCCCCAGCCGCCGTACCCGCCGGGTGAGATCCGCCAGGAGCGGTTGCTCCACCCCGCCGGCCGGGGAAATTTCAATTTTCCTCCCGGTCAGCCGTTCCACGAGCGGGGCGATGGCGGCGCTCTCCCTCCTTTCCGCCGCCTCCCGGAGGCTCCCCTCGCCGATCCATCCCCCCCTGATGAAGCGGGGAGCGGCCTTGATCCGCCAGCGGAGCTGCTTCTGGAGAGCCATCAGATTGCGGGTGTCGATCAGCCGGCGAAAGAACTCGTTGACCACCGGGTGGAGCGGGGCGGAGAACGTCCCGGTCAGGTAGAGGTCCGCCAGCTCCTGCTCGAAACCGGCCAGCCCCTGTTCCCCGTAGGCGCTGCCGAGCCTGCCGAACTTCGGCGTATCGATGGCAAGGAACTCCGCCAGCTTCCGGCAGACCGCCGGGAGGTCGCGGTCGCTCAGGACCAACTTTTTCAGCCGTTCCGCCAGCAGGCTGTGGAAGAGGAGCTCGCCGACCTTGCCGGTCGTCCCCTCGGCCCTGTTTCTCAGGCAGAGGGCGAGGGTCCTCAGCTCGAACCAGCCGAACAGGGGGGCGAAGATCTCCAGCAGGGGCGGCTCCATCTGGCGCTGAACCCACTGGAACTCCCGCAGCAGGCTGCGCCAGAGCTGTTCCTCCGAACGGCCGGCCAGCCCCCCCCGATACGGAGTGGCCGGCACCGCCTCAAGGGGGTCGGCGGCGGCGAGAATCCCGTCCCAGTCGGCGATCTGGTATCCCCGCCGCACCCTGAGCCTCGTCAGCAGGTAGTCGGCGGGATGGCCACCGTTATCAGGCGTGCTCAGAAGCTCCATAGTAATGACACCGTGAGTACGAGTGCGGAGTGCGGAATGCGGAGTGCGGAATAAAAATCTTTTTGAAGGCGGATTGCCGTTATGCTTTTCATTCCGAATTCCGCACTCCGAATTCCGCACTCTTGTAGATGTCTTTGAACAGGCCGGGAAGCAACTCGGGCCACCCCCGCTCCAGCCTCTTCTCCAGGGTGTTGACGACCCGCATGCCCCCCTCCGCGGCGGTGACCTCGAACCCCCCGACCAGGGCGCCGTCCGTGATGACCGCCGCCCTGGGGAAGAGGCTCCGGGCCAGCTGCTCGTCGGCCGGATTGACCCTGACGGTCTCCCATTGGCAGGGGGGGAGCTCCCGCGCCAGGGCGGCGAACAGCGCCCCGTACTCCTCCTCCCTGAGCAGGGGGAGCGCGCCACAGGCCAGCCCGTATACCCTTTCCGCCAGGGCGCTCTCCGCCGCCAGCCGGACCAGCCTTCCCCGGCTCGCGGCCTCGGCCAGGATGGCGGCTGTTTCCGCCGCGCAGGCATCGGCCCGGCGCCTGGCGTACTCCTCGCGCAGCCGGCCGATCTCGGCCGCGGCCGCGCTTACGATCCGCTCCGACTCGGCTTCGGCCTCCCGGCGGATCGCCGCGCACTTTTCATCCCCCTCCTTGCGGAGGGCCTCGATCAGTTCCCGCTGCCCCATCTGCGGCGGCCGTTACATGTAGAGGATCATGGTGGCCACCACGAAGCCGAGGATCACCATGGTCTCGGGAATGGCGAGCATGATCAGCATGGTGCCGGTCAGCTCCGGTTTTTCGGCGATGGCGCCGGCGCCGGCGGAGCCGATCTTCGACTGGGCCCAGCCGGTGGCAAGGGCGCTCAGCCCCAATGCCAGGGCCGCGGCTAATGCAATGATGGCTTTATCCATGTAATTCCCTCCTTAATAATGTTCGATAACTACGAACTTCGAACCGCGAACCTCGAACCTCGAACCTCGAACCCTACTTTTTGAGCGGCTCGAACCGCCTCCCCCCATGCTCCATGAACTTGCTGAAGAACTCCACGTAATGGAGCCGCAGCGACTGGATGGTGGGGGAGAACACCCCGACGATGATACCCAGCCCATGGAGCAGCCCCGCCACGATCGTGCCGGTCACGACGTTGCCGGTCAAGCCGGCGAGGTTGTTGGCCGCGGTGGCGAGGAACACCGAGGTGAGGCCGATGGCCATGATCCTCACGTAGGAGATAATGTTGCCGATGGTCTTCACCAGTTCGAGGGGGGCCATCAGGCCGCCGGTAAAGAGGAGGAACGGGACGGCGACCGCCAGGGTGATCAGGACCGGCTTGACCAGCCCCTTGCCGGCGGGGAGGGCGAGCGAGCCGGCCAGCACCACCAGGCAGAGGACGACCAGGATCGTCAGCAGCTTGAAGCAGGCCTCCTTGCCGGTCCTTTTCTTCAGGGCCGCGAAAACCCCCAGGATGAGCCCGAACAGCACATGCATGACCCCCACCGAAACGGAGAAGAAGAGCATCGGCACGATCGCCGTGCCCCGCTCGGCCACCAGCGCCCTCATCCCGAACTGATGGCCGAACTCGCCGAAGAACTCGCCGTAGCAGAAACCGAACAGGATGGCGCAGAGGGAGGAGATCACCAGAATCCGGGCCGCGTCCCGGACCATCCGCCGTTCCCGGAACCTCTGCTGCAGGAACAGGGCGGCAGCGAGGAGCACCGCCCCATGCCCGGCATCCCCGAGCATCATCCCGAAAAAGAGGGGGAAGAATACCCCGAAGAAGGGGGTCGGATCGTAGGAAGTATAGCGGGGGAGCGGCAGCAGCCGGGCGAACAGCTCGAACGGCCGGAAATAGGGGGAGTTTTTCAGGGCCACCGGCACCTGCTCCAGCTCCTCCTCCCGAATCAGCTTCTCCTCCACCACCACCCTGCCGGCGAACCTCCCGGTGAGCCGCGTGCCGAGCCCTGCCACCTCTGCCGCTGGCATCCAGCCATGGATGAAGAAGCACATCCCGGTCTCGTGCACGTAGGCGGTTGACCTGAGCAGGGTGAGCTCTCCGGCCAGCCACTCCCGCACCCGCCGGTAAATGGCGCTCCAGCGCCGGGCGAACTGTTCCAGCTCGGCGTCGATGGCTGCGCTCTCGCGGCCGATTTCCGCCAGCCTCTCCCTGAGGCGGCGGATCTTCTCGGGAAAGGGGAGCTCCCTGAAGGGGGGAGGAAATGCCAGCTCCGGTATATGCTCATCACTGAGGGCCTGCCTGACCCGCTCCGCCATTGCCCCGGAAACCGCGATCAGCGCGATGACGGTGCCGTCCGCCGCTTCGGCGGTGACGATCTCGAACTCTCCCCCGGTCAGCCGCGCCAGCGCCTCTGCCAGAGGCGTAATTGCCTCCCGTTCCCTGATGGTCACCCCGATGAAATCGAGGCCGGCCGTTGTTTCCACCCCTTTGAGGAGCGTTTCCAGGACGGTCAGGAACTCGCTGTACCTCCCCAGTTCCGTCGCCTCCTTGCGCAGTGCCTCCCTCTTCCGGAACAGCTCCCCGTAAAGGGCGGCGTGCTTTCCCACGATGGCGGCAACGGCGTCAAGGAGCGCCGCGGGCTCCAGGTAACTCTCCCGGGCCGCCACCGGCGGGAGACAGGCGAGGAGCTCATCGATCCTGAGGCGCAGCTCCTCGTAATAGAGGCGCTCGGCCACCATCTTCTCGTCGAGGGCGAGCGACCGGACCCTGGCCTCCTCCCCAGCCGTGACGAACCCCCGGAGGTCCGGCTCGAGCTGAAAGATGCCGAGCTCCCGGACAAGGGCGAGCACGTCCATGAGGAGCTCTTTCGGTCCGACGATCTCAACCTTCGCCATTCTGACGATCATCGTCTCTCCCCGGCCGGAGGAGCTGGAGATGTCTCGCGACGATCCCCTCCAGGGTGGCGTCGTCAAGCCGGCCGAGCCGCTCGGCGCGGGCCTCCTCCTTCTCCAGGAGGGCGGCGGCCTCCCGCTCCGCCTCGGACCTGGCGCGGCCGAGCGCCTCCCGCAGCGCCTCCCGCAGCCGCTCTTCTTCCCCGGCGACCCTCGCTTCGGCTTCCCGCCTCGCCTCCGCGAGTCGCTCCTCGGCCCGCCTCCGTTCCGCTTCCTGGAGTTCCCGAACCTCCTTTTCCACGTCAACGATGGCCGACAGGATGTCCTCGTCCATGCACTCTCCTATCAGAAGGCGAACAGTCCGCCCCTAGCGCGGCGGCTCCTTCTTCAGCTCCTCCCTGCGCAACAGCTTCTCCGCGTGGGGAATGTCCTCCTCCGCCACGTGCACCTGCATCGGCCCTATCCCCGCCTCCGGCTCGCGGCGCAGGAAATACTCGATCCCGCCATGCTTCAGGATAGCCTCCACCCGGGCCAGGTCTTTATCGTCCCTCGGGTCGTAAAAAAGCGCCATGTCGTCCACCTCCTGTAGATAAACATCTCCCCGCAGGAAAAGTGTACCACCTCCCCCGCGATTCGCATCAGGCGGGCGAAAAATGCCTTGTCTGTTGCGTGTCGCCCGGATGCCGATATCCTTAAGGCAGGTCAGCGCAACAACGTGAGAACGAAAGGGGGGCGTGTTATGAGCAGATCCGGGGCCTTCTGCACCATCATCGCTGTCTTTACCATGCTGACGGTCGGGGTGCAGCAGCCGCTGGCAGCAGACGGAACAGAGGAGGTGAAGCGGCTCGAGCAGGCGCTCGGACAGGCCCTGCTGGCGGGGAATGCTGCGGCGTACGGGGGAATGCTGGCGGGTGACTATGCCGTCACCAACGCCACGGGGGACCTGCTAACCTGGGACCAGGAAGTGGCGCGGCTCAGGACGGGAGAGATGCGGTTCGAGAAACTGGAAATCGGCGACCTGGCGGCGCGGCGCTTCGGGAAGACCGTGATCGTCACCGGCAAGGCAAGCCAGAGCGCCACCCTGATGGACAGGGAGGTGAGCGGCGAGTTCCGCTTCACCCGGGTCTGGATCAAGGGAAAGGGGGGGTGGAAGGCGGTGGCGGCCCACTACAGCCGGATCGCCGTGCCATAGGGGCGCAGCGCTCTGCGCCAACTACTGGTCGCCGGTCAGTTCCTGGAGAAGGTAGATCTTCGGGTTCAGCCCCCTGACGCAGGCGATGATCTCCCTGAGCCGCCCCTCGTCCACCCCCTCCTCCAGGTCGCTTCCCTGGAAGAACGAAGCTTATATTTCAAGACCCCCTGCTCTTCCCTACGCACCGCATAAACTCTTTAATATGTTGTACAGGGAGGAAATTATGACAAAAGGAAATCAAGGCCAGACGTGTGCTGAAGCAATCAAAGCATGTTTTGTAGAGGTTACACTGCCACTTCCATATTCACGGATATTCGCACAAGTCAAGAAGCAGGGAGCATGGAAGGACACTACGATATGGCGTCACTTAATGAGTACCGTTGTAAACTTGATTCCTGCGAGATATGAGTGGGCAAATGACAAATTTCTGTTCTTACGGCCGGATGGTCAGTACGAAATTTACGATAAGGCGAAGCACCCTAAACCGATAGAATAACGTCCAACAAGGCAAGGCCAGTGACAAGCTGGACGCTCAATCTTTTCATGGACAATAAACGGAGGTGCTATATGTTTCGGTTATTATTTGCCCTAATTGTCGCAGGTTTCTGTATTAACGGCTGCGCACAAACTATGAAAATAAAAGCGAATCCGACTGCCGGGCAACGGAGTATATATGAAAACGGAAAAGAACTTTTAGTATCCCAGAAAAAATCCTTGTTGGCAGTCGCCCCTTTGACAGGGGCGACAAAATCCAATCAGAGACCCAAATTTATAATCTCCTATTTTAATGGAGCATCTATTCCATTGAACTTTTCGACTGAAAACATCGCTGCTGTATTAAATGGTTTGCAAATAAAGATTTTCACCTTTGAGGAGTTGGCGGAGGAAATTGAAAGGAATCGCAGGTCCCAGGCCCTTACTGCTGCGTTGGTTGGTGCTTCACAAATGATAAACGCATCATCTGGAATGCAATATCATAGTGGCTCGTACAATACCAGCTATTATGGTAGCGGCGGTGCTGGCTATGGTTATGGTACTTATAGCGGCACAACCTATGATTCAACTGCCGCCGCGCAAGCTCAAGCAGTGATTCAAGCTCAAACTATGTCGAATATCAATAATGCAAACGCGACAGCATCAAATGCGCTTTCTGACATTGAACGTACCATTCTTAAGAAACAAACAGTTATGCCGCAAAATTGGCATGGAGGATATGTAGCATTGCAGAGGTTGCCCTTACGAGAATCTGAAAACAAATTAACAATTGTAATTAAGGTAGATGATGAAAACCATGTGTTTGAGTACGAGATTGTCAATGCAGACAGGTGAGAGGAGGAGTTAATATGCCCATAATTAATATTATTTGTGGTGGCAACTCTTTCAATTCCGATGATCTCAAGAAATACATAACTAATACCGGCAGAGATTATATAATACAGGGTCAAAAGGCGTGTGTCAGATCAAAGCATCCTAAACCAAATAGCTTAGATTGCTGGCTCAGAGACAATTATGCCCAGAATCCTGATACAAAACAGGCAGTTAATGAAGTGATAGAAGCCCTTATAGACAGTGGAGAATTTGAGAAAGGCAATTTCATTTGTCCCGATAGCGGCAGAATTTGTAAAGGAATTAAGATTGCTAACCGTGACATGAAAATAGGAAAATAGGGGGGACGTCCCCCTACTTTGACATTCTCCCTGCGCCGGGGAAGACATAAAACCCGGCAACCAGATTGCTGAAAATCACCTTTCCAGTCTCATGGAGCGACGGGGTTGGGGGTTGCGCCGATGGGATTGGTCGGCGCACTTTCGCCGCTCTGGTAGACCGCCGTAATCTTGTACAGGTAGGGGGATCCATTCTGCAGGTTTCCGTGAACGTATGGGCTCGTCACATTGGAAATCTTATTCCAGACAGCCAGGGCAAGATTGGGGTTGTCCGTCCAGTACAGGTTATATGAAGTCGCCCCGGCAGCGGGCTGCCAGGAAACGGTCACGGCAGAATCGCTTGCCGTAAGGGTCGGGTTTCCGGGAGGAGAATTCACAGGGGTTGCCTGACCGCCATCATCACCACAGGCGGAGATTAAAAGCATCGTCCAGAAGAAGCATAATAAAACCATTCGTCTTGTGTGATTCATGATTCCCTCCATTTTGTAGTGAAATGTCTGGTCGACAATCGACCTGATTTCCAATGCCCAAAGCTGACCCGGGCGGCCCTTACCCAATCCTGAAATGGTCCCCACCCGCCTGAAACAATCAGTCAATGGCAGTTAAATTGCACCAATTAATGCGTCTTATTGCACTTTTATGTTCTCGTGTCAACGGTTTTAACGATAGAATGCGGGGAGACTGGAGACGGTCCCCCTGCCACCCCAAGGACGGGCTTTCTCCTGACACGGAAAGAGGAAGGGGGGAACCATCATGGTCCCCCCCTTGTTGCTGCGTGGACGATGCAATGCTTACGGGAGCTGTTCTTCGAGCTCCACCTCGGTTGCCGCCAGGGTGTTGTTGGCGAAGACTGTCCCTCTGGCCTTGACCACGGTCCTGTCGGGGATGATGGCCCCGAAAAAGGCGGCTGCCGTTATCGGTGCGTCGTTCATGTCCTCGAACTGCGCGCCTGCCGTATTAACGGTCACCCCGAGGATGGTCACCGTGTTGCCCGCCTCGCTGGCAGCGCTCGCCGGCCCCTGGATGATCTTCCGAACATCGGGGTTTCTCCGTTCCAGCTTGCTCGCGACCACATTGCCGCCGGCGTCGAGGAAGCCGACGATCTCCAGATGGTTTCCGATGGCCACGTTAGCCAGGCTGAAGGTGCGCAACTGAACGCTGCTGCCGTCCTTCAGCTCGGTGGTGGCGGTTACGAGCACCGGAATCCCCAGCACGGCAACGGTGTTGGCCGTTGCGTCAACAGCTGTCACATCCCCTTCGATCTTGATGATGTCCTCCTCTTCGAGCTTGACCTCGGTGGCTACCAGGACCCCGCCGACGAAGTTTCCTTCCACCTCAACTGCCACCCCGTTGCTGACCCCGGCGAGAAGTGTGTTGGCGGCGCTCACGTTCACGCCATTAACCGTGAAGGTGGAGGTAGCGGCGCCCGCCACGAAGTTCGTGACGATCCCCTCGACTTCCACCCGATCGTTTTCCGCGGCCGCGATGCCGGGCTCGAGTTCAACGGTAACCGCCGTGAGGATGGTGCCGGTCAACTGGCCGAATGTGCTCTTGACCTCGACAAACTGGCCGTTGTCGATACCGCTTGCCGGGAAGTCCCTGAGGGTGGCGCTGCCGTAGACAACGGTCAAGGCGCCGACCGTGAAGGTCCTGGCCGTGCTGTCCAGGTTGGCGACGGTCCCCTTGACCTCAACGGGGGTTGCGGCGGCGGGAGCGGTCAGCTTCAGCTCGATGCGGCTCGCCTGGACGGCACCGGTGGCATCGGGGAAGCCGCTCACCTCGACGACGTTGCCCACGGCCAGTGTGGTGAGGTCGGTGGTGTCTTCAAATATCGTGGCGGGAAGTACCTTCACCGTCTGTCCCAGAACGGCCAGGGTATTGGCCGCCAGGTCTATCGAGGTCACCGGCCCCTCCAGGTTGTCCGCGAATTCCACGCTGGCGGCGTTGCCGGTCCTGCTGGCGACGTCGATCGTCCCCCGCACCGTGACCACCATGCCGACCTGCAGATCGTTCTCTATACCCGGATTGTCGTCCACTTGGATGGAGGCGCCGCCCACGTTAAACCTGACGCCGTTGACCATGATGCTCCCCAATCCTGTGATTACCCCCTTGCTGACCCCTTGCACCGCGGTAGGCGCCGGGCCTCCGTCACCGCCGCCGCAGCCCGAGATGGCCATGGCGAGAATGATGGCGATGACTGTAGCAATTATCCCTTTCGTTTTCATGACTAACCTCCTTTGTCTTTGCACCCGTTACGGAGGAGGGTTTCCTGATCGGCTGCAATGGTTATGGCAGCTTTTCACCTCCTTAACCGCGCGCCGCTACCTCTCTTTTCCTGGCCAGGGCGAAAAAAAACCGGGAGACAAGTATCTGGTGGATACTTCGGCATCCCGGCTATCTCCATGAGACCCTTGGGCTTTCCGCCCCATCCTCGCAGATGGTTTAGTCTTATCGGCTCTCACCATTGCTGTATCTATTGAAAATATAGCTCACAACTCGCCGCAGTCAAGTCGCTAAAGAGCCGTGCAATCAATTGGTTGCATGGTTGGCAGCATCAAGAGGGTGTCAGGGACCTGCCCGGAATCCCCTGACGAAGGCGTTGCTTCCCCCCATCCGGTGGCGTTTCCCACAAGCATTCCGCACTCGACAAAATGTTACCCTTTACCGTTTACAGGGGTCAACCATTGATTTGGCCCCCTTCAACTCCTTGCAAAACGGGCTTCTTCGGATAAGCTTTCTCTGACCGTACTGAATAGACCGGACTGGCCCAATGAAGACACGCTACATATTCAGAACCCTGGCCCTGACCGGCGTTCTGCTGGGAGTGCTCCTCTGGTCGGAATGCCGCTTCCCCGCGCGGCTGTCGGCCCACAGCCTGCACGAGGAAACGCCGGCGACAACCGGCCTTGACGAGCGGCTCGGCGCGAAGATCCCGCTCGACCTGACGTTTCGCGACGAGACCGGCCGGCCGGTCCGGCTGAGCGACCTGGTCACCGTGCCGACCGTCATCCTCCCCGTCTATTACGGCTGCACCAACGTCTGCAGCTACCTCCAGGGAGGTATGGCGAGCGCTCTCCCGGCGGTGCGGCGCAAAGCCGGCGCGGATTACCGAGTGATCTCCGTCAGCTTCGACGAGACCGAGACGCCGGCAATGGCGGCCCGCGCCAAGCGGATGCATCTCGCCGCCATGAACGCTCCCTTCCCGGCCGACGGCTGGCGCTTCCTGACCGGCGATCCCGCGAACATCCGCCGGCTGACCGATGCCGCTGGCTACCGGTTCCAGCGTAAGGGGAGGGATTTCCTCCATCCGGTGGCGAGTTTCGTCGTTGCCCGGGACGGGACGATCGTCCGCTATCTGTACGGCACGAGCTTTCTCCCCAAGGATCTGACCCTGGCCCTGCTGGAGGCGCAGAGCGGCACGGTGGGCGCGACCATCCGGAAGGTGGTGGGCTTTTGCTTCAGCTTCGATCCGGCGGGCAAGACCTATGTCTTCAAACTGCTGCGCGTGAGCGCGACGATTGTGTTCCTGATTGCCGGCGGATTTCTCTGCTATCTGCTGCTCACCGGCAGAAGCCGCCGCCACGGCGCACCGAGGCACCCATGAATCCGGCTGAACAGGCCCACCCAGCGACGAGCAGCTTCTGGAACGACACCGGCCGGACCGGCATCGCCTCATGGGTATTGTCCACCGACCACAAGCGGATCGGCCTCCTCTATCTCTTCTCGGTGCTCGGCTTCTTCCTGATCGCCGTGGCGCTCGGGGTGCTGATGCGGATCGAGCTGATGGCGCCGGGACGGACCATCATGGGACCCCAGAGCTACAACGCAGTATTCACCATCCACGGCGTGCTGATGATCTTCCTCTTCATCATCCCCGGCTTTCCCGGCGTCTTCGGCAACCTGATCATGCCGATCCAGATCGGCGCCAGGGACGTCGCCTTCCCCCGCCTGAACCTGCTGTCCTGGTGGCTCTACATCCTCGGCGCGGCGATCATCGTCGCCTCCCTGTTCACCGGCGGCGGCCCCCCCGACACCGGCTGGACCTTCTACGTCCCCTTCAGCGAGCGGACCGGCACCAACGTGTCGCTGGCGGTGTTCGGCGTCTTCATCGTCGGTTTCTCGTCGATCCTGACCGGGGTGAACTTCGTCACCACCATCCACCGCCTGCGGGCCGAGGGGATGAACTGGGGGCGGCTCCCCCTCTTTGTCTGGTCCATCTACGCCACCGCCTGGGTGCAGATCCTGGCGACCCCGGTCCTCGGCATCACCCTGGTGCTGGTCCTTGCCGAGCGGCTCTTGGGGACCGGCCTGTTCGACCCGGCCCGGGGCGGCGACCCGCTCATGTACCAGCACCTGTTCTGGATCTATTCCCATCCGGCGGTCTACATCATGATCCTGCCGGGGATGGGGGTGATCTCGGAGATCATGCCGGTCTTTGCCCGCAAGCCGATCTTCGGCTACAAGATGATCGCCTTCTCCAGCCTCGCCATCGCCGCCGCCGGGTCGCTGGTCTGGGGGCACCACATGTACACCAGCGGCATGAGCGATACGGCGATCCTGGTATTCTCCTTCCTCACCTTCATCGTCGCCATCCCCTCGGCCATCAAGGTCTTCAACTGGGTCTCCACCCTCTACAAGGGGTCGATCTCCCTGGAAGCGCCGATGCTGTTCGCCCTCTCCTTCATCCTCCTCTTCTCCATCGGCGGCCTGACCGGGCTGATCCTCGGCGCGGCCGCCACTGACATCCATGTCCACGACACCCATTTCGTGGTCGGCCATTTTCACTACACGATTTTCGGCGGCGCCGGCTTCGCCTTCTTCGCCGCCATGCACTACTGGCTCCCCAAATTCTACGGCCGCCGCTACGCCGAGCGGCCGGCCGTGGTGGCCTGGGCCCTCCTGTTCACCGGCTTCAACATCACCTACTTCTCCATGATGGTGCTCGGCATGAAAGGGATGCCCCGCCGCTACTACGACTACCTCCCCGAATTCGCCCCCCTCAACCTGACCTCGACCATCGGCAGCTGGATCATGGTCGCCGGCCTGACGCTCCTGCTGGCGAACCTGTTCCGGGGGTTGCGGAGCGGGGAGCGGGTCGGGAGCAATCCGTGGGGGGGGGCCACCCTGGAGTGGACCATCCCGACCCCGCCGCCGACCGAGAACTTCGCGGAGGAGCCGGTGGTCAGCCACGGCCCGTACGATTTCAAGGGGGCGGGGACACCATGAGCCCGCATCCGCACAAGGATTACGCCGGGGCGAAGCTCGGCATGTGGCTCTTCCTGTTCACCGAGCTTATCCTCTTCGGCGGGCTGTTTCTTCTCTACGGGGCATACCTGGCCCGCTACCCGGAGGAGTTCGCCGCCGCGGGACAGGAGATGCACCTCATCTTCGGTGCGGCCAACACGGTGATCCTCCTCACCAGCAGCCTCTTTGCGGCGATGGCGGTGACCGCCATCCAGCGGGACGAGCGGCGG
>JAMPXD010000060.1 GCA_023701365.1 Geobacteraceae bacterium
GAGAGGTATACTGCCTTTTCTTATCTCCGAATACCGAGCTGCTCGATGATGGTCCTGTATCTCGCGTCGTCCTTCTTCTTGACGTAGTCGAGGAGCCTTCTCCTCTGACCGACGATCTTCAACAGACCCCGCCTGCTGTGGTGGTCCTTTTTGTGGACCTTGAAATGCTCCGTCAGATAGGTGATCCGTTCCGTCAGGATGGCAATCTGCACCTCCGGAGATCCGGTGTCGCTATCATGAAGCTTGAACTTGTTGATGATTTCCTGTTTTTTTTCCGTGACCAGCATGTGTTACACCTCCCTTCCCGCTACAATAATGATGATGTCTATCCGGCCGTTTTAACCGGAAAAATACGTATCCTGTCTTTTTATCACAAAGCCACTGCCATGTAAAGAATCAATGCTCGTTAAACACCCTTGACAGCCTGAGGTTTTTCCCTTCTGCCGGCCACGCGGCAGGGCCGTTTTCAGCAACCGCCAGCAATATTCCGTCACGGGAGAGACGGACCCTTTCTCCCGGCCGCACCCCTTGTTCCGGGAGACTTTGGAAATCCGCCTCTGCCGGTGAGATCCCGCGGGCGACCCGCGCCGCTCCCTCGACGGTCAGGGGAAGGTGCTGCAAATGGGCGAGGGCCGAGAAGCAGCTGATCAGGTGGTCCTTCAGCCGCCCCTCCTTCGCGGCGCTGGCCAGACTGTCCAGTGAAACTGCCCGTTCAAGGGTGAAAGGACCGCTCGCGCTCCGGCGCAGCCCGGTGAGATGGGCGCCGCAGCCGAGCCGGTCGCCGATATCGCTCGCCAGGGTCCGGACATAGACGCCGCGGGAACATCTGACGACAAAAGCCACCTCCGGGGGGTCGATCCGCTCCAGCTCCAGGGAGTAGATCTCGATCTCCCGCGGCTCCCGGTGGACCTCCTCCCCCTTGCGGGCCAGCTTGTAGAGGGGCACCCCGTTCCTCTTGAGTGCCGAGTACATGGGGGGAACCTGCTTCCCCCTGCCGAGAAGACTCCGGGCGGCCTCCTCGATGGCGGCAGGCGTGAGCCCCTGCCATTCTCCCCGGCGGATAATGGTGCCGGTGCAGTCCTGGGTATCGGTCGTCTCACCGAGGCGCATCACCGCACGGTATTCCTTGACCGACTCGTCGAGAAAGGGGATGGCCTTGGTTCCCTCACCCAGCGCGACCGGCAGCACACCGGTGGCGAAAGGGTCGAGGGTCCCGGTATGGCCGACCTTCCTGAGCCCGGCGATGCGGCGGACAGCGCTCACCACGTCGTGGGAGGTGACCCCCGCGTGCTTATCGACGACAATGAAACCGTCCATCGTCACAGGGCTCTGGCAAGGTGGGTGAAGACCTTTTCCCTGACTTCCTCGAGAAGGCCGGCAATCACGCATCCTGCGGCGTTGTGGTGTCCGCCGCCGCCAAATCCGGCAGATAGCGCCGAGACATTGACCTTGCCCTTGGAACGGAAGCCGACCTTGTACAGCCCCGGATTGATCTCGCGGAAAAAGACCGCTACTTCAACCCCCCGGATGGAGCGGGGATAGTTGACGAAACCGTCGGTCAGCTCGGCGTTTGCGCCGGTCTTCTGGTACATGTCGAGGGTGACCGTGATGGAAGCCACGTCGCCGCGGGGAGAGACCGTCAGGGTTGCCAGGGCCAGGGCCAGCAACTCCAGACGCTGCTGCGGCTGGCTTTCATAGAGCTTTTCCGCGATGGACCAGGCATTCACCCCGCGGGCCACCATCTCGCCGGCGATTACGAAGGCCTCCTGGTTGGCGTTGGAATAACGGAACGAGCCGGTATCGGTAATCACCGCGGTATAGATGCCGAGGGCGGTGTCGTAATCCACCTCGTGACCGGCCGCTCTTATGATCCGGTAGACCAGGACACCGGTGGCGGCAGCCTCCGGGTCGATCAGGTTGATGGCGCCGAAGCTCTCGCACTGGAGGTGATGGTCGACATTGATGAACTTGCCGACCCCCTGGAAGTTCATCAGCTCCTCCCCGGCGCGGCGGAATTCCCCCACGTCGAGAACGAAACAGACATCGAAAGGGCGGGCGGGGATGGCGTGCACCACCTGGTCGGCCAGGGGAAGAAAGGCGTACAGATCCGGGAGGGGATCGCGGAGATAGATGGTCACTTCCTTGCCGAGCCGCCGGAGATAGCTCCCCAGGGCCAGGGAGGAGCCGACCGCATCGCCGTCCGGGCTTTCATGGGTGGTGACCAGGAAGGAATCGTGGGCGGCTATCTCTGCCACAATCCTGTCAATCATGCTCATCTTCCTTCGTAACGATTTCCTTCAGCAGGGACTCGATCCGGCTTCCGTACTCGACCGACTCATCGTAGCGAAAGGTGATGTCTGGGATATAGCGCATCCTTAGGCTTTTCCCCAGCTCCTTGCGGATATACCCCCGGGCGCTGTTCAGCCCCGCTTCAGTTGCCTTCTTCTCCTCGTCGCTGCCGATCACGGAGAAGTAGACGGTGGCCAGGTGGAGGTCATCGGTAACCTTCACGCCGGTTATGGTGACAAAGCCGATACGGGGATCCTTCAGCCCCTTCACCAGGAGCTCGGAAACCATTTCATGGATCGCCTCGGCGACTTTTTCGGATCTTTTATACATGAATACCCCGGCAAAGGGCTTTGGGCGAAGGGCAAAGGGAAATACCTTTAGCCTTCAGCCCTTGGCCTTTAGCCCAAATTATAGCACTGCGGCGACTTTTTCCATCTCGAACGCCTCGATGACGTCCCCCACCTTGAGGTCGTTGTAGTTCTCCAGGCCGATACCGCATTCGTAGCCGGTGGCCACCTCCTTCACGTCGTCCTTGAAACGGCGCAGTGAAGACATCTTCCCCTGCCAGATCACCACATTGTCGCGCAACAGGCGTACCTGGGCGTTGCGCAACATCTTGCCGTCCAGCACGTAGCAGCCGGCCACCACCCCGACCTTGGGGACCGAGAAGGTATCGCGGATCTCGGCCCGGCCCAGGTGCTTCTCGCGCAGCGTCGGCTCCAGGAGGCCCTCCATGGCCTTCTTGACGTCTTCCACCGCATCGTAAATGATGTTGTAGAGGCGGATATCCACCCCTTCCTTCTCGGCGAGGGCCTGGGCCTTCACCTCCGGACGGACGTTGAAGCCGAGGATAATGGCATTGCTGGCGGCGGCGAGGTTCACGTCGGTCTCGGTGATGGCACCGACCGAGGCGTGCAGCACGTTGAGGCGGATGGCAGCGGTTGTAAGCTTCTTCAGGGAGTCGGAGACCGCCTCCACGGAGCCCTGGACGTCCGCCTTGACGATGGTGTTGAGGTCCTTGACCTCTCCCTTCTGGATCTTCTCGTAGAGCTGCTCCAGGGAGAGCTTGCTGTGCTTCGCCAGCTCGGTCTCGCGGAGCTTCTGCTGCCGGTAGGTAGCTATCTCCCTGGCCTGTTTTTCATCGGCCATCGAGACGAAGACATCCCCCGCATCCGGCACCCCGGTGAAGCCGATCACCTCGACCGGCATGGCCGGTCCGGCGGACAGCACCTTGTCGCCGCGATCGTTCTGCATGGCCCGCACCCTCCCCGAGTGGACCCCGGCTACGAAGTAGTCGCCCCCCTTGAGGGTGCCTTCCTGGACTAGGACCGTGGCGACGGGGCCGCGCCCCCTGTCCAGCTTGGCCTCGATGATGGTGCCGCGGGCCGGCTTCTCGGGGTTGGCCTTCAGCTCCAGCACGTCCGCCTGGAGGAGGACCATCTCGAGGAGCGCCGGGAGATTGACCCGCTTCTTGGCGGAGACCTCCACGAAGATGGTGTCCCCCCCCCATTCCTCGGAAACCAGGCCGAACTCCATCAGCTCCTGCTTCACCCGCTCCGGCTTCGCATCCGGTTTGTCGATCTTGTTGATGGCGACGATGATCGGCACGCCGGCCGCCTTGGAGTGGTTGACCGCTTCACGGGTCTGGGGCATGACGCCGTCGTCGGCTGCCACCACCAGGATGACGATATCGGTCACCTTGGCCCCCCTGGCGCGCATGGCGGTGAACGCCTCGTGGCCCGGGGTGTCGAGGAAGGTGATCTTCCTCCCGTTCAGTTCCACGTCGTAGGCGCCGATATGCTGGGTAATCCCCCCCGCCTCGCCGGCGATCACGTTGGTTTCCCGGATGGCATCAAGGAGGGAGGTCTTGCCGTGATCGACATGCCCCATGATGGTGACCACCGGCGGACGCTTGACCAGGCTTTCCGGGGTGTCGGGAACCGACTCCAGCATCTCGTCCACGTCGAGGGCGACGTTATCGATCTCGTAGCCGAAATCGGTCGCCAGCAGGGTGGCTGTATCGAAATCGAGGGGATGGTTGATGGTGACCATCGATCCCATCTTCATCAGGGCACGGATCAGATCATTGGCCTTGGTCCCCATCCGCTTGGCCAACTCGCCGACGGTGATGGTCTCGGAAATCCTGATGATCCGCTTGATCGCCTTGGGTATGGTGATTTCGGTCTTTTTCCCCTCGGGCGCGCGGAATTTTTCCTTCTTCCTCCCCTTGCCGGGCCGGAGGCCGGGCTCAAAGACCCGCTCCCGCTTCTCGGCAAGCTCGGTCTTTGTCTTCAGGACCTCTTTCCGCTTGACTGCCGGAGCTCCCTTTTTGGCCCCCTTGCCGATCTCGGGAGCGGCCATCTTACGCGCCGCCTTGCGCCGGTCTTCGGCCGACAGGGTTGTATCCACCGGGCCAAGGGGAGCGGGACGACTGGGGGCGGGGCGCTCACCCGGACGGCCGGCTGCCGGACGCTCGCCCGGGCGGCTGGGCGCGGGACGCTCGCCCGGGCGGCCGGGTGCCGGACGTTCTCCCGGGCGGCCGGGCGCGGGACGCTCTGCGGGACGATGGGGCGTTGGGCGCTCCCCGGCTCTGGTGAACTCACGCCGGTCGGTAGGCCTTTCCTTGGTCTGCATCGCCGGGATCTCCACCCGGCCGAGGATTATCGCCTTGTTGGCGGTCGGCCGCTCGGGGCGGGCCTCCTCCGGGCGCGGAGCCTTCGGCGGGGCCTCGGGTGGTGCCACAAGCTGCGGGGCCTCTTTAGCCACGGGAGGAGCCTCGACTACGGCCTCCGGCACCTTGACTTCTTCGACCTTCACCGGCTCCACCTTCGGCGGCGGCGTCTCCTGCACCTGCGGGGCTTCGGCGACAGGCTCGGCAACGGCTTCAGCTGCGGCTTCGGCAACGGTCTCCACCACCTTGGCGCGCCGCCTGATGACAGTAGTGGTCAGCCGGACTTCTTCCTTGGAGACTTCCTTGACGGTCGGAGGATTATCCGTCTTCGGGGGAGGCGCGGGGGTATCGAGCTTCCTGGCATCCGCTTCCTCGATCGTGGCCGTGTGGCTCTTCACATCCACACCCACGGCCTTCAGCTTGGCCATAAGCTCCTTATTTTCAATCCCCATCTTTTGTGCCAGCTCATATACGCGGATTTTACTCATGTTGCGTCCGTTCCTCCCTCAAAGAAGTTCCTGTACCTTTCCAACTCTTTCCTTATCGTCTCGCTGAAGCCACCGCGCTCCACCGCCACTACGCTCCTCAACGCCTTGCCCAGCAGCGCCCCGAGCCGCTCCTTGTCGAACAGGGTGAAGTACTCCACCCCTGCCCGGGCCGCCTGGTACGCCACTTTCTCGCCAATGTCGGGCGAGATGTCGGCGGCAATGCAGATGATCCCCGGGGTCCGTCTGGTCAGCAACTCCGCGACGGTATCGCCGCCGGAGGCCACCTTCCCCGCCTTGTTGGCAAGGGCCAGGTATGCGGCTATCCGCTCCTCCATCCGGGCGGCCACCAGACTGACCAGTTCATCGGGAGTGCCGGAGCGGACCTCCCCCCTGAACGAACGGGCAAACTGCTTCTTTGCCGCTGCCTCCCTCAGGCACGATTTCTTCGGGCAGGTGTAGGCCCCCCTCCCGGGGAGCTTTGCCTGAAGGTCGGGGACGAGCGTCCGGTCCGGCGCCAGGACGAAGCGGAGGAGGTCCTTCTTCTCCTTCACCGTCCTGCAGCTGAGACAGCTCCGCTGTGGCTCATTCCGGGGCATGCTACTCTTCGACCGCCTCCGCGGAAGCTCCGCTTTCTTCCTGCTGAACCTCTTCCTGCTGAACCTCTTCCGCCTCTTCTTCGGCGCCCTCTTCCTGGGTGCCGTCGAAGGAGGCGAACTGCAGGAGTTCGGCCTCTGCCGCGCGTGACTCGCTCTTCATGTCGATCTTCCAGCCGGTCAGCTTGGCGGCGAGCCGCACATTCTGGCCGCGCTTGCCGATGGCAAGAGAGAGCTGGTCATCAGCCACGACGATCTCCATGGAGCGGTTCTCCTCCTCCACATAGACCTTGCTGACCACCGCCGGGGCCAGGGCATTGCAGACAAAGCGGGCAATGTCCTCGGACCAGGGAATGATGTCGATCTTCTCCCCCCGGAGCTCAGAGACCACGTTCTGCACGCGGCTCCCCCGCATGCCGACGCAGGCCCCGACCGGGTCCACGTCCGGCTCGTGGGAATAGACGGCGATCTTGGCCCGGCTCCCCGGCTCCCTGACGACCCCCATGATCTCCACGATCCCCTCGGCAACCTCCGGGACCTCGGCCTCGAAGAGTTTTTCGAGGACAGTGGGATGGACCCGGGACAGCATGATCTGCGGCCCCTTGGTAGTCATCCGGATGTCGGTGATGAGCGCCTTGATCCGGTCCCCCTGGCGGTACACCTCGCGGGGCGCCTGCTCCTTGTGAGGGAGCACCGCCTCGGCACGGCCGAGGTCGACGATCATCTCCCCCTTCTCGAAGCGCCGCACCACGCCGTTGATCAGTTCGCCGACCCGGTCCTTGTATTCGTTGAAGATAGTCTCGCGCTCCGCCTCGCGGACCTTCTGGATAATTACCTGCTTGGCGGTCTGGGCGGCGATCCGGGAGAAGTCGCTGGCCTCCATCTTGATGCCGAGAGAGTCACCGATCTCCACCTCCGGATCGATCTCCCGCGCCTCCTCAAGATCGATCTCCCGGTAGGAATCCTGCACCTCTTCCACCACGGTGACGAACTCGAACAACTCAACCTCGCCGATCTCCTCGTTGTAGTGGGCCTCCAGATCGCGCGTGTTGCGGAACTTCTTGTTGGCGGCAGTGAGAACCGCCTGCTCGAGGGCCTCCAGGATCACACCCTTCTCGATCCCCTTCTCCTTCACGATCTGGTCGATTGTATGCTTGAGGCTGAAGCTCGTTTCCACGTCTCTCTCCTTAAACTAAAGTTCCAAGTTTCTCGTTTCGGTTTTCGAGTTGACAACATTAAACCCGAAACACGGAACTCGAAACTGTTTTTATCAGAATTCAAACTCCAGATTGGCCTTGGCAATCTTCTGCAGTGGTATCCCGGCGGTCTGCCCCTCCACGAGCTTCAACCTGACGACCCCCTCGTCCAGCCCCAGGAGCTCGCCGAGGAAGGTCTTGCGCGGGTTTCCCGCGTCGTCGGGGAGAAGCTCGAAGGTCTTGACCCTGACCAACCGGCCCAGGTAGCGCTGGTAATCGGCGGCCTTTTTCAGGGGGCGGTTGAGGCCGGGGGAAGAAACCTCCAGGGTGTAGTGCTCACTTATGAACTCCTCCACGTCGAGGATTTCCGAGAGCTCGCGGCTGACCGTGGCGCAGTCGTCGAGGGTAATCCCACCTTCCCGGTCGATGAAGAGGCGCAGCACCATGGCACGCCCTTCCCGCTTGTATTCACAATCCACGAGCTCCAGGCCGAGTGACGCAAGGAGCGGCCCGGCCAGCTCCGAGACCCGGGTGACCACATCTGTCGTTGCCATAGCTGAATTTCCATAAAAAAAAGTGAGCCGGAGGAGCTCACTTTTGAGTGAACATTAACTTGTGATACTGTTTGTAGCACGGGAAGCAACAAAATGCAAGTTTTTTTTAGCTCCCAGAAAGACATATGGAGTCCAGTTCCGTAACCAAAAAGGGGGGTTAGAGGAAGCGGCCCTTTGTCCTCCCTTCGCCTTGAACACAACGAGCTCCAGCGGATGACCGGATGATGCGGAGCCGGGCATCCCGCCCCGGCGTCAACCTAGCCATCTCTGCTTCACCCCCCCGGCACTGTGCCCACGATCACCCCGGCGCCGTTGGGAAGCTCCAGGGGGAGGCGCCGCAGCTCGCCGACCCCGGCCGCGGCCAGCATGGCGAACAGCTCTCCCTGGGAATAGGCCTGGCCGGCCGGGGTATTGAGAAGCATGTTGAGGGAGAAGAGGGCCGGGAAGAGCGGGCCGTCCCGGCTGTCGTCGAGGATGAACTCCTGCACCAGGATCATCCCACCCGGCGCCAGGGCCGCCACCGCCTTCGCCAGGATCACGGCGCACCCCTCTCGACCCTCGCCATGCAGGATGTGCGACAGCCAGGCAACGTCGAAGGTGCCCTCGATCCCGCCGCTGAGGTAATCCCCGGCCTGGAAGGAGATCCGGTCGGTGAGGCCGAAGCGGGCGATGGTCTCTTCCGCGAACCGGCGGGTGGACGGCAGGTCGTAGACCACCGCCTCCAGCCTGGCATTGTGCTGGCAGAAGTGGATGGCATAGGTGCCGGGTCCCCCCCCCAGGTCGAGGAGCCGGCGGCGGCCGGAAAGGTCGATGCCTGCAACGATCCGCGGGGCGATCTGCATGGCGAGATTGAACATCCCCATCAGGAAGCTCTCCCGGGCCGCCTCGTCATCGGCATGAGAGAGCCGCTCCCGGACCGGCCCGCCGCTTTTCACCGCCTCGTCGAGATGGGTCCACCCCGTCATCAGGTGGTGATGGTGGAGGATGATGTGGCCCAGGTATTTCGGCGAGCTGCGGGAGAGAAACTCGGCGGCGAAGGGGGCCGCGGCGTAAGCGTCGCCCCATTTCTCCAGGAGGTCGAGGGCCGCCAGGGCGGCAAGGAGCATGGTCAGCCCGCGCGGGTCAGCATTGAGGAGCCGGGCCAGCTCCGCGGGGGTGTGCGCCCGCTCGGCCAGGGGGGTGAACAGGTCGAGCTTCACCCCGGCGTGCAGGGCGCAGGCGCTCCAGTAGCCGCCAGAGAGCTGGAGCAGGTCAGCGGGGGTCCAGGCCTTCTTTTCCATGTGAGCCTCCTGTAGAGCCGTACCGATTACCCTTTCTACACATTGAACCGGAAATTGATGATATCGCCATCCTTCACCTCGTAAGTCTTCCCTTCCAGCCTGACCAGCCCCTTGTCCCGAGCCGCGGCCAGCGAGCCGTGGACGATGAAATCGTCGTAGGCGACCACCTCAGCCCGGATGAAGCCACGTTCGATGTCGGAATGGATCTTCCCCGCCGCCCGCTGGGCATCGGTCCCCTTCCTGATCGTCCAGGCCCGCACCTCGTCCTCCCCGGCGGTAAGGAACGAGATCAGGCCGAGCAGTTCGTAGGAAAGGCGGATCAGCTTGTTGAGGGCCGGCTCGGCAATCCCCAGGTCATCGAGAAACGCCTCCGCCTCGTCGGGGGGGAGCTGCGCTATCTCCATCTCGATCTTGCCGCAGAGGGAAACGACCCGGACCTGCCTCCCCTTGAAAAACTCCTGCAGCTCCCCGGTCACAGCCCCTGTCCCGGCACTGTTCACGTCCTGTTCGGCAACGTTCAGGACGATCAGTTGCGGCTTGATCGACATGAACTGGAGGGCGCGCATCGCCTTCTGCTCTTCCTCGGTGAAGGCAAGGTCGCGCAGCGGGGTCTCCTGCTCCAGCGCCTCCCTGCACTTGACGAGCAGTCTCTGCTCCGCCTCGTCCGGCTTCTTTCCCCGTTGCGCCCCCTGGGCCATCCTCTCCAGCCGTTTCTCGACCAGTTCCAGGTCGCCGAAGATCATCTCCAGCTCGACAGTCTCGGCATCGCGGCACGGGTTGACGCTCCCCATCGGATGGACGATCGCTTCGTCGGCAAAGCCCCGCACCACATGGACGATGGCGTCCGCATCCCTGATCAGGTCGAACACCTTCCGGTTCTGCTCCATGTCCCCCTTGGTCAGGCCGATGTAGTCGATGTATTCCACCGTTGCCCGGGTGGACTTTTTCGGCTTGAACATCTCGGTGAGCCTGGTGATCCGCGGGTCCGGAACCTTGACGACGCCGGTGTGGGGATCGGCGGCGAGGGTGGGAAAGGTGGTCACCTCGAGGTTGAGGCCGGTCAGGGCGTTGAAGATGGTGGTCTTGCCGGAATTGGCCAGGCCGATGATCGCGGTTTTCATTGTTCAGGTCTCTCCTTTTGTCACTGCCAGCGGATCTATTTTACCACGTCCGTCAGCTCCCGCCAGCGGCTGACCAGGCGGGTGAGCTCGGTGCCGTCTTCGCTCCGGACGAGCTGGTGCAGGAAGACCGGCTCTCCCCCGCCGGCCAGCTCCTGACAACGGGACAGCACCGTCTCGCCATAGAACACCTCGGCCCGGTAGGCGATCTCCAGATCGACGAGGACACACCTCTCCGCGACCGCCGCCGGCACTGATTCGAGGGCCCAGGCAGCGTAGACCACGTTATTCGCATGACGGTTCATGTCGAGGTCACCCCGCCCCACCCGGAAGGTGAGCTCCGTGTCCGGCACGGCCAGGCGCGGCAACGTCGCGAAATCGTCGGCAAGAGCCCGGCGCGGCAGGAGGGGATAGCTCGGCAGGCGCTCACTGATCACCACCGGCCGGCGGGTGGCAAGGTCGAGTACCGCGAACGAGCTGGTGGCCAGTGCGAGCGGGCGGCCGTCAGCAGCCGTCACCTCATACTCCCGGCAGGAGAAGCGCCCCTCCCGTACCGAGGGCCAGGTGCGCACCCGTACCTCATCGCGGGAGCGGGCCGTACCGAGGAGCTTGAGGTGCGTGCGGGACATTACCCAGGTGAGCCCGAGCGGCAGCAGGTCGCGCACCGCCACCCCGAGGAGACGGGCATGGTCACCCGCCGCCTCCTGCAGGTAGTTGAGGAACGCGGTCGGGCGCACCCAGCCGGCCAGGTCCACTTCGTACGAGCGGATCGGAAAGGTTTTCTCGTAGATCGGTTCCATCTGTCTCCGGCCTCACTGCCGCAAGATCCTCCCCTGCGGGCAGCAGGATCTGTGTTACGGTTCTCTCCGCTCATCTTGTCAGCAGCATGATGAACAGGGCCAGCGACAGCACGGCAAAGACCGCCGCGATCGCCATGAAGATCTTCAGCCGCGCCTGCAGTGTCCTGCCGGCTTCTTCCAGCAACTCGATGTTTCTGTTCTGCTGTTCGATGATCTCATCCTGCTTGATGAGCGCGCCTTCCAGCTCCCGGATACGCTCGCCCAACTGCTCGACCGTCACCGCCGCCTCGCCTTCGGCCGCAGGGCGCGCTTGCAGCCGCTCCTTGAGTCTCCTGATGAAGTCCGGCCCGTGTTGCAGCGCGACATTCGCCACCTGTCCCCAGGGAATATGCTTCATTGCGGCCGTCAAGATTGCTGAAAGGCTCATCGAACAGACTCCTTACTACTGTTTCCTCGTTACGGTTGCACCGGCAGAGCAGTTTTGCATTCGGGATATCCCGAACACCCCCAGAACTGCGAACCGGCGTTGGAGCCTTTCCGGGCCGTGCGCAACACCATTGACTTGCCACAAGCCGGGCAAGGCTTTTTCTCAGACCGATCAGACCGATCCGACTGATCGGTCGGATTTGCGCTTTGCTTGCGGCGCTCCTCCAGCCGGGCAGCGTGCAGCCGCTCGCTGTAGCCGCCTTCTTGAATGAATTGCTTTTCCAGCCCGGCAATCTGCCGGTCGAGCAGATAATTCGCCTGGTGAATCAGGCAGATCAGCGCGTTGGCGACCACCGCCGGATCGGCATGGTTCAGCCAGCGGAAATAGGCTCTTGCATCCGCCTGATCGGTCCGATCCGACTGATCCGCCGGATTTTCTTTTCCCACTCCCCTCACCTGCCGCGCCTGCGGGTCATCCTTGCCCCAAGCCGGCAGAGCACGCTGGCGAAGGAAATCTTCGTAATCCAGCAGCAGTTCGTCCAGGCTGGCACGGGCGACGTTCACCAGCCGCAACTCCGTCTGGCTCGATGTCGCCGATGCCCTGCTCCCTTCGGCGATGTTCTGCCGCCCGCTGCGTGCCGCCTGCACCATCTGGTCATGCGTTCGCGACCGCTTGCCAACGAAACGGTCGCAAAAGGAGACCGTGCCATCGTAGATGATCTCGGTCACCTGAAAAGACCGCAGGCGGCGGTAGCCGCCGTGAGGACGCAGCGCTGAAGAATGAGTGCTCATGGCTCCCTCTTTTCCATGGATTGTCAGATGATCAGTCAGACCCGACCGATCTGTCTAGATAGCCTCACATCACGTGCAATTACTCGAATAGCCGCACTATCTCCCCTCCACCACCGCGATCTCCTCCTCCGTCAGTCCGTACAGCTCATACACCAGCCGGTCTATCTCCGCCTCAAGCTGCGGGACATCGGGGCTGTCAGGATCGGCGAGGATTTTCTGGACGCGCTCGATGATGGGAGCTTTCTGGGCGTCGGTGGCGGTTGGGATGGGGAGTTGTTCGATGTAGATGATTTTGAGCCGGTAAAAGCCGCCTTGCACTTTATCGCATATATGCCTCAGCACAAAATTCGTCAGTTTTGAATTGAGAATTGCGAGCAGGCTACGATCAGCGGAGATAATGAGCTGATTATTGTCATTGCCGTAAAACCCTTCTTCGTCAAGGGAGAAAACGGTTAGTTCCGCACTGATGCCGGGCCAAAGAATCTTCGGTTTATCGAACTCTTCATAATAAGCACAAGATCGTAATTCCCACCAGAATCGTCCTTGGTCATCTCGCTTCTTCAGTTTTTCTTCCCATTCGGACATATGTCTGTGAATGGCCGGATATTCAAGCTCAAACAGAGGCCGTGCTGCTTCCTCGCTTTCCTCATTTGACCAAGGCCATGCCTTATTGGCACTGCTGGCAATAGCGATAAGGTGTAGCCCCGCCCACTGAGTCTTCCACTTGAAGATATCCTTTCCCCGCAACCACGGCTTGATAATCTCGTCGCTCTTGGGATCTTCAGCAATCAGCCGCTTCCGGGTCTCCTCGTCGACAACGAAGGCTTCATTCAATCCAGTTTTGATCCCATAATAGATTTGTCGCTCGACGAACTCTCCTAATGGCTTGCCTTTCGTGCGGAGCTTCTCCAACAATGCATGAACAACGGGCCGTTCCAAAGCCCACCCTTCGGCTCTGAGAGCGGAAACCGGCATGGAGAAGCCGATTGTAGGGAGAGCTTCGGCGAAGCGGGTCAACTGTTCGGGGTCGGTGAAGGTGGCGGCGAGAAATTGGGTATCCTGTGTGGTCGCGGTGGGCGTCTTTTTTTTAGAACGACCAATAGTTGCCCCAGTAACAGACAACTTCTCCGCCATGACGATTGACGGATAGATGGTCGCCTCGTCAAAAACGGGAAGATCGCCGAAATCGAGCACCATAAGCGGCCGGGCCTGTGTGGTAAGGAGTTCGCGGGTGTTCCTGCCGTAGCCGGCCCGCATGAACTTGTTGGGGGCGATGTAGCAAAGAGTCGCGCCGGTTTTGAGCAGGTTGATGCCGGTCTTGTAGAAGTAGGTGTAGATGTCTGCCGTGCCGCAGTAAAAGGTGCCGAACATCTCCATTAAGGCCGGTTTCTGCTCCTTGATGGCCTCCTGCCGGATATAGGGCGGGTTGCCGATGATGGCATCAAAGCCGATGAACTCCCCGTTTTCGTCCAGTACCTCGGGAAATTCAAAGCGCCACTCGAACGCGTTGGCGTAAACCAGCCGCTGCTTTTCCTCGAACCGCTGCTCCAGCTCGGCAACCTTCTCATGCAGTTTTTGCCTGCGCTCCTGCTCTTTCTTATCGAAACCGAATAGTGAAAGCTGGGCAAGTTCGTCCTTTGCCTTCCAGAGCGCCATCAAGTCCTTGTCATTGGGGAGCCCGAAGGTCTCAAGATCGTGTTTAAGGTTGTCGATCATCTTTCTGAGCTGGCTTTTGTTGGCCGGGGAAAGCTTGTACTCGAAAACGTGTCGCCGGTACTTCTCTGTCAGCTCCTTCAGCTTTTTCCGATCACCGGGAAGAATATTGGGATTGCCGGTAATTGCAAAGCGGCTGACCAGGGAGTTACCGCACTTGATGTTGATGTCGATGTTGGGAAGGGTTTCCAGCTGTAGGCGCGGGTCTTGTGCCCGCCCTGGATAGTGTTGGGCACCCACGAGAGGTGCCCCTACCTCGCGCCGGTAATAGGCGTTCTTCAGCAGCTCGATCCAGAGCCGCAGCCGGCAGATCATGACTGACTTGGGATTGATGTCCACCCCGAACAGGCAGTTCTCGATGATCGCCTCTTTCTCGTGGAACAGGGTCTCCTGCACCCGTTGCGACTCCGGGTCTTTGTAATTGTATTCGAAGAAGTGGTCGTCACTGGAAATTATCAGTTCATCGTTATCGATCTGCACATTATAGCCGCGCAGCCGCTTCCCGTCCCGGTCGATGAGGATGTCCAGCTCCGACTTGATGGCGATGATCTCGTTGAGTGCCGAGACGAGGAAGTGCCCGGAACCGACGGCAGGGTCGCAGATTTTCAGGCTGTTGACGACCTCATTCGCCTCTTTAAGCTTGGCCGGATCGATCCGGTTATAGACTTCCGTAATGTCTTTGCACTGCCAGCCATACTGCTCGTTGAACTTTCGCACCACGGCCCGCCGCAGGGTTTCCCGGCAGATATACATGGTGATGAATCCGGGGGTGAAGATGGAGCCGTCCTTGTAGCCGTTGATCTTCTCGAAGATGAGTCCCAGGACCGAGGCGTTGATGATGGTCTTGTTCTGCTCCTGAATTTCGGCGATCCCTTCGCTGGCGAAATCATAGGCGTCGAGAAATTCGAACAGGTAATGAAGGGTGCTTTTATTGCCCGCCCGGCGCTTGCCCGCGGCTTCCTTCAACACGGTGGCGCCGTGGATCGGCATGTCGAGGCGGCCCTTGAGGGCGGAGATGTGAATGGTTTTCTGTTCAAGGTCGCTCTCTTCGAAAAGCGAGCTGTTCAGGTACGGAATGTTGCCGAATTTCTTCCGGACCGTGCCGGTACGGTCGGCAACCCGCACCGCCAGCACTTCGAAGAAGAGCTCGTCCAGTTCGTCGAAATCATTGATGCGACCGGCGTTCAGAAAGGAGTAGTCGCGGTTCCCCTTGTGGTAGGCGATCAGCTGCCCTTCCAGGAGCTTGAGGAAGAGAACCCGGTTGAGCCAGGTGATACAGAGCTCCAGGGCAACGCTGAACGTCTGCTCATCGTCACTCTCCCCCCGACCCTCTCCCGGAGAGATCGGGGGGATTTTATGCCGGACCTTGAGGATGTTGATAGCATTCTCCAGAAGCGAGCCGGGGTGCCGCGCCCCTTCCGGCTTTCGCCGGATGAGCTTCTTCCCCTTTTCCTTCACCTCTTCCAGGCCGAGGATATGGAGGAGTTCGCTGTAAAACTCCTTATTGAGAGAGTTGCTGTCGTTGGCGAAGGGCTGTTTGAGCAGATGCGGCGGGGAAAGAATTTTGTATAGATTGATGAGCTTCTTGTCGTCGGACTTTGCGGGATTGCGGACGATTTTTTCAAACTCTTTCAGATCAAAGCAGGTGCAGGGGAGCTCCGACAGTTCCTTCTCGATGAACGGTCTTGCCATCTCTTGATAAAACCAGTCGGTAGTGCTCAGACCGAACAGCCCTTCACTCCATCTTTTGTAAGCCTCGGTGAGTTTCTTGTTGTGGAAGAAGAACCGCTCGAAATCGGCGGCATCAAAGACGTACCACTCGTAAATGTTACAGATGATCAGGTGCCTGATCTCTTTGTTGTCCTTGAGGTAGCGCTCCTGCAGGTAGTAATGGAGCAGCTCATGCAGAGCCTTGGTATTCGGCCGGTCGGGAGAGACCATCTCCGTCCTGTTCCCGGGCCGTTTTACTTCGACGATGACACCCACCGGATCGGCCGCGCTCTTGCCATTGTGAATGACGAGATCGGCACGCTCCTTGGTGTTTATCTCATATCCGTTTTTGTACCAGGTATCCTTGAGAAAATCGGAGACGATGTTTTTTAAATTCTCCTCCGACTCCTTCTCGTTGACCCTGTCGAACAGCCGGGCGAGATTGGCCTTGAACAGCTCGACCTGATCGCGCTTAAGACTCTGCTTGAGATAGGCCTTGTTGAGGGATTTCGCAGGGGTAAGCAGATGTAATTTCATGCCACGCGGTTCCTTTCCGTGTAACCGCCATCTATTGGGGATACCCAGCTCCTAAAGCGTATCTATCCCGTTCACGACCAGTACAACCTCTCGGCCTGCCCGAGCAGGTAACACAGGATGTGCGCCGGAATTTGCAGAAAGACAGTTTCCACGCCATCAACGGCAACGGTGCCGAAGTCCCGGTCATTCTTGGTGACCCAGAACGCCCATTTAGGCTTGTCGATGCGGCAGAACGTCATCAGTCCGCTATCCTTCCTGATGTCCGGGTTCTCCCGGTACTTCACCTCGAACGGCAGGCTGTATTTCGGGCTTCTGACAATTATGTCGACTTCCTTGTTGGTAGTAACATCCCGCCAGTAGACGATCTCTGGCATGTCTCGATAGTAGTGGGCATACAGATGGCGCAACACGGTCGTTTCCGCAACGATGCCCATCTCGTCGGAGTTCGTCAGTATCTCCTCGCCCCGGAGCAGCACGGCGTTCCGCAGGGCGGCGTCGACGAGGTAGTATTTGTTGCGTGCCTTCAGCACCCGCTTTCCTCCCACTTCCGCCGGTGGGAGACGGTAGACCAGATTCGCCTGCTCCAAGAGCGCAAGGTGATTGTTAACGGTAGTCATGGTAGCGCCGAGGGCGGCGGCACAGGGCTGCACGGCGAGTATGCCGCCGCTGTGCAGACAGAGGTAGATGAACAGTTTTTCCAGATCGTTGACGTTCCGCACGCCGAACAGGGCTGTCATGTCCCGTTTCAGCACCCTTTCCACCACGTCCTCTCGCAGCAGCCGCTGGCAGAGGGAGATGTTCTTCTGCCGTGCGGTTTCCGGAAAACCACCCACGAGAAGGTATTGCTGGAAGAGCGGCAAGAGCGGTCTGAACCGGGCAGCGAGATCAGTGAAATCAGGCGCCTTCATTTTCAGAACATCCGCCAGCCGCATGTCGGGCGGAATGTCCGGCATCTGCTCACCCCGGATATGGATGAACTCGTAAAAGGACAGGGTGGGGATCGGTACCGTAATCCATCGCCCGACGCCGCTTTCGGCGAGCTTCTCTTTATGGACAACGCTGGCCGAGCCGGTGGCCAGGATGCGGCAGTTGGGCTGGTGGTCCACCAGAAGCTTCACTTCGGTTTCCCACTCTTTCGAGTACTGGACCTCGTCCAAGAGAAGGAACGTTTCCCGGTCGGGCGGGTAGATGTTTTCGTGGTAGAGGGACAGTATCTGGCGAAGGTCTAGGAGCTTAAGGAGGGGGTGGTCGAGGCTGAGGTAGACGATGCTCTTGGGGTCACTCCCTTTTTGGATAAGGCTGTCGGCAACCTGGGTCAGGATCGTGGTCTTCCCAACACGCCGCGGCCCGGTAAGCAGGACGGCACGCTTAAGGGAGCGATCTTCGAGGTATCCCAGACAGGTCCCGAAGGCAATCCGCCGGAACTCAGGGACACTGTATGGCTTCCCCGACCACCACGGGTTGAACCCATGCAGAACCCCCACGACCTCATTTCGGTCAAAAAAATCTTTCACTCAAGACCTTTTGAATAATATTTACCTAAAAGTTACTAGTACACTATACACTTTTAGACTATTATTTCAATATTTCTTCTAAAGATGCTCATTTTTTCCCGAGCGGATCAAATTACCTCGGTCTCCTCCTCGCCTTCGGTTACCCCATTCCATCCCTGCGGATGCTCACAACTCCGCAGCCGCCGAGCTGCTCGCGCTCAATTGCCGCAGATACTGCTTCGCACGGGAAGAGCCCTGCCCGGCGGCCTTGCGAAGCCAGGAGGTCGCCTCGTCACGATCCTTGTCCACCCCGTCCCCCCGGGCATACATGACCCCCAGATAAACCCGGGCCTCGGCGTTTCCCTGTTCGGCGGCCAGGCGGAACCAGCGCGCCGCCTCCCGGCGGTCTTTCTCCACCCCTTCACCCCTGGCATACATCCCCCCCAGGTAAATCCGGGCCTTGGTGTTCTCCTGTTCGGCGGCCAGGCGGAACCAGCGCACAGCCTCCCGGCGGTCCTGCGCTACCCCATCGCCCC
>JAMPXD010000259.1 GCA_023701365.1 Geobacteraceae bacterium
CCCGGCTTCAGCACCGGCACTATCTCGTCGCGGAACACCCCTTCCTGCACGGCCCTTTGGGCCTTCTGGTAGGAGCGCAGTGCGAAGGCGTCCTGTTCCGCGCGGGAGAGGCCGTTGCGGGCGGCGCTATCCTCGCCGATCTCCCCCATGTGCCGGCCGGTGTACGGGTCCTGGAGGCCGTCGTAGATCATCAGGTCGAGGAGCTCGCCATGTCCCATCCGGTAGCCGGAGCGCCCCTTCTTCAGCAGGTAGGGGGCAAGCGACATGTTCTCCATCCCGCCGGCGATGACCAGTTCCGAGTTGCCGAGCCTGATGCTGTCCGCCCCGAGCATGATCGCCTTCAGGCCGCTGCCGCAGACCTTGTTGATGGTCAGGGCATGGGCCGCGTCCGGAATGCCGGCCCCCCGCATCGCCTGTCGGGCCGGGGCCTGGCCGGCCCCGCCCGACAGCACCTGGCCGACGATCACCTCGTCCACCGCAGCGGCATCGAGCCCGGCCTTCCCCAGCAGCCCCCGCATCACCGCAGCCGCCAGCTTGGGCGCCTCCAGATCGGCCAGCACCCCCCCGAACGAACCGAACGGGGTTCGTAACGCCTCCACCACAAAGACATCGCTCATCGCTTCCCCTCCACCAGAGGTATTTTTGTCTCGAAGAGTATCATCCGTTTACGTACATGTCAAGCATTTTCAGAACGTGTTTATATTTTTACTGTTTACGGCGCTGCCGTATCGTCCCATTACGCCTGTTTCCTCCTTGCACGACGGCTGGAACATCCCCATTTCCATTGTTGCCGATATTTTACGTAAAGGTGATGCGTGCGCGGATAAAATATCGTTTTCGCAGGCGAGATAAATAATCCTAAAAACGGCAGTCAGCCACAGAGAACACAGAGAACACAGAGTAATTAAAAAAAAATCCGTTTTTCAGGGTCACCTTATTGGTGGAATGGCTTAATCCTGTAACTGCCTGGATTTTCTCTGAGAACTCTGTGTTCTCTGTGGCAAATGATTTGTATAGGATAATGCCGCAGTGCCGGCCAAAAAAAGGGGGGCAACCCGTCGATTGCCCCCGATGCCACACCACGGCAGAAATATTATCACAGGCAGACGATGTCGTCGGCCAGGTCGGTGATCTTTACCCCGCCCCGAGCGCTGACGGCAAAGGTATTTTCGATGCCGATCACCCCCTGGCCGGGGATGACGAACTTCGGCTCGATGGCGATGGTCTGTCCCGCCCGGAGCGGCGCCTTGAACCCCTGCGCCAGGACCGGCAACTCGTCCAGCTCCAGGCCGACCCCGTGGCCGACGAAGCGGGCGTTTTCCCCGGGCGCCCCCATGAAGTTTTTCCCCAGCCCCGCAGCTTCCGCCATGGCGGCCGCCTTGAGGAACAGCTCCTCGCAGATGACCGCCGGCTTGAGGTCTTCCACCAGCGCCTGCTGGATGGCAATGGCGGCGTCGAAGGCGTGCCTCAGCTCGGCGGAGAGGGAGCCGACGACGAAGATGCGCGTCATGTCGACAATGTAGCCGTTGAAGATGCCGGTATAGTCGAGCAGGACCGGGGTGCCGGCGGCAATGATCTCGGTGGAGGCCCCGTGGGGGGAGGCGCTGGAGAGCCCCCGGCCGGTGACCGCGCCGTCGAAGAAACCGGGCTCGCCGGCAGTCGCGGACACGGCCAGCCCCTGGAACAGCTCCTGGTTGAAGGCGCGCATCCGCACGTACCCCTCGCTCCCCTCCTTGCGCAGCCGGCACTCGAACTCGGCCGCCAGATCGATCTCCCGCATCCCCGCCCTGAGGAACTCGGGGACCTGGCGGAACACCGCACAGAGATGGGCGGCGCTATGGCGCAACCGGTCCAGCTCCCAATCGGACTTGACCGAACGGATCTCCCTGTTGATGCCGGAGATATCGCAAAGCTCCCGCCCCGGCAGGAGTTTTGCGTAGTAGTTATACTGCTGCAGCGGCACCACGTCGAAGGTGATGCCGATCTTTTTCACCTCATCGCCGAACAGGGCCGGGAACTCCTTGCTTGCGGGAAATGGCCGGATATCCTCGATGACGCTCTCGGCCCGGGCGCGGCTGAGGCTCTTGCGCACGAAGAGCCGCGGGTTGCCGTCCGCCGGAATCCAGAGGGTGGAGTTCTGGCGGGTGCCGGTGAAATAGTAGATGTCGATGGGATAGATGAGGAGCGCCCCGTCGATCCCGTTCCCCTTCAGTTCCCGCTGCAGCCTGATGATCCGCTGCTCCGCTTCCATTCTGGTCAGCATGACAGTTTCCTCCTATCATCGAAAATAGCAATCTCGCCCAATCCCTTGCGGGGCCGCGGCTGTCCGACGCCTCGTGCCTCGCGCCTCATTTAACCTAGAAAAAGCATTTGAACACGGATCAAATCTGATTTATACGGATTTTCACGGATTTAAACCATTGAAGGCATTAACCCAAAGGGTGGTGATGTTAAACCCGGGTATTTATTTGAATTATCGGTGTTAATCCGCTTTTTCCGTGTAAATCCGTGTCCAATTGCCGTTTTTAGGTTTAATGGTGAAACTTCCCCTCCCGCTTCCCCGTGAGATACGCCTCATGCTGCCGGTGGGCGGCGAGGTAGCGGGCGTCCTCGGCGTAGGTGGTCGGAAAGACCGGCGGCACCGGCCGGGGATGGAGCTCCCGGTCCACGTTGACGAAGGTGAACAGGCAGGAGTTGGAGAGAGCCTTGCTGGTCCGGTCGCGGCTGATCCGCTCGATGTTCGCCTCCACGGCGATGGAGCTTTGGCCGGTGTAGACGACCCGGGAGGTAAAGTGGAGCTTGTCGTCGAGGAGGACCGGACTGAAGAAGTTGATCCGGTTCACCGCGACGATGACCGGCCGGTCCGGGGCGACCAGCTCGGCGCAGATGGCGGAGAGCTCGTAGGCGCGGCGGATCAGGTAGCCGCCGAAGATGGTCCGGGGGACGTTCTCCTGTTCCGGGTACATCCGCTCCCACGACTCGGTGACCAGCCTGCCGGCGAGGAGCCCGGTGAACCCCGGCTCCTCCTGGGCCTTATGGAGGCTACTGAGGAGGGCGTATTCCTCGCGGGAGGGGGGCTCCTGGGCCGCAGCCTGTTCCCGGCGGTATGCCTCGCGGCTCGCCAGCGCCTTCTCCAGCCGCTCCCGCTCCAGGTCGTCCCCGTATTCGAGGGGGGGGAGCGCCAGGCTCGTCGCCCCCTCGCCGGAACCGGAGCGGGCGACCATGGTGAAATAGCAGGAGGCGATATGGAGCGAATTCGCCTTCGGGCGCCTACCCGCGTTGGCTTCGTCGTCGGCTCCTCGACGTACCTCTCTGTACGCCTGCGTCGCCTCCTCCTCGCCGCCTTGGTATCCACCCGAAATCGAATTCGCTGAATGTGCGGGATGCTCCACCCTGATCCCCACCTCGACCGAGCTCCTCCCCACCTGGTTGATCCGGGCGTGGAACGCCAGGTCGCGGGTCACGTCGGCGGCGTTGCGGATGAAGATGTTGTCGATGGCCGCCGTCACCACCCGTGCCCCGGGGTAGGAGCGGCGCACATAGTCGAGCGCCGTCTCCTCGGCCAGCTTGTCGAGCACTTCGAGCATCAGTCCGAAGCGGAAGTTCCCCTGGAGCGGCTCGTTCACCACCATATAGCGGCGATGGAGGTCCGGGTCGCTCCCGAGGGGGAGGACGAGGGAACGGGAGGTGTCGCTGGGTCGGGTCATGGTGCAGCTCCTGTGAAACGGTATTACTGATTGAGTATAGCCGCAATCCGGGCAAAGGAAAG
>JAMPXD010000061.1 GCA_023701365.1 Geobacteraceae bacterium
CGCTGGTCCACCATCCGATCAAGTTCATCATCAAGAACTGGATGAACGACCCGACGGTGGGGGTGCGCGAGGGGGACGGCTTCATCCACAACGACTCCCGTTACGGCAATGTCCACAACACCGACCAGAGCATGATCCTTCCCATCTTCTGGGATGGAAAGCTGGTCTGCTGGGTCGCCTCCACGGTGCACGAGGGGGAAAACGGCGCCATCGAGCCCGGTGGCATGCCCTCCATGGCTGAGACATCATTCGACGAAGGCCTGAAGATGAGCCCGTTCCGTGTCGTGGAGAACTACGAGATCAAACGGGACATCCTGACCTTTCTGCAGAATTCGGTGCGCGAGCCGAAGCTCCAGTACGAGGACATGAAGGTCAAGCTGTTCGCCTGCCTGCGGATCAAGCAGCGGGTCGAGGAGTCCCTGCGCACCGACGGGCCGAAGGCCCTGATTTCCACGCTCCGTCTGACCATGGAGAACGTCAGGGTCGAGGTAATCCGCCGCATCCGTGAATGGCCGGATATGACTTCGCGGACCTACATCATCCAGGACTCGACCCTGCGCGAGAACTGCGTGGTGAAGATCAACTGCCAGCTGACCAAGACCGGCGATCGGCTGATCTTCGACTTCCGCGGCTCCAGCCCGGAATTCACCAACCGCGCCACCAATACGGTACTGGCGGGGCTGAAGGGGATGATCGCCCAGATGTTCCTCTGCTACGTCTGGCCGGACCTGCCACGGGGCCAGGCGGCCTTCGCCCCCATTGAGGTGATCACCGATCCCCATTCGATCGTCGACTGCTCCTACGACGCGCCGAACTCCCAGAGCCTCATGTCGATCTTCACCGGCTTTACCGCGGCCCAGCACGCAGTGGCCAAGTTCCTCTACAGCTGCCCGGAGAAGTACACCAAGGTCCATGCGCCGACCTTCAACATGATCAACACCTTCATCTGGGGCGGGGTGAGCCAGCACGGCGAGACCCTGGGCAACCTCTGCGCCGACCTTAACGGCATGGGGCACGGGGCCCGCTCCGACTGCGACGGCGAACCTGCCCTGGCGCCGATTTTCGCCACCATGGCGGACATCGGCGAACAGGAGCTGAACGAGGAGGAGGTCCCTTTCCTGCAGCTGGTCTCCAAGAAGATGACCAGGGACGCCATCGCCCCCGGCAAGTACCGCGGCGGCCAGGGGTACACCATGATGGTCGCCACCAAGGACAGCGAACAGTGGGGCTTCATGACCGTCTGCCAGGGGGCCAAGATCCCGCCGATGCAGGGGCTCTTCGGCGGCTACTCCTGCGGCGCCTATCCGCTGTGCAAGGTGAAGGGGGTCGACGTCTACGACGTGCTCCTCAATGAACCGGTGAAGTTCAAGCATTCCATCGCCGAGATCATGAACGAGCAGCCGTTCGAAGGCGCCAGCTACACCACCCACCACATGGGGATGGGGTTCGAGATCTCCAAGCGGGGCGAGATGTTCATGATTTCCCAGGGTGCCGGTGCCGGTTACGGCGATCTGCTGGAACGCGACCCCCGGGCGGTGATCAAGGACATCGAGGAAGGGCTGATTTCCGAGGGGGTGGCGGAGAACCTCTACAAGGTGAAGTTCGATCACCAAACCCTGGCGATCAACCACGAGGCCACCAGGGAGCTGCGTGACAAGGAGCGCACGGACCGGCTCGCCCGCGGCGTGCCGTTTAACGACTTCGTCAAGAGCTGGAACAAGCCCAAACCCCCCTCACATCTGCAGTATTTCGGCTGCTGGGGTGACGATGTGGGCACCCTCTACATGGGGAGCCCGGAGATCACCCGCGACGCCAACAAACCCAAGCCCAACTACATGCGCCATCCGAAGGATGTCCGGATCGACGAGCTGGAGGCACGCCTTGCCGCCGTGGGCGCACTTGGAGATGAAAAGAAATGAGCCAGAATCTCGCCGATCTCATGCCCGCGGAAGGTGGCCGCGTCAACTTGAGGACGTGGATTAAATCCTTCTCCTATACGAAACGACTGCTCGTTGGGGAGTCCGGCGATCCCTGGGAGAGCGCGAGCAGATACCTCGCCTATTTCTCCCAGGCCCAGGGACTGCTGAAGCCGGATGTGGCGGTGCTTGAGGTCGGCGAACTCTTTGACGCGTGGCTGCGGCGCAATCCTTCCGTAAGAGCGGAGCTGGCGGGAAAGCGCAAGCTGTCTTTCTCCTTGCGCAAGCTCCTGGAACAGTCGCAGCCGCGGGAGCTCCTGGCTGAAATCATCGAAGCAGTGCTGGCTCAGCTCCGCGGTCAGGCGCCGCTGGTCCTGTCCATGCCGTCGCCCGGCTGCTGGTTGCGGCAGGCCTGTCTGGCGGCCGGACGCGAAGAGGTGGAGCTGGACGGCGACAGTATCGAGGACTCTGCCATGTATGTGGCCGATCTGGCCCGTTCGGTATCCGGTGCCGCAGTGGGTGGCCTGCTGCTGGAGGAGTCGTTGTCAGGGGCGCAACCGGGACCTGCCGATCTGGAGCTCTATCGCCCCCTGATCAACGTGGCCAGGCATTACCGGTGGCCCCTGGTGCTGCGCATGGGGGAGGGGAAAGTTGTCGATAGCCCGGCCCTGCAGGAGATCGATGTCTTCATCGGCGCCGGCGATTTCCCGTCTGCCGGCAGAGCCCACGGCATTGATGTGTCCGGAATGGTCTGGGCGGGGGAGCAGGTGCCGGAGCTTACGCCTGCGCAGTTCTACTTCGTCGACATCCCGCGGGATGCCCTGCCGGAGCATGTACTGGAGAGCCTTGCCAGGTTGAGGACAACGCCATCGTCGTAAGAAATCTCCCTCCCCTTCAAGGGGAGGGTCGGGGTGGGGATGGGGTTCAGGCGAAGTGGCGGCCCAGGAGTACCCCATCCCCCTCCTAACCTCCCCCTTGAAGGGGGAGGAATGCCAAATAACGGAAGATTTATGGAAGCAAAAGGAAACACCATGAACAACGAAGCGCAGCCATATCCCGACCGGACGCCGGCAACCGACAAGCGGATTCCCGTGACCCTGCTCACCGGCTTCCTGGGCGCCGGGAAAACAACCTTGCTCAATAATCTGCTGAAGCATCCGGAAATGGCCGGTGCTGCGGTGCTGATCAACGAATTCGGGGAAGTCGGTATCGATCACCACCTGGTCGACAAGGTCGACGAGACGATGCTGATCCTTGACTCCGGCTGTATCTGCTGCAGCGTGCAGGGCGATCTGGTCAAGGCCTTGAGGAATCTGGCAGAACGCAGCTCCAGGCGCGAGATCCCGGAAGTCATGCGGGTGGTCATCGAAACCACCGGGCTTGCCGATCCCGTCCCGGTCATCTACACGCTGACCCAGGAATGGTTCGTTGCGGCCCGCTACCGGTGCGACGGCGTCATCACAGCCGTCGACGCCACCCACGCCCTGAAGCAGCTCGACCAGCACCAGGAGGCAGTGCGACAGGTGGCCATGGCCGATCGACTGCTGATTACCAAATGCGATCTTGCCAATGCTTCCTCGCGCGCTGCGCTGGAATGTCGACTGGATGCTCTCAATCCGGCAGCGCTCAGGATTGAAGCAAGTCACGGCCGCATCAAACCGGATGCACTATTCGGATGCGGCATTTACTCGCATGCGGGGAGATCGGCCAATATTGCGGCGTGGCTCGGGGAAAAAAAGATTCACGCCAACCGACCGCGTGGCGACCGCATCAGCCCCAAGGCAATTCGGCGCAGAAAGGGAGCAGGGGAGTACCGCGCTCCCGTTCATGCCGAGCATCGCCACGATGACTCCGTCCGCAGCTTTGTCGTCAGTTTCGATACGCCCGTACCCTGGTACGAATTCGCCGTGGCCATGGGGGGGGTCCTGCAAACGCACGGGCCCAAGATCCTGCGGGTCAAGGGGCTCATGAACGTCGCTGGCGATCCCCTGCCCCGGGTAATTCATTGCGTTCAGGATGTGGCCTATCCGCCGGTCAGTCTCGCAAAGTGGCCTGAACAAAGCATGTTTGAGGATCGTCGTGGCCGGCTGGTTTTCATCGTCTGCGACCTGACCAGCGAGGAGGTGGATGCGATCCGCGACGCGCTCGCCGGCGTGCAACGCAAGACCGCCAGCTCCCGCCAGATCATGGCAGCCTGTCCGGTTCCCACCAGGTGCTGGCTTTTCCACAACGTGAGCAGGGGTGGTTCGTCCGCCTTCAGGGTTGATGGGTGGGATGTGCAGCCAATACGGCTGAGCAGGAATTCAGCCTAAATACCTGAAGTAAAAAAGATAAGGAGAGTACGCATGAAAGTCCGGAGTTCAATCGAAGAAGCCATTAACGACATCCACGACGGGGCAAGCATCCTGGTCGGCGGCTTCGGGCTCGTCGGCATCCCCGAAAAGTTGATCGAAGGAGTGCTCCGCAAGGGAGTCAAGGACCTGACGATCATTTCCAACAACTGCGGCATCGACGACTATGCGTTAGGCACCCTTTTGACCACCAGGCAGATACGGAAGATGGTCGCCTCATACGTGGGGGAAAACAGGGAGTTTGAACGGCAATTCCTGGAGGGAGAGCTGGAGCTGGAACTGGTCCCCCAGGGAACCCTGGCGGAGAGGATAAGGGCCGGCGGCGCGGGCATTCCGGCATTCTTTACACCGGCCGGCGGGGGGACCGAGCTTACCTCGGAGAAGGAAGTGCGGACCTTCAACGGCAAGGAGTATGTGCTCGAAACCGGGCTGACCGCGGACTTTGCCCTGGTCAAGGCATGGAAAGGAGACCGTTCGGGCAACCTCGTCTACAACAAGACATCGCGTAATTTCAACCCGATGATGGCGACAGCCGGCAGGGTGACCATTGCCGAGGTGGAAGAGCTCTTGGAAACGGGAGACATGGATCCCAACTTCATCCACACGCCGGGGATTTACGTGCAACGGATCATCCAGTGCGGCGACTATGACAAGAAAATCGAGCGGCGAACGGTATGCACCTAGCACCATGTAACTCATTAAATTAACGTAGGGTGGGTTAGGCGGATTCATCGCCGTAACCCACCGTTCACCTGGGGAGGAAAACAGCAATGCCTTTGACAAGAGAGCAGGTCGCGCAACGCGCTGCGCAGGAAATCGAGGACGGCTTTTATGTAAATCTGGGGATCGGCATTCCCACCCTTATTCCGAATTACATACCCGGGGGGAAGCACGTGGTGTTGCAATCCGAAAACGGCCTTCTGGGGATCGGCCCGTACCCGCGGGAGGCTGACGTCGACCCGGAACTGATCAACGCCGGCAAAGAGACGATCACGATGATTCCGGGTGCCAGCATCTTCAGCAGCGCGGAATCATTCGCCATGATCCGCGGCGGCCACATAGACCTGGCCATCCTGGGGGGGATGGAGGTATCGGCGAAAGGGGACCTGGCCAACTGGGTGATCCCCGGCAAGATGGTGAAAGGTCCCGGGGGCGCCATGGACCTGGTCCATGGCGCGAAGCGGCTCGTGGTGATCATGGATCATTGCAACAAGAACGGTCAGCCCAAGATTGCCAGGGAGTGCACTCTCCCGATAACGGGTAGGGGAGTGGTGCACCGCATCATCACCGATATGGCGGTCATCGATGTCACATCAAAGGGGCTGGTGCTGAAAGAGGTCGCCCCCGGATTGTCGGTGGAAGCTGTGACGCTGGCAACCGGGGCTGAACTGGCAGTCGATCCGGGGGTGAAGGCCATCAAGGTGTAGAGACGTCCCGATGGGGCCTCTCTACGAAAAAACATCGGTTTTCTGACAGGAGAGAAAAGAAATGCGTAGTGTATCCGTCATCGGTATCGGCGAAACAAAATTCGGCAGATTCCCGGAAAAGTCACTGAGAGCGCTGATCCTGGAGGCAGGCGCAAAGGCTATCGATGATGCCGGGATCGACAGGGAGGATGTGGGCGCTCTCTTCATGAGCAACTACAACGCCCAGTCTTTTTCCGGCCAGGGGCACCTGGGGCCGCTGGCAGCCGAAGTCCTGGGGCTGGGGAATATTCCGACGCTCCGGGTTGAAGGGGCGTGCGCCTCGGGAAGCCTGGCCTTCAGGCAGGCTTTGAGCGCCGTTGCCTCTGGCATGTACGACGTGGCGCTGGTCGGCGGCGTGGAAAAGATGACCCACCAGTCAACCGAGGCGGTAACCGCGGGGCTTGCCGGCGCCTCGGACATGGATCTGGAGGCCGGTCTGGGCGCCACATTCCCTTCCATCTTTGCCATGATCGCCAATCGGTATTGCCACGAATACGGCGATGTGCGGCATGAGATGGCGCTGTGTGCGGTGCAGAACCACGAGAACGCCCTGCTCAATCCCGATGCGCAGCTGCAGAAGAGGATCACCGTGGAGCAGGTGAAGAACGGCATGCCGATCGCCCATCCCTTCACGATCTATGATTGTTCCCTGGTCTCGGACGGCGCCGCGTTTGTGGTGCTGGCGGCAACCGGTGTGGCAAAGGCGGTCTGTCGCAAGCGCCTGGTGGAGGTGGTCGGCTGTGGCCAGGCCGGTGACACCCTGACCCTGGCTTCAAAAAGGAGCATGACAACCTTTGCGGCCACCGTACTCGCGGCGCAACAGGCCTACGGGATCGCGGGCATCACACCCGCGCAGATCGACCTGGCAGAGGTGCATGACTGTTTCACCATTACGCAGATAATCAACAGCGAGGACCTGGGATTCTTTGCCAAGGGGAAAGGGGCGGTTGCCGTGGCAGAAGGAAAGACGGCTGCCAATGGTCAGATGCCGATCAATGTGAGCGGCGGGTTAAAGGCCAAGGGGCATCCGATTGGGGCAACGGGTTTAAGCCAGATTTACGAAATCGTCACCCAGCTGCGTGGCGACGGTGGCGGCAGACAGTTGAAGCGGGCGGACATCGGCTTGACTCACAACATCGGTGGTACTGCAGCCACCTGCGTGGTCAGTATCTTCCGGGGGAGGTAGAAACATGGCAAGGCGCGGCACCATATATACCTATTCCATCGTTCATAGCGGCATCGAGGCTTTTCAGGAGCAGACCCCGTACCTATTGGCGGTGGTGGAAGAAAACCGGCACAGAAGGATGGCCCGTGTCGAAGGGTACACGGAGAAAACGGCGATCACGATCGGCATGGAGGTGACGTTCCTGAGCGACGATGAACGGGGTAATCCCGTCTACACCTTTGCCTAGGAGCCTGTCGGACTTTCTGTCTTCTGCCTGCAGCATTGACTGCAGCATATGGGTGCAAAAGGAGAGCAACGATGAAACAGACGATGAAGGCGTTTGTCATGAAGGGAATCAACGAAGTCGGTATTGTCGAGCGGCCCATCCCCGAGCCCGGTCCGAACGATGCCATCATCCGGACCACCCTGGCCATGGTCTGCACTTCCGATGTGCATACCGTTGCCGGTGGGCTCGGAGAATTCAGGGACCGGGTCCTGGGGCATGAAGCGGTCGGGATCGTCCACAGGCTGGGCAGCGCGGTCAAAGGTTTCAAGGAGGGGGACCGGGTCGCGGTCAATGCCATCACTCCCTGCTACAAATGCGAGAACTGCCAGCGTGGCTTTACCTCCCAATGCACCGTGCTCCTCGGTGGCTACAAGTTCACGACCCAGAAAGACGGCAACATGGCCGAGTACTTTCACGTCAACGATGCCGAGGCCAACGTGGCTCTGATCCCGGCTGGCGTTTCCGACGAAGCGGCCTGTTACGCCACCGACATGATGTCTACCGGCTTCAAGGGGGCGGAGAATGCCCATATCCCCTTGGGCGGTTCCGGGGTCGTCTTCGGCCTGGGGCCGGTTGGTTTGATGGCGGTTGCCGGTACCCGGCTGTTGGGGGCCGGCCTGGTAATCGCGGTGGACTGCGTCCCGGCGCGGCTAAAGCTCGCCAGGGAGTATGGCGCTGACGTCACTATCAACTTCAAGGAGCAGGATGTGGTCGCCGAGGTCTTGAGGCTGACCGGCGGGCAGGGGGCTGACGGGGCCATGGAGGCACTCGGTGCACAGCCTACGTTCGAGAACTGCTTCAAGGTCACACGCCCCGGCGGCACCATCTCCAACATCGGTTATTGGGGACACGGCGACTACGTCAACATACCGAGGCTGGAATGGGGGGTGGGGATGGGGGAGAAGACCATCAAGACCCTCCTCTGTCCCGGAGGGAGCGAACGGATGGCCAGGCTGATGCGCATCATCCAGAACGGCCGGGTGGACCCGACGAAGTTGACCACCCATCACTTCCCCTTTGCCGAGGTGGAGAAGGCACTGGAGATGATGACGACCAAGGCCGACGGCATCCTGAAGCCGGTCATCCACTTTGACTGACTTTCGGAACCAAAGGGTGTGGCAAGTCTCTATTACTTGGCGGTGCAGACAACAGATTTTGTAATCGAATAAGGGGATCATCTATGAAGAAGGTCAGGTGCGGCATCAACAGCAATACAATGGTAGCGTTTGCGACAATCATATCCATCCTGCTCGTTTGTTCATCGCAGGTGGTCGCCTCGGGTATCCCCTTGGGTGTGATCGGACCGCACGAGTATGCACTGCCGGTAAATTATGAGTCCTTCAACGCGGTCGCCCAGTACGCGTTCGTACAGACCGATAACATGGCCTTCGACAGCAGGGGCAAAAGGGTCGGCGGCCCCGGCACGTTTACCGCGGTCGGTTTCACCAAGTACGTACGGTTCTTCACCTTCAAATCGCTTCCCGATGTCGGCTTTGCCTGGGAGGTCCTGCAGCCGGAGATCAGCGTCCAGGGGCCCGGGGTATCCGCAACCGGGCTGGGAGACCCCCTGACCGGCCTGGCCGTCTGGATGAAACCGACCAAGAACAGCACCGTTGGGCTGCAAAGTTTTCTCTCCATTCCTGCCGGTACCGAAGCGGTGTCGGACAAGACGTGGGGGAGCCTCACTACTGTCGTCGGTGATGTGCAGCTAGGCGACCTCAATATTGATGGCCAGACCGGCTACATTTTCAAATCGATCAGGCACCAGACGGGTAGCGACGATGTTGACCCGGGGAGCACTTTTCACGCCAACCTGCGGATGGGGTATCGCGCCCATCAGTATCTGGAGCCGTTCGTAGCGGCAGACTACCAGACCACCGGGACTTCGACGGATGAGGTGACGGGAAAAGACATTACCGGTTCCGCGAGCAGTGAATCGACCGTCGGCGGCGGGTTGATGGTTCATTTCAGCAACCCCATGAGCCTCACCATGAGATACGACTACGGCGTCGACGGGAAGAACACGCCGGTGTCGAACGCCTTTTACTTCAAGATTGCCTACATCTGGTGATCAACTCAATTCAAGGGAGACGGGCAAATGAAAAGATTGGTCAAGGTCTTGTCGGTTCTGGCAGTCACGATAATGGCATGCTCCCCGGTGGCCGCTCAGGTCACGAAACAGCAGCAGGAGTTGAGGAGCGAGGTGGAGACGAAAACAGGAAAGAAGGTGCGCCTCTTCCATAGCGGAACCCAGGATGTGAAGAAGGTCATCTGTGTGGGTGATGTGATCCCGGTGTACCGGGAGGTCTATGCCTACGGGGCGATCAAGAAAACAGAGGTGGGCAGGATCAGGGTGCTCTCATACCTCGGGGAGCACTATCTTGAGGCTGAGATTGTCGAAGGTAAAATCAGACGCGGTGATGTAGCAGCGAAGGAATCGGCTGCCTGCCTGGTGCATCCCGCGCCGGATGAAGATTAGAGGTTCTGTCCGGTCCGCGCATTACTCCTTTCATTTGTGGTTCTGGGGCGGGTCGACGGGCCTGCCTCTCTTTTCTTAGTCGGTAGTTTTCAGGGACCTTTGACACGCATAAACGCTGATCACGCCATTAATCCATTTCAGGAGTATCTACATGAATATCCACGAGTATCAGGCCAAGGGAATCTTGAGAAGTTTCGGCGTGCCGGTTCCGGACGGGCATGTCTGTTACAACGGCGCCAGCGCCCGGGAGTGGGCCAAGCGCCTGGGCGAGGGACCCTGGGTGGTCAAGGCCCAGATCCACGCCGGCGGCCGCGGCAAGGGGGGCGGGGTCAAGCTGGCCCGCACCCCGGACGAGGTCCGCAATATCGCCCGCGACATGCTCGGCATGGTGCTGTCCACCCACCAGACCGGTCCGGAGGGGAAGGTGGTTTCCCGGGTGCTGGTGGAAAACGGCTGCAACATCGCCCGGGAGTTGTACGTCAGCCTGCTGGTGGACCGGAGCAGCTCGAGGGTGACGCTCATGGCTTCCACCGAAGGTGGCATGGACATCGAGGAGGTCGCTGCCAGGACCCCCGAGAAGATCTACAGGGAGGCGGTCGAGCCCCTGGTCGGCCTGACCCCCTTCCAGTGCCGCAACATGGCCTTCAGCCTGGGTTTGGAGGGTAAGCTGGTCAATAAGGCGGTCCGGATGCTGGAAGGGCTCTACACCGCTTTTATCGCCTGTGACTGTTCCCTGCTGGAGATCAACCCTTTGGTCGTCACCGCCGAGAATGAACTCCTGGCCCTGGACGCCAAGTTCGGCTTCGATGACAACGCCGTCTTTCGCCACCCCAAGATCGGCGACATGCGCGACTATGACGAAGAGGACCCCAACGAGGTTGAGGCATCCCAGCACGACCTCTCCTACATCTCGCTCACCGGCAACATCGGCTGCCTGGTGAACGGCGCAGGCCTCGCCATGGCCACCATGGACATCATCAAGCACTATGGCGGCGACCCGGCCAACTTCCTGGACGTCGGCGGCGGAGCCACCATCGAGCGGGTCACCGAGGCCTTCAAGATCATCCTTTCCGACGTCAGCGTCAAGGGGATACTGGTTAACATCTTCGGCGGCATCATGAAATGCGACGTCATCGCCACCGGGGTCATCGAAGCCGCCAGGCAGGTCTCCCTCAAGGTGCCACTGGTGGTCCGCCTGGAGGGGACCAACGTCGAAAAGGGGAAACAGCTGCTGGCCGAAAGCGGTCTGAATATCGTCGCCGCCAACGGCATGGCCGACGCGGCCCAGAAAATTGTCCGGGCTGTGGCGGCCTGCTAAAGGAGAAGGTAATGAGCATTCTTGTCGATAAATACACCAAGGTCATCACCCAGGGAATCACCGGGACCACCGGCCTGTTCCATGCCCAGGGGGCACGCGACTACGGCACCCGGATGGTTGGCGGCGTCACGCCGGGCAAAGGGGGCACCACCATCGACGGGTTCCCGGTCTTCAATACGGTCAGGGAGGCGGTCGAGAAGACCGGCGCCATCGCCTCGGTAATCTATGTCCCGCCGCCGTTCGCCGCCGACGCCATCATGGAGGCGGTAGATGCCGGGATCGAGATGGTCTGCTGCATCACCGAAGGTATCCCGGTGCTGGACATGGTCAAGGTCAAGCAGTACATGGAGGGGAAAAAGACCCGTCTCATCGGCCCCAACTGTCCCGGCGTCATCACTCCGGGCGAATGCAAGATCGGCATCATGCCCGGCTACATCCACAAGCCGGGCAAGGTTGGGGTTGTCTCCCGCAGCGGCACCCTGACCTACGAGGCCGTCTGGCAGCTGACCGGCTATGGCCTTGGCCAGTCCACCTGTGTCGGCATCGGCGGCGACCCGGTCAACGGCACCAGCCACCTCGACTGCCTGCGGATGTTTGAAGAGGACCCGGAAACCGAAGCCGTCATCATGATCGGCGAGATCGGCGGTAACTCCGAGGAGGAGGCCGCCTGCTTCGTCAGGGACCACATGACCAAGCCGGTCGCAGCCTACATCGCCGGCCGTACCGCCCCCCCCGGCAAGCGGATGGGGCATGCCGGAGCCATCATCTGCGGCGGTAAGGGGACGGCAGCCGGGAAGGTCGCCGTACTTGAGGAGTGCGGCATAGCCGTGGCGGCAAGCCCGGCCGAGATGGCGCAGGCGCTGCTGAAGATCTATAAGCTGTAAGATGAATTAGTTAGTGGCTGGACTTTTCCCGCCTGACTCAAAGTGCAATGCATCCGGAAACGGTTGACCTCGGCGAAATGGCAAGAGAAATAGTCGCGGGACTTATGCTGGCTCGACCGCAGCGTCGGGTGAAATTTAATGCTGCGGAAGGGGTGGTGGCAAAAGCAGATGCAAAGCTGCTACGGGTGGTAATGGAAAACCTTCTGGGTAACGCCTGGAAATACACGGGAAAAAAAGAAGAAGCACTGATCGAATTCGGGATTGCCGAACCTAATGGAAAAACCGCTTATTTTGTCCGGGACAACGGGGCCGGCTTTGACATGATCCATGCGGAAAGGCTGTTCGCCGCTTTCCAGCGGCTGCATGCCAATAAAGAGTTTGCAGGGATCGGCATCGGCCTGTGCACCGTACGCCGAATCATTCAGCGCCATGGTGGCCAGGTCTGGGCTGAGGGCAATGTTGGAGCAGGAGCTACGTTCTATTTTACTCTTGCATAGGAAGATAAGGAAAAAGAAGGAGATGATTATGTTGACGCAATATTATCAGGAAAATGACGTCACAGTATGCTGGGACTCCCTTAATAATTGGGTGTCTGTTCATTGGAGGAACATGCCCTCGAAAGAAACTGTCACAAAAGGGTGTGAAGCTATGCTTAAACTGCTGACATCAAAAAAGGCTTCGTTGGTGTTCAATGATAACAGCGAAATAACCGGTGCCTGGGGCGCTTCCAGCTGGGTGGCCGAAGAGTGGTTCCCCAAAATGATGGCCGCAGGACTAAGAAAATTCGCATGGATTGAGTCTCATGCGAGCACTTTGAGCGTAATATCGGCTAAAAGAGCTGCAATGAATAATCAGAATGGAGTTATTAGATTGTTTGCCGATGGATCTGAAGCCGAAAATTGGCTGAGAGAATAATTAATAGAATGTGTCATGGCATCACGTCGGGATGAGACAGTAAACGGTAAGTGATGATGAAAAAAGAAAAATCAAGTTACATCATTCAGACGGTCGCGCAAGCTCTCGATATTCTGGAGCAGTTCCATGATAATGTCGACGAGCTTGGTATCGCCCAGTTGAGCAGACGTCTGAAGTTCCACAAAAATAAGGTGTTCAGACTCCTTGCCACCTTGGAAACGCGTAATTACATCGAGCAGAATCTGGCTACGGAAAACTATCGGCTCGGCCTGAAAAACCTGCATCTGGGGCAGACCTTTGTCGAGCAGATGGTGCTTCTCCGCCATGCAAGGCCCGTGCAGGAATCCCTCGTCAGGAAGTGCAACGAAACTTCCTATGTGGCGATCTCGAAAGATTTCCAGATTGTTTATCTCGATGCAGTGGAGTCGGACCTCCCGGTGCGGGTCGTCCCCAGGGTCGGCGTAAAGCTTCCCATCTATTGCACGGCAGCAGGCAAGGTTGTTGCGGCCAGTCTAAGCGAGGAAATTCTGCGGGAATACCTCAATGCCGGCAAGTTGAAGAGGTACACGGCGAATACTATCAGCGATCCGGATGAACTTGTGAATCATCTGCGCAGTATAGCCGATCTGGGGTATGCCGTGGACAATGAAGAACTCGATGCTGACGTCAGATGCGTTGGGGCGCCAATCCGGGACTATACGAGACAAGTCATCGGAGCTATCAGCATATCCGGCCCATCCATGCGTCTGAGTGCCGAACGTATGAGCCATGAACTGATACCGCTCGTCAAGAAAGCTGCCGAAGAAATTTCCAGCAGACTTGGGTTTCATTGATTGCCCTGCCGGCATTCACCAGGCGCCATTTCCCATCGGTTTTCTTCCCGGCGGCACCATGGCCTCGCATGGCACCCGCGTCTGACAGAGCCCGCAGCCGGTCTGGGCAACGCCATAACGCTTCCCCACCGCTCCCGGAACGGCGCCATAGACATACGCCCGACACCTTGTCTTGTCGTGTCCCTGCCGGGAGAGTGCCCCGACGGGACAACGGCCGATGCAGGCGCCGCAGGTTCCCTCGCGGAACCAGAGGCAGTTGTGGCGGAAGTCCGGGGCGGTGCGGGGCGTCGGTGACAGGACAAGATCGGTGATGACGCTCCCCAGCCGGTGGGCGATCCCCCGCGCGGTGATGAGGGCGTCGTTCAGGCTGAAGGTGCCGAGCCCCGCGGCATAGGCGGCGTGGCGCTCGGACCAGGTGGAGGCGATGCCGGCGGCGGGGTCGTCCAGCTGCCGCCACCCCGGCTCCAGCTGGGGCGCCACGGCCTTGTGGCCATCTCCTTCGAGCCAGGCGACCAGGTGGCGGCGCAGGGCCGAGTTGAAGTTCTCGCCGTTGTTGCGGGTCAGCGACCATTCCCGGGAGGGCCAGCGGTCCTCCCGCCGGTTGCTCTCTCTGGTGGCGCGGGTGACGGGGAGTGCCCAGGTGATCACTGTCTGCGCGCCGGCCAGGATCTCCTGCGGGGTCCGGTGGAAGCCGCCGATGATCCGCTGGTAGTCCACGAAGAGCGGGTTGCCTGCCGCGGCGAAGCCGACGAGCGGCTCGTCGAAGTACGGTTCGCCGCTGTCGGGAAAGCGGTTGTCGGGACTTTCCCGCACGAAGCGGTTTATCACGTCACGGATCATCGTTTCCATCGAGGCTCCTCCTCCCGGATGTAACAGTCCGGTTATGGCAGCTTCACCACCACCCGCCCCCGGATCTCTCCCCTGAGGATGGCCTGGGTCTTCTCCTCCACCCCTTCCAGGTTGACCTCGGTCACCATTTCCGCCAGATGCTCCGGCTTCCATGCTCCCGCCAGTTTTTCCCAGACCTGCAGGCGCGTCGCAGCGGGGCAGTTGACCGAATCGATGCCGATCAGACTCACCCCCCGCAGGATGAAGGGGTAGACGTTCATGGCCAGATCTGCCGCCCCGACCAGGCCGCAGCAGGTAATTGCGCCGCCGTAACGGGTGCTCTTCACGGCAGCTGCCAGGGTCTCTCCTCCGACCACATCCACGGCACCCGCCCAGCGCTCCTGCATCAGCGGACGATCGGCGCCCGCCGTGACCTGTTCGCGTGGGATGACCTCCGCCGCCCCCAGCTTACGCAAGAACGCTTCATCGCCACCCTTGCCGGTGGCAGCCACCACCCGGTAGCCTCCCCGGGACAGGATGGCGACGGCAATGCTGCCAACCCCGCCGGTCGCGCCGGTGACGAGCACTTCGCCGTCACCGGGCCTGACCCCGGCCTGCTCCAGCTTCAGCACCGACAGAGCCGCAGTGAACCCGGCAGTGCCGAGCGCCATGCTCTCCCGCGGCGCAAGTCCCGCCGGAAGCCGCACGGCCCATGCGGACGGGATGCGGACGTACTCCCCCCAGCCGCCGTCGGTCTCCATCCCCAGGTCGTAGCCGGTGACGATCACCTGCTCTCCCGGAACAAACATGCCGCTTCCGCACGAGACGACTTCACCGGCGGCGTCGATGCCCGGCGTGTGGGGGAACTGCCGTGTCACGCCAGGGTGGCCGGTGGCGGAAAGGGCATCCTTGTAGTTGAGGGAAGAGTAGCGAACCCGCAGCAGCAGATCCCCGGGCGGCAGATCGTCGATGGTCCGCTCCCGGAGCTGCCGCACAAACTGCCTGTCGGCGCCCTTTTCTACTAGCAGCGCCCTGAATGTGGTTGTCGTATCCATACAGCCCTCCTTGACGATTTACGTCCGGATGAAACGGCTATTAGACCGGTCGTATATTGTTGGTTTAAATTTTTTCACTGCGTTCTCAACACCGTGGCAAAAATGGTCTCGATAAAATCCCGCAGCGGCTGGGGCGACTTCATCACCTTGGCCCGGAGTAATGCCCCCTCCCAACCGGAGAGGATAAAGCCTGCAATAACACCGGCATCCAGATCCGGCGCCAGTTCCCCGGCCCGCTGGGCCTCGCGAAGGCAGGCGGCGTACCGTTCCTTCCACGAGCTGAAGATCTCTTCGAGCCGCGCCCGGAAGCGTTCGTTCTGATCGGCCAGTTCCTGCCCCAGGTTGCCGATCAGGCACCCCTTCGTGCACCGGTTCTGCGTGAGTCGCGCCATGCCGCTTTCCAGCAAGTTACGGATGCGGTTCAGCGGTGTCACCTCCTCGTCGTTCAGGAAGGTGTCGAGCCGCTGATTATAGCGCTCGGCAAAGTGGTCGATCACCGCCAGACCGAACTCCTCCTTGCTGCCGAAGTAGTGATAGAACGACCCCTTGGGGACTCCCGCCTCCTTCAGCACCGCGTCGATGCCGGTGGCATTGTACCCCTGGCGGGAGATGAGATGGGTACCGATGGAAACGATGTCAGCCTTTTTATCTTTCTTTTCCATGTCAGAAATATTAGACCGGTCGTCTACAAATGTCAAGCGATCTTCCCAGCAGCAATTTCCCCTGCATTTTGATGAAATCCTAAGCTTCCTGTTGGGGATGCTGCAACCGGAAGAGAAGCGTGCTTTAAGCTCTTCCGGTTGCAGGTGTATCTCCAGGAACCTATTTCTTGAGCAGCTCGATCTCCAGGGCGATGGTTATCTCTTCACCCACCACTACCCCGCCACTCTCCACGGCCGCATTCCAGGTCAGGCCGAAGTCTTTGCGGTTGATCCTGGTGGTGGCAGCGGCGCCCCGCTTGATGTTCCCCCAGGGGTCCTTGTACGCTTTGGTCGGCCCTTCCACGTCGAGCACCACCTCCCTGGTGACGCCGTGCAGGGTGAGGTCGCCGTAGACCTTCAGCCTGTCATTCCCGGCGTTTTTCACCTTTTTGGAGACAAAGGTCATGGTCGGGTATTTGGCCACATCGAAAAAGTCGGCGCTCTTCAGGTGCTCATCGCGTTTGGCTACACCGCTGTTGAGGGAAGCGGTGTCGATGGTCACTTCCACCCTCGACCTGGTGACATCCTTGTCATCGATGTCCACAACGCCGCTGTACTTGCCGAATTCGCCCTTGACGTTGGAGACCATCATGTGCCGCACCTTGAACTCCACATTGGAGTGGTCGGTGTCGATGCTCCAGGGAGCGGCCGAGGCGAAGGCTGGAACGGCAAGGGTGGCAACTGCTGCAATTAGCTTGATAAAACGTTTCATGGTTCAAATTCTCCTTTGAGTATTTTGTTTAAGATGCAACAGCTTAATATTGAACTATTGGTTTAAAAATTTTTAGTTCCCTTTACCCCTCCTTTCTTTCAGCCCGAGCTTGCGGCAAAGGCGTCCCAGTTCTTCCTGTTCGGTCTCTGTAAGAACTCCCATCTCTTCGACGATTGCCGCGGCAACACGGGGGAAAACGCTGGCGATCAGTGACTGCCCCTTGTCCGTCAGATGGATTGTCAAATAACGCCTGTCCTCGACGGCACGTTCCCGTCGTACCAGTTCGCGCCGCTCCAGGTTATCGATGACCATGGTGATATTGCCGGTGCTCTTCAGTATCTTCGCTGCGATGTCACGCTGGCAGAGAGGTCCCTTGTGGAACAGGGCCTCAAGCACGCCGAACTGGCTGATGGTCAGGTCGGCGGCAGCCATGGTGCGGTTAGTGCGGGCGGTCACCGACTCTGCGGCCCGCATCAGCTTGGTATAGGCGTTCAGAGCCTTTTTTTCGTTCTCCATGGATGTCCGTGATCTTTTCATCGTTCTAATCTAACATCAAATGATTTGATATTAAACTATAATATAATGCATTCCCTGTCAACTGATTTTTTCCATGATATTCTTCCTGCCTCTATGGCAACATGACGGCGTCATTGATTGCAGCTCTTCTGATGCAACTCCACAGCAAGCCGGGCGAACTTCACCCCCATGTGCCCCAGCCCGCCAAGGCCGACCACGCCTCCATGGATTAGATCGAATCCAGTCCGAGTTCTTCTAACTTTAATTTCCCCGGTTTGGTGGTTTCAGGATCCCATCCTCGATCTTTGTAGTATTGGGTGAGCATGGCGTCGAACTTGTCCCGGTCGAGCACCGCGCCCTTCTTGGGGCCGATAGTGAAGGCGTCCTCGAAAAAGCGGTCGGGAAGCCGATCATCTTCACGACGAAAACCCTCGCGGTAGTTGAACATCTTCTCCAGATTGAAGATCCTTTCGCCGGTTTTTTCGAACTCCGCTTTGTCGTATTCCCGCCCGCTTATCGCGCTCAGCAGGGAAAGCATGGGTTCCTCCAGCGCCGGCTCGAAGGTGGGAAAAAAACACATGCCTGTCGAATCCAGCATGGCCCGCCTGTTCTGCATGGCAATGTTGTC
>JAMPXD010000260.1 GCA_023701365.1 Geobacteraceae bacterium
ACCGCCTCTTCCAGCGGCAGGATGAATATCTTGCCATCGCCGATCCGGCCGGTTTTGGCGCTGGTGGCAATGGTCTCAACGACCTTGGCGACAAGATCGTCCGCCACCACAATCTCCAGCTTGACTTTCGGAATAAAGTCAACCACGTACTCGGCGCCGCGATACAGTTCGGTATGGCCCTTCTGCCGGCCGAAACCCTTCACCTCGCTCACCGTTATCCCTTCAACCCCGATGCCGTTCAGGGCCTCCTTCACCTCGTCAAGCTTAAAGGGCTTTATGATCGCTTCTATCATTTTCATACGTTTCTCCCTTTTTACCGCTGCGTTATGGAAACACTTCCCCTTGTGAAAAAGCGGGGGCTGAGCCAGCCCCCATAACATTGAAGGAGACCTAGGGGAAGTTGATGTCGAGCTGGGTGGTGAAGGTGTTCTTGCCGCCGAGCGCCTGGTTGTTATAGATGTCATAGCCGAAGATCACGGAGACGTTCTTGGCGAAGGCCCAGGAAACGCCGAAGCTCAAGGCGCCGAGGCCGCTGTTGCCGCTCTGGTAATCGACCGCCATCCAGAGCTTGTCGGAGATCTCGCTCATGGTCCGGTCCCAGGAGAGGAGGACGCCGTTTTCCCCTTCAATCAACGTTGTTTCAGATCCGTGAAAACCGCCGGCGGAGATCCTGCCGATGACCGGCAGGGTCTTGGCTGCCAGTCCGTACACCACATTCTGCCCGGTAACGCCGGGCTTGGTTCCAAAAGCGTAAGCACCTACAGCAAGAGCCGGAGAAAATTTGAAGAGGGAGTCTTCCGGGGTGCCGAGCTTGGCGTTGAAGTAGATCGGGTTCTTGTCGGCATCGGCGCCCAAGCCGCCTTCAAGGTAATCTATACCGACCTCCATCTGCAGCTTCTCGAAGGGGAGGACGCCGGCAGTCAGACCTAGGTCATAATAATTAGGGTTGCCCAACTTTTTCGAGGTCCTGATGTAGTTGTCGATGCCGAGGTGGAGGGTCTTGAAAGCCTGAACGTCGGTGGAAGGAATCCAGATCTGGGTGGAGGGAGTCGCCAGGGCGATCCCGGATGCTGCCATTGTCAGCGCCATTGCCATTGTCACGACTTTGATGATTTTCTTCATTTCATACTCCTTTGTAATTAAATTTTTTCACTACACACGGTTAAATTTACTGCAAAATTGCCTGTTTTCCAGCCACCTGCCCTCCTTTCCAGTGAGTTTAAATGAAAAGCGCCCCTCACCCGCAATCAGTTCTTGTGGTAGAGAGGCGCCATTGCCTGTGTCGTCTAACGGTCGCACGTCATTGTGCGATAAACTGTTTTGCCAACCACTAAAGCATATGCCGTGCCATAAACGTGTGGTGCTGGCATTGTCCCGTAAATTCAAGTTTATGCCAATATTTATATATTTGGCATCATGCAAAAAAGAGGGGCCGATCTGCCTGACCGGCCCCTCTAGTGCATATTTTTTATGCAGCGGTGCTCCTGTTAACGCGGAAACCGATTAGCGTCGATCTTCTGCCATTCGTTTCCTCCCCTTTAGGCCCGTTGTTTGGGTCCTTCAAGGGGGAGGCCAGGAGGGGGATGGGGTGCTTTGTGGCCGGGAAACCCATCCCCACCCAACCCTCCCCTTGAAGGGGAGGGAGTTTTTTGGGAGTGGCTGAAGTTTAGTGCTAAACGGAACGCGGAATGGTCACCCAAGCTCCCGGAAGGCGGAGGCCTTTATCGCCGCGAAGAGCTCCCCTCCCGCGCAGATTTCCAGCTCAACAGCCGCCTGCCGCGCCACCTCCGCAATCAGCCGCTCCCCGCCGCAATCCATCTCCACGCCGGTCCGGTTGCCGGCCTCGAAGGTGGCGACGACCCGGCAGCGGAGGAGGTTTCTGGAGCTGATCGCCTCGGGATGTCTCTTGAAGAGAATGATGTCCTTCGATGACAGCTCGATCAGGGAATCGGGACGCCTGACGGGGAACGAGAGGAGAAGCTCCCCTCCCCCCCATGAATAGGCGTACAGCCCGTCAACCTGACGGGGAGGCCCCAGCTTCAGGAGGTTGATGTATCCCACCTGGCTGGTGGGCATCCGGAGGCGGGCGAGCTGGTCGGCCGTGGCCTGCTGGACGATCCGCCCCTTTTCGAAGACGATCACCCGCTCCGCCATGAGGCGCATCTCGGTCATGGAGTGGGAGATGAAGATGAAGGGAATGCCGAATTCCTCGCAGACCCCCTTCAGATATGGGATGATCTGGAATTTCAGCTCGTCGTCCAGGGCCGACAGCGGCTCGTCCATCAGCAGCAGCCTGGGGTTGGAGAGGATCGCCCGGCCGATGGCGACCCGCTGCTTCTCCCCCCCCGAGAGGTTGTTCACCCCCCGTTCCAGGAGCCCCTCCAGCTTGAGGATTCCGGCCACTGACTCCAGGTCGATCCGCCGGTTCTCCGGCGCGCACCGCTTGTAGCCGTAAAGGAGGTTTCCCCTGACGCTCAGGTGGGGAAAGAGGTGGGGATGCTGGAAGACGATGGCGATCCGCCGTTTTTCCGGGGGAACGTTGATCCCCTTCTCCCTGCTGAAGAGGCACTCGTCGTCAAGAAAGATCGCGCCCTCGTCAGGGGGCATGGTCCCCGCCAGGAGGTTGACCAGGGTCGACTTGCCGCTCCCTGACTCGCCGAAAATGCCGAGCCGGTCCCCTGCCGAGGAAAAGGCGGCGGCGAGGCGGAACACGCCGAAGCTCTTGACTACCTCCACGGCCAGCTTCATGGCTCCCTCCTCCTCGCCAGCCGCATGGCCAGGGATTCGTGGAGCACCAGCACGGCCAGGGAGATGACCACGGAAACCAGGCAGAGGAAGAGAGCCATCGCCTCCTCCCCCGGGGCGCCGGCATAATCGTAGATCGCCAGGGGAATGGTGCGGGTCACCCCCGGGATGTTGCCGGCGACGATGATGGTGGCCCCGAACTCGCCGAGGCTCCGGGCGAACATCAGGGAGGAACCCGCCACGATCCCCTTGAAGGAGAGGGGGAGGATGATGGTGACCAGGGTGTCGTACCAGTGCGCCCCGAGGGTCCGGGAGGCCTGGATCAGCTTGTCGTCGATCCCTTCCATGCCGATCCTGATCGACCGGACCAGCAGCGGGAAACCGACCACCGCCGAGGCGAGCACCGCCGCCCGCCAGGTAAAGACGATCCTGACGCCGACTGCATTGAGCAGGGCGCCGAGCCAGCCATTTTGCCCGAGCAGCAGCAGCAGCAGATAGCCAACCACCACCGGCGGCAGGACCAGCGGCAGGTTCACCACCCCGTCCAGCACCACCCTCCCCCTGAACTCCTTGAAGGTGAGCAGGTAGGCGGCGGCGAAGCCGAACGGCAACGACAGGATGGTAGCGGTGACCCCCACCTTGAGGGAGAGAAGAATGGCGGCGAAATCTGCGGGAGAAATTGAGTGCATCTGGAATCCCGTTGCTGTCTGGCTGGCTACCTTACCCCGAAACCGTATTTCCCCAGGACGGTGCGGGCATCTCCGGACAAGAGGTAGCGGTAGAACGCCACAGCGTCACTGTTTCTCGCTCCCGCGGCAGTTAGCGCCGCGGGATAGGAAATCCGCGGATAGAGCGCCGGCGGCACGGTGAACAGGAGCTTCGCCCGCCTCCCCCGGAGCGCGTCGGTGCGGTAGACGAAGGCGCCCTCCACCTCCCCCCGCTCCGCATACATCAGGGCCTCCCGGACGTCACGCGCCAT
>JAMPXD010000062.1 GCA_023701365.1 Geobacteraceae bacterium
GGACTTCCTTACCAATTGAGATGAAAGCATTATTGAACTGACTCAGATTTAAGTTAGCAGGAATCCTTGAATCGCTAAAAACAGTACCGGTAGAATCTTCCAATACAATTGATGTTTGTATCCAATCCAGACCGTATTGAGCAGCGACACTAGTATCATTTGTAATCCACTGGAATTCATCACTCTTGTTAGAAAGGCTGCCGTCGGGGAGGGGGAGGGGTGGATGTTGTAAGTCATTTTGAATCACAATCGGCGAATTCAAGCTATTCAGGTCAGAATTAAGAGTGATTGACCCGATTTTGACCTGAACTCCAGCAGGGGCTTTCTGAGTGCTTACATTGGGGTCATAGCTGAACGTCCCCGTAATCACATCACCAACTGTCGCTGGAAATGGAGCCCAGCTATCAACGTAACTTTCAATAGTTGCCGTGAACTGATAAACAATGAGAGATGAACTATTTTGGGCCGCAATAGTATCACTCTGCCCGCCGCCGCAACCAGTAACTGCGCTGACAAAAATACCTGCCCAAATAAATGCCCTTAGTAGTTGTTTCAAAATTTATTCTCCTCTTATTTTTAGTTGCTCAGCGGGGCTGCGGTTGACCTGACGGGCGGTTTTATGCCCGGCCATGGTTGTAGCGCTGGTTAAATGCGTTAGTTGCTCTCCATACGAGGTGCGAACTGGCATTCGGGATTAGTTCTAAGCATGTCTTCAATCAGCGAAAAGTTGCCATCTGAAGAGTACAAAAAGCGCGAGGACTGAATTACCTGGAGTGAATTGAGGAAATCCATGTTCTCAGGCTTCATGACCCGCGCTGCGCCAGTTTCAATTGCATCAACTAGCTCTTCAGCGTCTTGTGAGCCAGGCAGTCTCGGAGCAGCACCGAGCGACCAAAGAAACCGCAGCTTATTGATTCTCTCGATTATATCACCCATCATCTTCGGACATGCATAAGTGACAGAAAGGGTACGGCTCAACGGCATATGAATTTCTATGCCATCAAGCCCTAAGCCAAGGTTGCCTCTACCAGGTCGAGGCATATGGTTATACATAGTTATAGGATTATCAGAAATTAAGAACTCACAACCTCGCGGCGCTTTGACCAGCATCATGACTTTATCTCTAAAGTGCTCGGCGAACTCTATCGCCAATGAATTTATGTTGTGTACATGGCTGTGCTTTAGTTTCTCATCATCGAGAAGTTCAAAATTCTCAACTTCTCCAATTCTATATCCATGCTTATCCAGCCATGTTGCTGTCAATTCCTGGATCTGCTTACCAAGATGCCGTTGGGTTTCAGTTCTTAGAAGCTGTACTGCACAGAAGAGGTGAAAGAATGATAGTTCCTTTGCATCAAGTCCAGCCAACGTCTCGTGAGCTATTATTTTTTTGACAGCGTTTGCTGCTATGCCTTCAAGGGAAGAAAGCTTGCCCTCAAGCGTGTATCCATCTCCGTCAATCTCCACATTGTAATATCTAGTTTCACATGCAGCATCGCGGACTGACGAAGCGTAAGTCATCCTTCGCTGCTTATCAAAAACGTGTACACGCTTTTTTTTGCCAGTTACAAAATTCTTGAGAATGAACTGTGGCACATAATGCTGCTTCTTTGGTGTAGATGAATCAATTGGTCTCATCTGAGGCTCTTTTAACTCGTGACTTCAGCTCGTTTTGCCCGGTTTGAGCAGATATCCAACGGCAACCTGTATAGGTGACATGTTCCTTATATTAATGAACCTGGCCGTTGCTGCCTGCGCGAGGGCCCCAAAGGGGGGTCGGGTTTAAACTTCGGACAAAGCATTTCCGGCGCCCCGCCGGGGCGCTGATTTATTGGGTCTGCATATATTCCGTGGGTTGCCGCGCTGCGGCCACCCACGGCTAATATCCAATTGCCCCGCAGGGGCATAACCTGGGCATCGGCCTGAAAGGCCGGACGGAAATTAGCCGTGGGCAAATCCGGAGGATTGGCCCACGGTAACGAATTCCAACGGATTGCCACGGAGCCAAATCACGGAAACGGTTAATCACCACAAGTAACGTTCATCGAATTCCACCCCGGCCTGCCGCAGAAATGCCAGATATTCATCCTGAAAGGATCGTGTCCGGTGATGTGTCTCCTGGTTGAGGATGTACAGCTTGATCGCCTCACGCCGATTCTCGCTCACGGTGAATGCTCCATAACCATCCTGCCAGGCGAATTCACGCAGGTCCATCGCTTCGTGGACCCACCTCGATGAGGAAACCTTGATATCCCGAAGCACGTCACATAACCGATGGGTGGCCTTCAGACCGATCAACAGGTGAATGTGATCCGTAATGCCTCCAACACACTCGGGAACACCTCCCAGGTCGCGGATGATTCCGCCGAGATAAGCGTGGAGACGTTCTTGCCATTCATGGCTGATAAAGGGGTGGCGTTCTTTGGTGCTGAACACAACATGGTAATGCAGGCTCAAATGGGTCGATGGCATTGGCGCCTCGTCGCGTGTGTTCCCGCGCCCCGCCGGGGCGCTGCAATTATCGTTCACGTTTTCCGTGGGTTGCCGCGTTGCGGCCACCCACGGCTAATATCCAATTGCCCCTTCGGGGCATAAACCGAACATCGGCCTGAAAGGCCGGACGGAAATTAGCCGTTGGCAAATCCAGCGGATTGGCCCACGGTAACAAATCCGGAGGATTGGCCCACGGGAACCAAATCCGCCGGATTCGCCACGGGGATCTTTCCCATCACCAAAATAAAAAAGCCGCCAGCACCGGCATTACACCGGCACAGACGGCTCTTGGTCATCCATTATTCCCTGGACGAAGCGAAATCATTTCCCCTCCGCGAAACTTCAATAATTGCAATGAATAAAGACTTACATACCCCACACCCGCCAATCCTGCAAGAAAAAAGTGCCCTTGCCGAAAACCCGGATACCCGTCAGCGATATCCTATTCGCGGGATTGCATAGCTTCGGCAGAACCGGGGCATGGTCCGAGCTCCCTCTCTTCGGCCGCTTTCATCTCGTCGGCTTAGGCCTTCTCCCAATCGTAATCGATTCTGATCTTGCCTTTGAGTGCCAGCAACTGCGCCATCTTTTTCTGCCTCACATAGCTCTCCATGACGGTGATGATCGCCCTCGTCTTTGACTTCTCGCCGGAAATCGCCTGCACCTCGCGAATGAGCTCATCTGGGATATTGAGTGTTGCACGCATGCTTACGATTTCACTCTTTACTGCAAATGAGCAAAATGGATCGTACCGATTGAAATTCAAAACCGCTTAACGCGGATAACATCGGATAAAATCTGATAATAATCTGATGCAGGCAGAAGAATGGTTTTATTCGCCTTGATCCGAATTTTATCAGATTTGATCCGCGTGCTATTGCTTTTGGTTTTTCCCTGTTTGGTTCCGGCTTTGCCGGCTTAGGATTAATGAGGTATCGCTTGAGCTGTTTCAAGAATATTTTTGACGTGGGAATACAGAAAAACTACTTGTGACAATATAGGGGGACGGTCAAGGCTCGGTTCGGGGGCTTCCCACGCTTCGTATCTCAGTTCAACGGCAAAGGGAGTCAACTCTTCCAGTTCCGTAAAGTGCTTTAAATCAATGCCGAGATCTTCAAGCATGGCAAACAGGTGCACAGACTGTGAGTTCGCCCGTATGTACCGCCACACAGAACGATCCATGCCTTCAACGCCTTTTCTGTCGCCTGCTGTGCATGAAAACCGAAAATCTCGTCGTCGGCTGAATCTGGATCGAGAAGAGAATTCATGGCCTTGATATCCTTGGCGGCCATGGTCAGCAGCATTTGTGCGTCATCAATGGCGCTCATACAAAACTTTCCCCTCCCGCAAGGCATGACAGACCACGTGATTCCGCGACGATCTCCACTTCTCAATCTCTTCAGGGGTATAGACGAGGAAATCTGTTGCAATTTTGAAATTACGAACCAAGCGCAGGAGCCTGACCATCTCCGCCCGGCGACTACGCTCGGGGCCAAAAGGGCCATCCTCGACCACCAGGAAGTCCAAATCCGAGTCGGGGCCGGCCTCGTCGCGCGCATAAGAGCCGAAAAGGATGACTTTGCGCGGCTTCACTTCCCGGACGATGATATCTGTCATTTCTTTGAGTAGTTCGTCGGTAATCTGGAGCATGTTCTTACCTCTGGGGAACAACGGGTGCAGACAACTTGTCCATAATACATCAAGCGGCGGCAAAGCCCAAGCCATTTTCCAAAAGGCCGGAAGGGAGTCAGCCGTGGGCAAATCAGGCGGATTGGCCCACTGGAACCACTCGTGCCCTGAACCTGCTCCCGCAGAGGTCCTCACCCTGCACCATCTCCACCCCGTGGTCCGGATTGGCCGCGGCGTGGAGGAGGATGCGGAACACGCTCTCCACCTCGTCCGGCGCGTTGACGGCGGAGGCGATCTCCTCGGCGGTGCAGGCCTTCCCCTGTTCCTTGTGCAGATAGCCGATGATCTCCCCCTGCAGCGCGAGCACCGCGCCGGCCGCCTTCTTCCCCGCCTCGACCCCCGGCTGGTGGTAGGCGTTGACGTTCACCAGCGAGGCGTAGAGGCCGACCGCCCGCTCGTAGAGGGCGATCAGGACGCCGACGGTCCGGGCGTCGAGCCTTTCAATGGTGATGGTGAGCGACTCCCGGCCGTTCTCGTAGAGCGCCTCTCTCGTCCCCTGGAGGAAGCCGGACAGGTAGTCGCCGCTGGTCGCCCCCGGCTCCACCGCCATGGAGGCTCCCTCCCGGTCCCGCAGCACCTCGATGAAGGTGACGAAGAAGTTGTTGACCCCCTCCCGGAGCTGCTGCACGTAGGCGTGCTGGTCGGTGGAGCCCTTGTTGCCGTAAACCGCGAGCCCCTGGTGGACGACCCGGCCGTCCCGGTCCAGCTCCTTGCCGAGGGACTCCATCACCAGCTGCTGGAGGTAGCGGGAGAAGAGGAGCAGCCGGTCCCGGTAGGGGAGGAGCACCATGTCCTTTGCCCCCCGGCCGTCGGTTGCGTGGTGCCACATGAGCGCCAGGAGCGCCGCCGGGTTGTTGCGGGTGTCGGGCCTGCGGCTGACCGCGTCGCAGAGGCGTGCCCCGGCGAGGATGCCGTCGATGTCGAGCCCCTGGAGGGCCGCCGGCAGGAGGCCGACCGCCGAGGTCACGGAGGTCCGCCCCCCCACCCAGTCCCACATCGGGAAGCGGGCGAGCCACCCCTCCGCCACCGCGCTCCGGTCCAGCTCGCTCTCCCTGCCGGTCACCGCCACCGCCTGTCTGGCGAAATCGAGCCCCGCCGCGGCAAAGACCCGTTTCACCTCCAGCATGCCGTTTCTGGTTTCCTTGGTGCCGCCGCTCTTGGAGATGACGATCACCAGGGTCTCGCCGAGCCGCGGAGCGAGCTCCGCCAGGACCCGGTCGAACCCGTCCGGGTCGGTGTTGTCGAGGAAGGAGGGGCGCAGCCGGTCGCAGGCCATGCCGAGGGCGTCCGCCACGAACTGGGGGCCGAGGGCCGAGCCGCCGATCCCGACCACCAGCAGCCGGCTGAAACGCCCCCCCCCCGGCGCGGCTATGGAGCCGTCGTGGACATGGGCGGCGAACTCCCTGACCGCCCGGACGGTGAACTCGATCTCCGCGGCGAGCGCGGGTTCGGGGGCGAGCTGCGGATTGCGCAGCCAGTAATGCCCCACCATCCGGTCCTCGTCCCGGTTGGCGACCGCCCCCGCCTCAAGGGCCGCCATCTCGCCGAAGGCCCGCTGCATCTGGGGCTCCATGGCGTCGAAAAAGCCGTCCGGGAACTTCATCCGGCTGATGTCGAGCATCAGGCCGATCTCGGGGGAGTGGCAGAGGTAGTTGTCGTATCGTTCCCACAGCGCGAGCTTGTCCATAAAGTTTCCCTCCATTCATAAATGCACATTGCGGCGGTCAAAGTTGGGGCGGACAGCGTCCACCCTCTTTCCGGGCGCATGCCATGCGCCCCTACGGTTCCGATAAAATGTTTTGAATCACCTGAAAACGAACAATTTTGTGCAAGATCAAGGCTGTCGAGGGATTGCGCGGAGGCGTAGCAGCGCTACGCCGCACAAGCGGTCCCGAAGACTTACGCAGATATTGCGCAAAAGTGTTCGTTTTCTTATGTGAGGGAGCCGGTGCAGCTCGACCCCTCTCCTGCCGTGCAGCAATAACAGTGCTGGGCGAGGAACAGCTCGTTGCCGCTTCTGGCGGCCTCCTCCAGGTCGTCGATCTTGAGGATGCCGCCGTCCTCGCCGGTGATCGGTAGGCCGCTCGCCTGGTTGAAGTCGCAGTTGTAGAGAAACCCCTTCCAGTCGACGCTCACCAGGGTGCGGCACATGATCTGGCCGGCCGCGTCAGGGTTGAAGCTGGTGGCGAGGAGGTTCATGTAGCGCTCGTAGGCCCCCTTCGCCTCCAGGTACTCCCGGAACCGGCCGATCGGGGCATTGGCGATGGTGTAGAGGTGGTTGAAGCAGATGCCGTGCCGCTCCAGCAGCTCTGTCTTGTAGGCGGCCTCCAGCTCCCGCTGGGAGCCGGGGATGAAGTCGCCGCCCGGGTTGTAGACCAGGTTCAGCTCCAGTTCCTTGCCGTAGCCGATCTCGTTGAGCCTCCTGAGGGCGGCGATGCTCCTGGCGTAGACCCCCTCGCCCCGCTGCCGGTCCACGTTCTCCTCCAGGTAGCAGGGGAGGGAGGCGATGACCACCAGCCGATGCCGCCTGTAGAACTCGGGGAGCCGCTCCATCCCCGGCTCGGTCATGATGGCGAGATTGCTCCGCACCATCCGCCGCGGCGAGAGCCCCTCGGTCGCCTCGATCAGGAAGGAGAAATGGGGGTTAAGCTCCGGGCAGCCGCCGGTGATGTCCAGGGTTATCCCCGGCTGCCGGGAGAGGAAGCCGATGATCCTGGCCATCACCTCCCGCTCCATCACCCTGGTTCCCCGGGGCGAGGCCCCCACGTGGCAGTGGCGGCAGGAGAGGTTGCAGAGGTTGCCGAGGTTGACCTGGAGGGTCTGGAGGGTGTCAAACTTGAGGTAGACCGGGTTGATCTCCTTGAGGCGTTCCTTGAAAGCAGCTACCATTTGATTCTCCTTCGTTGGTAGGGACTTGAGACCTGGGACCTGGGACCTGAGACCTGAGACCTGAGACCTGAGACCTGAGACCTGAGACCCTGGTCTCTAATCCCTAGTCCCTGGTCCCTGGTCCCTGGTCCCTTTTATTTTCTGATACAGCGCCGGCACCAGCGCGAACAGCCCCAAGAGGGCGAACGAGCCGAGCACCCGCGGGGAGGCGATCTCCCCGAGGGAGTCGATGGTGGCGAGGCTCGCCCCGGCGTTCACGTAGACGAACCCCCCCGGGATGATCCCCAGGAAGGTGCCGATCGCGAAGGCGCGGAGCGGCAGTCGGGTCAGCCCGGCCGCCAGGTTGATAAGGAAGAATGGGAATACCGGCACGAGGCGGAGAAAAAGGAGGTAGTTGAGCCCCCGCGTCTCCAGCTCCCGGTTCAGTTTCTCCAGCCTTGTCCCGAATTTTTGCTGCACCGCGTCGTGCAGCAGGTAGCGGGCCACCAGGAATGCCAGCACGGCGCCGATGGTGGCCCCGGTCACCGCGTAGACCGTTCCCGCCACCACGCCGAAGATGGCGCCGGCGGCCAGCGACAGGATCGCGGCGCCGGGGAGGGAGAGGGCGGTCTGCACGATGTAGACCGCCAGGAACCCCGCCACCATGGCGACCCGGTGCGAGGCGTAAAAGTCCATGAGCGCCTGGCGGTTGGCCTTCAGCGCATCCAGGGTGAAAAAGCGTCCCAGGTCGAACCAGAAGAAGAGGGCGATCAGGAGGGCAATTGCCGCGAAGATGACGAGTTTCTTTCTGTTCATGACCACTTTCTATAACCCAGGTTAGGGGTAATGGCAATAGGCAATAGGTTCGAGGTTCTGGCTTTTTCCTCGTGCCTCGTACCTCGCGCCTAGTGCCTGCCTCTATTCCATTCCAGCCAGGCGCCGAGCACCCTCTTCACGAAGGGGGTGAGCCGGGTCCGGTTGTACGCGTCGGCGAGCTTCTTCACCGCCTCCGCCTGGGTCGGGTAGGGGTGGATGGTTTTGCCGATGGCGCCAAGTCCCAGGCCGCTGGAGATGGCGAGGGAGAGCTCGCTGATCATCTCCCCGGCGTGGCGGGCGACGATGGTGGCGCCCAGTATCCTGTCGCTCCCCTTCCGCAGATGGACCCGGGCGAAACCTTCCGCCTCGCCGTCGAGGAGCGCCCGGTCCACCTCGGAGAGCGGCACGGTGAGGGTTGTCACCTCGATCCCCTTTGCCCTTGCCTCCTGTTCGTACATCCCGACGTGGGCCACCTCCGGGTCGGTGTAGGTGCACCAGGGGACGACCAGGGCGGAGGTCCGCTGCCGCCCCATGAAAAGGGCGTTGGCGATCAGGATACGGGCCAGGGCGTCGGCGGTGTGGGTGAACTTGTAGGGGAAGCAGATGTCGCCGGCGGCAAAGACCCGCGGGTTGGTGGTCCGGAGCATTTCATCGACCTTTACCCCCTGCTTCGGATCGTAGGCGACCCCGGCAGCTTCAAGGCCCAGCCCCTCCACGTTGGGGGCGCGGCCGATACCGACCAGGATCTCGTCTACGACAAGTTCCATGGAGCTTCCATCCTGCTCCACGCTGATCACCCGCTCGCTTCCCCTCCGCGCTACCCCGACAATCTTTGCCTGGAGGCAGAGCTCGACCCCGTCCCGGATCATGGCCTGCTGGACGACCTCGGCGGCATCGGCGTCTTCCCGGGAGAGGAGATGTCCCACGTACTCGATGACGGTGACCTTGCTGCCGAGGCGGGCGAAGGTCTGAGCCAACTCGCAGCCGATCGGGCCGCCGCCGATGACCGCAAGACGCGGGGGAAGTTCGGTGAGCGAGAAGACCGTTTCGTTGGTCAGATACCCCGCCTCCGCGATCCCCGGTATAGGTGGGGCGGCTGCGCGGGCGCCGGTGCAGACGGCGGCCCGCTTGAAGCGGAGCCGCTTCCCCTCCACCTCGATGGCGTCCGGTCCGGCGAAGCTCCCCTTACCGAAGAAGACATCGACTCCCAGTTCATCCCTGAAGCGCCGGGCAGAGTCGTGGGGGCTGATCTCGCTCCGAATCCGCCGCATCCGTTTCATGACTTCGGCAAAGTCGATGGTGGGCCGCTCTCCACCCGAGATGCCGAATTCCCGGGACGTCCGGACATCAAAGATGGCCCGGGCGGCGCGGATGATCCCCTTGGAGGGGACGCAGCCGTAGTTGAGGCAGTCGCCGCCGAGGAGATGGCGCTCGATGAGGGCAACCTTTGCCCCGAGCCCGGCCGCGCCGGCGGCAGTAACCAGGCCGGCGGTCCCGGCGCCGATTACAACCAGGTTGTAGTAGTCGGCAGGTTCCGGATTAATCCACCCGGAAGGGTGAACGTCATTGACCAGTGCCTGATTGTAATCATTTTCAGGGAGGATCAACGGGCCTTTGCTCATAATTTCTCCAGTTCCGGCCTCACCGGGCGTTCTTGCTGTCATTGACCTTCCAGTCGTAATCCAGGTAATCCACCTTGAAGGCGCCTCTCTGGATCATTTCCCTCTCAGCAGATTGCAGATAAGGGAGACTAAAGTTGAGTGCCCCGCCGCCGAGCGCGTCGAAGTGCTTCTTGTCGAACTTGAAGATCTGCGAGAGATACACCGTGTTCCTCTCCCGGTCGATCCGCATCCCCTTTTTCGGGTCAGCGAGGAGCCTGATTCCCTGTTCTTCGAGCTGCTTGAAGAGGATGGCGGCCCGGTACGGCTCGGGCCGCAGATCGGCGCAGCTCACCGAAGCGCAGTTGATGCCGAAATGGATGCGCAGGTCCTTGAAGGTGTCGAGCAGGATATCGTTTTCAATCTCTCCGAGGGAATATTCCTTCCCACCGACGGTAATCGCCTCCCGGTTCCAGGGAAGCCCCAGCCAGTTGATCTTCTTGCTCCTGATGCTGTCCACCGGGTAGTGATCGACGATGGTCTTGAGTGCGGCTATGTTGTAGACATTCACCCAGAAGGCGATTTTCTCCTCCCGGCTTTTCAGGGATGCCGGATAGAACGCCGCCAAATTCCGGAGAAGGAGGCTGTAATCGGAACCGGGATTTTTCGCATCCCGGGCCAGGGAAGTGTAGTCAACGGCATTGACGCTGATACCGTCAACCTTGACCGCCGGCCTCACATGATGCTTCAGAAGAGCTTCATAATGCGCGTAATCAAAGTCGGCACCTATCGCCATTGCAGGGACAAGCAGCAGGAGAATAAGAGAGAATGTCGTGATCCTTTTCATGTCCGCCTTCTTTCATGTTTGTTCACCACAGGCTTCCTTTGCCGAAAGTGGAAAGGAAATGTCCCGTGGGATTCTTTATTCCGCCGATCAACAGCAGGCCCCGCCGCTGCACGGGTCTCCCCCGGTTTCCTTTACCGCAGCAGGGGCGCAGGCGAACGGGCCGAAGTGATGGGTACGATCACCGGTCACCCGAAAGTGCCGGGCGAAGCGGGTTTCATTGACCATGGCGGCGGTGTTGCCGCAGACCAGCATCGGTTTGCCGGCGATGAAGAGGTGGTGGTCGTCGAGGGGGAAGCGGTGCGGCATCCCGGCGATGGTACCGAGATAGACCGCCGTCTGGCCGTAGTCCTCGCAGATGTCCTCAAGTCCCGCCAGCTTGAAGGCGCGCACGGTCATGGAATAGAAGTCGATCATCCCCGCCTTTGCCTCGACCTCCGGGTTGTCGATGGTGATTGGTCTCTTGGAGACGACCCGGTAATCGGGACAGCCAAGTCTCGCCAGGAGCCTTCGGAAGTCTTCAATATAAAGCGCCCCGCTGAGGCACTCGCCGTAGAGAACAGGATCGCTTCGCAGCTCTTCGGGAACCCGCCTTCCCGAGAAGACGTCGGAGAAATAGAGCTCCCCTCCCGGCTTGAGGACCCGGAAGATTTCGGCAAAGACCCGCTCCTTGTCCGGGGAAAGATTGATCACGCAATTGGAGATCACCACGTCGACCGAATTGTCCTTGATGTCCAGGGACGCCAGGTCCTCGATGTACCCCTGCCGGAAATCGACGTTGGGCCTTGCGAACCCGAATCTCTTCGTCTGGGGGTCCCGGTGGCGGCGGGCTACTGCCAGTTGCTCGTCGGTCATGTCGACGCCGATGACGAAGCCGTCCGGCCCCACCAGGCGCGAGGCGAGATAGACGTCGCGGCCGGTGCCGCAGCCGAGGTCGAGCACAGTGCATCCTTCGATGGCGGGCGGAATCGGCGAACCGCAGCCGTAGAACTTGTCGAGGATCTCGTTATCAACCAGGGAGAGGATCTCCCGGTGGTTCGGCGGCAGCGACTCGATGCTGCAGCAGGCACTCGTTTTCAGGTCCTTAGATCCGCTGAGGATCTTTCCGTAGTACTCCTTTACGTTTTCCAGCGTGGTGATGCTCGTTTCCAAAGAAAACCTCCTGTTCGTTTATGTTGCACTTGCTAGTGGTTCAGGCGCCAGTCGTAAAATTTCCACTCCACGCGCGCACCGGCCCCTCTTGTCAGGAGAAAGTCCCGATTCTCGCCCGGGTCGAGATAGCGGGCAAGAGTATCCACAACCCCTTTGCCGCCGCCGAAGTCGGGACGATACCACCGAAAAATTGGAGAGAGCCGCAGCAGGTTACGTTCCGGCATGATCTCCACTTCGGGACCATTGATGAATCCTGCCGCCGCGATATCCAGCTGCTGTTCGATCCGCTCCGGAGTGTAGAAGTTGATGGGGGGACAGGAGGAGCTGCCGCAGACCAAGGTGAAGTGGATCCGCGGATCTGGTGGATCGACAACGTGTGCACTACGCATATTTCCGGCTGAAAAAGGGCGGAACAGGTGAAGGAACGGCCGGCGGTTGCCACGCAGGATGCCGTGCTCGATGTCGTCGGGGGTGAAGACCATACCTCCGATTTCGTAGGCGATCCTGCGGAAAAAGCGCGGTATCTCCTTGACGGTTTCCCGTATCTCCAGTTCGATTATCCCGTGGATGACCAGGGTGTTGTACAGGTTGACCCAGAATGCGAGCCTCTCCTTCCGGCTGTCGAGCCGTGACAGGTCGTACTCGCGCAGAAGCCGGGTGCATTCGGCATACTGCCGATAAGCTTCAGAGGCGCGCATGGCGCCATAGTCCACCCGCCCCCGTTCCAGGTCGTAGAATTCCCCCTTGAGACGGTTGATATCGCTCCGCAGGTGAGCGGCAATGTCGATCCCGGGCTTCATCTCTGGTATGGGGCCGCTGTTGAGGATATTGGTTCTGCCCATCGGGGCTCTCCTAACGTCGTTGGTTCGCGCTGTTTCCGGCTTGTCGGAACGTTGTGGGGCTGCTTCCGGTCCAGCGTGCCGGAACATGCCGCGTATCGCCAAAGGGGCATGGCGTTCGATCCAGAGCGGGACCAGGAAGGAGAGGAGCACCATGACCAGACCCAGGACGACGGCAAGACGTCCGTCGATGACCAGCACAGACCCGAAATAGTTGTAGACGAAGGTGAGTGGAAGCATCCCCAGAAAAGTCGCCAGGCTGAACCTCTTCACCGACATCTTCGTCAGGCCGGCGCCATAACTTACCAGATCGAAAGAGACAACCGGCAGTAGCCGGGTAAAGAAAATAACCGCGGTCAAGAGCCTGTCGGAACAGGCAGTGCAGAAATTGATATGTCCCCGGAGGAACCGCTCAATCAGCTCCCGTCCCAGGAGCCGGGCGACGGAGAAGCTGATGATCGCGCCTCCCAGGGCGCCAGTCGCGGAATAGAACGTTCCAAGGGCCGGGCCGAAATACGCTCCGGCAGCTATATCGAGCGGAAGGCTCGGAAGCGGACTCGCCACCGTCAGCGCCATGATCCCCATGAATAGAAGGGGTGCAAAGCTCCCTGCCTGCGCCAGTCGGGCCGCGATGGCCTCCGGGCTGAAGGTGAAAACGAAATCCATGTACCTGGCGACAAGCAGAATGAGAACAGCCATCGCCATCAGCATGAGAAATTTGGCTATTTTGCCGATTTTCAAATCGTGCTCGTTCCTTTCTCCGGATGAGCGAACCGATGTCATGTCATAGCGGCCGCTTCATGCAATCTTTCGCGTGTTCACATGCCGTGAAAATCAATGACCATGGCTGTGCAGTCGTCAATGGGTGGCTCAACGGCTCCGAAAGCCCGCAGTGATCTGAAAAGCTCGTCGAGGAATGTCGCATAGTCCTCGGTCCCGGACAGTAACAATTCTCGGAGTCGATCGACTCCGTACAGCTCGCCGTTGCTGTTAGCCGCCTCGGTGATGCCGTCCGTGTAGAGGAACAGGCGGTCTCCGCGCTCGAAGCGGAACGTTGCCATCTCCATTTCGGGCGCCTCGAAGAAGCCGACCGGCGGAGCCGTGGCCTCCAGCGGGATGATGCTGTCTCCACGGGCAACCAGCGGAGGGACATGGCCGGCATTGACATACTGCATCATGAGCGTTTCAGGATTGATGATGCTGAAAAACAGTGTGGATGAGAAATACTGGTCGTAAACCTGGCTTCGCCTGGAAAACGCAACCAGAAAATCATTCACCTGCCGGACAAGACCGAGCGGGTCGCATTCCCCGCTCGTTGCCCGGTGAACGAAACCATAGATGAGGGACATGACGACGGACGCATAAAGGCCGTGGCCCGTCACATCGCCGATAAGAAACGTCTGGCACTGGTCCGGCATCGTGATGAAGTCGAAGTAGTCACCGCCTAGCCCCCGCGCCATGCGGTTCTTGATGCCGATGCAGCACCAGTCGCAGACCGGAGAGCTCTTCGGGAAGAGGAGTTGCTGGATCTCACCGGCAAGGTCGAGTTCTCCGCTCTCATCGAATCCATTCTTCATGACCATTGCCGCCTCCTTCCTTGTTTCGATCGATTCCGCTATCAGAAATCGATATCCACCTGCAGGGAGTCGAGAAACTTGTTGAAGGCGGTGAAGAGCTCCATCACCCCGAGCGCCTCCACTATCTCGGCGTCCGTTGCGCCAGCCCGGCGCAGGGAGTCGAATTCGTCATCCGCAATCCGCAGTGGCGCGGAATTTGCCCTCCTGGCGAAACCGATCAGCGCCTTCTCCTTTTCGCTGAAGTCGGCCTGTTCGATGCTCTGCTCTATGATGCTGATCTCCTCGCCGGAAACCCCGATGGCCTTCAGCGCCCCGGTATGGGCCGCCACGCAGTAGGCGCAGCTATTGTCCCGTGACACCAGCACGGCAATGGTCTGCTTCACCTTGGGGCTCAGGGTCCCCTCCATCATCACCGCCTTGACCTTGGTCCAGTTGGCCCTGAACAGGGGAGGGTGGTGGGCGTAGGTCGTGAAGAGGTTCGGCAGCATCCCGAAGGCGGCCTCGATCTCCTTGAATATCGCTTGCACATCTTCAGACGCCTGTTCCGGTTTCATTGCTTCAAGTCGTGGCATCAGGACTCTCCTTTCGTTCTTGGCGATGGTAAGTCGGCTGTTTGCAGTTGCAGGAATGTGCGCACGGTATCGAGGCACTGCCGCATCGACTCCTCGTTCTTCTTGAGGCGCGAGAGCATGATCCCCCCCTCGATGGCGGCAACTATGTGTAAGGCCAGCGACGCGGCGGGGATGTCGGTTCTCACCTGCCCCGCATCCTGGGCGGCGGATACGGTCCGGCGGATCATTCCGATCCAATCGTCGAATACCCGCTCGATGACCGCCGCAAAGCGGCTGTCCGTGTCGCTGAATTCGATTGCCGTGTTGCCGAAGATGCAGCCGCCGATGAATCCGGCAGCCAGGTGCTTCTCGACAGCCTGACGAAAGAAGTTCTCCAGGCATGCTCCCGGGGTATCTCCGGAAAGGGCGGAGTCGAGAAACAGCAGGAAATCCTCGCGCGCATTCTCGAGGATCGCCAGGCACAGGGCGTCTTTGTCGGGGAAGTGGAAATAGATGCACCCCTTTTGCATGCCCGTTGCCGAGATGACGTCCTGAATCGTTGTTGCGCCGAACCCTTTCCGGTTGACCAGGGACGTGGCAATTTCAAGGATTTTCCGTTTGGTGAGTTCGCCCTTGGCTGTCATGTTTATTGCTCCAAACCGACCATGCGGTCTGTTTAACTATAACCGCTCCGGTTCATTTGTCAAGGCAGGGCGAACTTCTATTATTTCGACATTGCCTGATGGCTGTGGGGGCAAAGAGATGCGGGTACGCCACCCCGCTCCAGGCCGCCTTCCCCTATCCAGCGGCGCGTTTCTTCGGCAGCCCGGTCTATCAACTCTGCGGATTGGGAGAGATCATAAGGGGAGACGGTGAGAGGGCAAAGCGGTGGGACGGCAACCAGTTCCGCGGCGCAGGCAAGGCGCTCCATGTCATGCACGAGCTGGCGGGCAACAATGAGATTCATGGCATGGAGGGCGATGGCGATCGCCCCGCGCGGCGGCCGATCTATAGCGCAGGCAAAGCCGGTGGGGAGAACGATCATGCGCGTTGCTCCGAGATCTGCCGCAGTCGAGATGGGGGTGTTGTTGGCGATCCCGCCATCGACGAGAAATTGCCCGCCAATCCTGACGGGAGGAAAAATCGTCGGGATAGCGGTGCTGGCGAGGAGTGCATCGACCGCCGAACCGGTGGAGAGCCGGACCTCGCCTCCCCCGATAATGTCGGTGGCCACCACATGACACGGGATCGCCGCGTCTTCGAGCCGTTGAAAGGTGAGGTGCTTTTCGATGAGAAGCCTCAGGCCGGCCGGCTCCAGCAGGTAATCGCGCTGCATGAGGATGCGAAAAAGCCCCTGAAGGAGAGAAAAGGGAAACACCTGGCGTCGCTGGAGCCCGAGCCAGATCCTTTCCAGGCGCTTGACCCCTTCGATGGTGGGGTCAGCAGCGAAATATGCGCCGTTGATTGCGCCTACTGACGATCCTACCACGAGATCGGGCCGGATGCCGTGTGATAACAACGTCCGTAGCATCCCGACCTGCACGGCGCCGAGACTTCCACCGCCGGCAAGAACGAATGCGACCTTGGATTGCGGTTGATTGCTCATGAATCTCCCATCAGAAAGCGCTGTATATCCTCCGGCCAGAACGGTCTTGACCGGAATGTGGGGGTTGTGCAAATCCTTTTTACGCATCCTGGCTACATGTCCGAAATTATATAGGGAATTATTAACGTGGCAATATCTGGTCCTTTGTAAAAATTCCTTGACCCTGTATCATGGTACAGGGTTTACCCTTTTGATCAGGAGGAGGAAGAAGGAGGGGGGCTCGTTCGGCGAGTCCCCCCTCCGATCCGGCATTCTACCTAGTTTATAGGGTCCAAATCATGAAGCTCTTCGCCAAGATAGGTTCCATCGGCGCCATACTTGCTGCCGCCTCCTGCCCCGTCTGCTTTCCCCTCCTGCACGTTATTGAAAACAGGCGTTGCACAAGGTGCAAAGACCAGAGGGAGAAACCATGAATCTCGAATCCATCATCACCTGTCCTCTCTGCGGATTTAAGAAACTGGAGACGATGCCGACCGACGCCTGTCAATTCTTCTACGAGTGCGCGAACTGCAAGGCGGTTTTACGCCCGAAACCGGGAGATTGCTGCGTGTTCTGCTCCTACGGCACGGAAAAGTGCCCGTCGAAACAGTAAAATGCTGGTCAAGGTTGACAGCCGGTTTTTTCGTTTTAAGCTTTATTGGCATTGATATTCCAGTTGAGGAGGTTGCATCATGAATAAACTGCGGTTGTATGTTGCGGCGGCATCGATATCAGCTTTCCTTGCCGTGGGCATTTGCGCGGCAGCCGAGCACCCGGCGACTCCCGTCGAACAGCCAAAGGCGGAACATCCCGGAGCCCCGGTCGAGACGCCCAAGGCAGAGCATCCGGGAGAAGAAGTCAAGACGCCTAAGGCAGAGCATCCGGGAGAAGAAGTCAAGAAGCCTAAGGCGGAGCATCCCGGCAAGCCGGTCACCGCCAAGTTCGTCAAGAAGTCGATCAAGGAGCACGTCAAGGCCAAGTCCAAGGCCACCGGCGGCGTCTTTGTCATCCACGACGACAAGCTCGGCAAGGAGTGGAAGCTGAAACTCGACAAGATCCATGATCCGGTTCGGATGTTCGAGAAGGAAGGAAAAATGATTTATTTCACCTGCAGTGATTTCAAGTCCACCGAAGGAAAGGATGTCATCGACATTGACTTCTGGATGGTTCCCAAGGGGGACAAGCTGGAGGTGATCGACACCAAGATCCACAAGGTAAACGGCGAGCCCCGCTACACCTATGAAGGGACCGAAATCAAGGAAATCAAATAATCCCCGGAGCGCCGTCAGTTTTCCGGCTTGCAAGCCCCCCTTATCCGGGGGCTTTTTTTATAGCTTTTCATTCTCGCTAACAGAAAACGTCGAAAAGGAGTGTTTATGCGCAGGCGCCGGTACCTCTTTTTGCTGGTTGTTACGCTGGCGGTCTTGAGCGCCCTGGCGCATGGGGCGGTTACAGCGGAGCCGAAAAAGAGGCATTTTCTCTTCAGTTACAAAGTTAAGGTGAAAGATGTTCCCCGAGGCGAGATGAAGCTATGGATTCCGGTGGCCACAAGCAACGGGGAGCAGGCGGTGCGGCTTGCCAAGGTGACCGCGCCGGTTCCGCTGGAACCGAAGAAGGAGGGCGAATACGGCAATTCCCTGCTGTACGGCAGAGTCAATGCCCCTGCAAAAGAGTTGGAAATCGAACTGCAGTACGAAGTGACCCGTATCGAGAAAAAGGGAAACCTGACCGGAAGCGGCGCCGTTGCACCAGCGTCAGGGGAAGAGCTGGCCCGATTCCTGGCGCCGGACCGCCTGGTTCCACTGAACGACAGAGTCAGAAA
>JAMPXD010000063.1 GCA_023701365.1 Geobacteraceae bacterium
CTGTCGAGCAAACGATTCAGCACAATGGTCCAGACCTGCGCCAGGGTGGCGGGCAACGACCGGCGATAACAGCGGTGCCGCAAGGCGGGCAAAAGGCTTTGCCCGAGACACTCCTCGCACGGACGGCCGTCCCGCTGGAGCATCGCCTGAGGACAGACGAAACGGAAATTGTGCAGCGTCTGCACCACCGGCACTCCCTGGTCCCGGCAGGCGGCGTAGGCGCCGGGAGAGATGAGCGGAAAGGTATTGTGGAAATGCGCCACGTCCGGCCGGCTCCGGCGCAGCAGCGCGGACAACTCCCGGTAGCTGCGCCGTGACCAGCCGCCGTTCAACGCCAGCCCGACGCGCTTGCTAAGCGTCGATGCGTCGATGTCGTCGTTGAACCGCTCGAACGGGATCACTTCGATGCCGTTTGCTTCCAGGAGCCGCCGTTCGTTGCGATAGACGGTGTCTTCCCCGCTGGGGGCGGATGATCGGTAAAAGTTATGGCCGAGAAGGACTTTCATGGCCGCGACAGGCATTGCTCCACCCCCGCTGCAAAATTTCCGATCATGTTCTCCATCGTCTGCTTTTCCGCACTCCGCCTGCACCCCTCCATGAGTCGGCCTTGCAGTGACTCCGATGCCAGGAGGCTGGCTATCGCTTCCACGTAGGTCCCCAGGTCGTCACGAGTCATGATGCCGTTGACGCCGTTTTCAAGATAGCCGATTTCCGGTCCGTGTCCCGGCATATCCGTTGTGATGAGCGGCACTTGGGCGACGAAGCCGTCGATTATCGCCAGGCCGACCGAACCCGGGAGCAGCAGCGCCTTGCCCAGGCGGAAATACGGGGCGCGGGCGCCGGCGAAGAGCGGGCCGATACAGCGGATCCAGGGATAGCGTCGAGCGGCATCCTCCACCAGGGGCAGCTCCGGCCCGTCGCCGATAAAGATCGCGGCAAAATCTGCCAGCCTGCCGCGCAGAGCCAGACATGCCTCCAGGACGAAACCGAGCCGTTTGCCGCCATTCATGCCGCCGCAGAACAGGACGATGTTGCTTCCTTTCAGACCGAGACGCGCCTTGAGGGCCTCCCTGTCATGCGCCGAGACCGCCGCCAGCTCCCGGCTGAACGCTGTCGTATCGATGGTGTTGCCGACAACGGTAATCCTGTCCCGGGGAAAACCGGCGCCGGCAACAATATCCGCCGTCATCCCGGTATAGGCAAACCACCAGTCCGCTTTGCCCAGGAGGAATCGCTTGCCTCGTTCCCGAAATGACCGGTCGCTCCCTGCCTGCATGTTCCTGCCATGTCCGAAATAGGCGACCTTCCGTTGTTTTCGCTTGCGGATCAGCGAATAATTGACCAGCAGGCGATTGGCCTGCTCGACGATAATCAGGTCGGAACCTTCAAACTGAGCAAGACATGGCTGCCAGACGAGCTCCAGGCCCGCAAGTCGGATATATCGGTTGGTTATCCGTTGGCACCACTCCTCGTCACATGCCACGGTGCGCGGTACGGTGCCGGGAAACTCCTGCCCGTAGACGAGCCTGAGGGAGATGCCGGATTTACCCAGACGATCTTTGAGACCGCTGAAAAAAGGGATGCGGTATTGGGGAAGCACCCTCTGGACAATGGTAACGACGGGTCGGCTCATCTCCGGCATCAGCCCCGCCGCGTCGTTTCTTCCCTGAGATGTCCCCGGCCTGCGTCGATCACGCCGGTATGGAGGAACATGAGGGTGAATATCAGCCAGAGAATCTGGGGACTGTTGCCGAAAGAAGCCTCGGTGATGTTGTGCAGCAGGATCACCAGAAGCATCACCCCCATGCCCGAGAACAGCCTGGCGTTGCGCCGGGCGGTCAGAATCAGCTTCAGGCACATCTGCCCTACCATCCCCGCGATGAACAGCATCGCCGTCAGACCGCCGCTTACCAGTACCTCCAGATAACCATTGTGAAAATGCCCCGCATGGAAGAGATACTTGTCGCTCACCGACAACCGGCCGTCAAATGCCCATCCCAGCAGAGGTCGCTCTCTGATTGCCCTGGAAGCTATCTCCCAGAGCGTAGTCCTGCCGGTGAATGTCGAGGTACGGCCGATGAGGGAAAAGAATTTCTCCGGCATGAAGAGCTCGGGAGCCACCAGATAAGTGGTCAGCACAACGGCAAAGATAGTGGAAAGCGCCAGAATAACCGCAGGCAGAACCAGAACGAGTCTCTTCCCGGCCAGGAAGGAAAACAGCGGCACCAGCGTTACCACCAGGAGGGCGAGGAGCGAAGAGGTCATGCTGTCGGAGCCGAAAAGGCATACCGCTGTAAATCCGAGCAGCACTACGGCAAAGAGTTTCGCCAAGACCGTCTCGGCATAGAGAAAACACATCACACTTGCCCATACGGAGAGCAGAAGCGCCATGCCGAGGGTATTGGCATTCGGCGCGAACCCTACCCAGCGGTGCATTTCTCCCACCTTCATGATCCCCCTGCCGGGAACGAACGCGACCGCGAAAAGTGTGATAATGATCGTGATGAAAGAAAATATCGCCAGCATCCTGAAGAATGATTGCTCCCGGTTTTTCAGGCCGACCAGGGCGCAGATGCAGACCAAGTAGCCGCCGACGAGATGGCCCCAGGTAACGAATACCTTGCCGGGATGGGCCGACCAGCCGATTGTCGCGATTACATAGAGCAGAAAAAAAACGTACAGCCAGTGGTTCCATATCATTTTCAGCGCCTCTGTTGCCTGGCAGATCAGGAGAATAAGGGCTAGAAGGTAGATCGGGCCGAAAATGTAGGGACGAATCGGGTCGCCATGCTGCAATGCGAAGACCTTGATGTCGCTGCCCATGTTTTGCTTGAGGGACAATGTGGTCGCAAACAGCATCAGGAAAAAGGGAATCAGGTACAGAACCCTGCTCCAGCCGGGGCGCTCCCCGCAGTGGCCGACGGAATTCGCTGCGCTGATATCAATTGTTCGCATAAAATCTACACCTGTATTTGGTAAGGATGGATAATTGCCCGAGGTTCGAGCACACCTTCCGCAGCCAGCGGACTCCCCAGTCTCGCCTGACCGGCCAGCTGACGATCATGGCGATAAAGGAGGCAGCGAGGATCATCGACCGGGAGCAGAACCAGACCAGGTTCCGCGGCAGACCCCGCCCCGTCGCGGTCCGAAGGGCATACACCTGCCCCCCGCACAATGAACGCCGGGCAAGATAGCGAACCGTCAGCCGTTCCGGCTCGATATTTTCAGAAACGACCCCGCTGTCGCACCACACCAGCTTCCCCTTGTGGCGGCGCATTCTTATGCACAGGTCTCCATCCTCACCCCCGCTGAGACCGTATGCCGGATCGAAGGGGACCGGGTACAGGGCAACGTGGGCAGTCCTGACCACCATGTTGCCCGCGCCTCCCATCTTCAATACGGCGCCGCTCCGATGGCGCGGCCGTTCGAAGAACCGTCCCGTTTTCACCCACTCCGGCGCATCTTTCGGCAGGACAGGGATTACCGGCCCGAAAACGGCATCGGCGCCGTAACGCCGGCAGGCGCTGATCATCTCCTGGAGCCATTCCTCGGCGGCGAACTCGTCGTCATCGATGAAGGCGAGGTATTCACCCCGGGCATGGCTTACCGCCCGATTCCTCGTCATCGAGATGTTCCGGACCGGTTCCACGTCATACACGACCGGCCAGCGGGAAAGTTGCGCGAATGCGGCGACGGTTTCCCGGGCCGATTCGGCCGAGTCGTTATCCACCACGATGATCCGCATTGCCAGGGAGTCATCAAAGCTCTGGCCGGCGAGACTCTCAAGCAAGCGTCGCAGCTGTCCGGGTCTTCTGAAGGTCGCGATGCAGACATCGACCCTCACTGCTTCAGACGACATTGCCGCACTCCCTCCGCAACAACAGGGCAAGAATGACTTCCCCGGCAGCCAGCGCCATTATGCTCCCCCTGGCGCCGAACCTGCCGATCAGAACCATGCCCAGCAACAGGACGGCAATTGCGCTCACGGCGCTGGCCCCGGTTATCGTCCCGAACCTCTGAAAAACCTGGAGCAACCACGAATAGCGGGATCTGGCGGCCTGCACCAGGAACAGGAAACTCCAGAGCACGATCAGGACTCCCAGATCCCCGTACTCCCCCGTGACGAGACCGCTAACAAGGTGATCCTTCAGCAACAGCAGCGCCGCAACATAGAAGATGATCGCCGCGGTCATCAGCACCATCGACTTTTTCACCATGCGCCGGATCTGTTCATTTTCGCCGCTATGGCGTAAGGCGGCCCAGCGAGGCAGCAGGGTCCGGGCAAAACTGGTATTCAGAAGCGCCACCGGCGCCAGGAAGAGCCGGGAGGCGCTTGCTTCCGCGGTAGCGGCGGAGCCCGCCAGAATAGTCAGCAGGTAGATGTAACTCTGGTCCTGGAGCCAGGTAATGGCGACCCCCACCAGCGCCCATTTTCCCTGTTGCCACACCTGCGCCAGAGCGGAGAGGATTTCCCGCAGACGGAGCAGCGGATTCATCCCGGAGCCGAGCAGGGCGGCCGCGCCGGCGAGAAAAGACGCCGCACCGGTCACCAGAACCGCCGCAACGTGCAGCCTTCCCGGAGCCGTTGCCTGCACCGCCGCAAGCCCGGCCGAAAGGAGGAGCAGATAGAGGAGATCCATGGCGAGAACCTTGCCCGGACTCAGCTGCCGGAAGAAGAAGCCGCGGAAAAACTCCCGGAGCAGGACTCCTACCGAGGCGGCGCTCACGGCCATGACCATTTCCAGGGCGGTAATGTCAACCAGCCCCGCGTGCCTGGCAATAGCGGCTGCCGCAAAAGCAAGCAAGGCCGGGGGGAGGAAGATGAGGTATTGTCCGGCCGCCAGGGCGGAACAGAAACGTTCCCGCTCTTCGCCTCTGCCGTGCGGCGCAAGAACCGTCATCTGGGTCGTTATCAGGGCATTCTGGACGCTAGTCACGAAAAGAACGACCGCGCAGGCAAGCGCATAGGTCCCGTAATCCGACTTGGCCGTGCTCCTGATCATGAATACGCCGATCAGGAAATTTGCCAGGCTGAGGACAGACTGGTCGAAGAAGCTGATGACCATTCCCTTGCCCGGACTCACCGGCTTCCTCCCCCCCCGGAATCTCCTGTCCGGCAAGGAAGCGCCGGTTCGCGGAAAACATCGGCTTTCAAGGCCCTGATCTGTGCATCCGTCGCTCTCTTGTAGTGGTAGAAGGCGATACCGCTGCCGGGCCAGAGACGCCGGGCCAGCCTGACGTAACCGGACAGGAGGGCCGGATCGCGCGCCAGCACCGCCTTGTCGCCTATGTAGTCGGTGACCCATGACCGCTCATGCCGCGGCACCAGCTCCCGGTCCGCCAGATCATAGGTGGAGAGAAGAACGGTCATTGCTTCGGGATCAGCGAAAGCGGCCCTGGCCCGGTTCATCGCTTCCACATCGATCTTCTTCCGGTAATCCATGGCAAAGACCGTATCCACCCAGCCGCTCCTCTGCCACCCCACACTGTCCTGCCCCTGCAAGAGCCAGTCACCGTTGTGAGGATGGGCATCCACACTCACGATCAGAGACGGCCTGATTTCCTTGGCGCGGGCCGAGAAGCGGCGGACGATGTCGGCCACGGCCTCCAGGTTCCATTCCTTCAGGCTGTCCCGACCCTTGCCGGGGAGATTGCACCGGGCAACGTCCTCACGAAGCGATCGGCCGAATTTCCCGCGGTACTCCTCGACGCAGCGGTCGCAGCTGCAAAAGCCCATGCTCCTCAGGTAATCGAGGTTTATTCCGTCAACCGGATAACGGGCAGCTACATCAACCATGAGGGCGACCACGAAGTCACGGAATTCCCTGTTGTGCACATCGAACGCGTTCTCGGGGGTCCCGCCGTCAAAGTAGCGCGGATAGCGGCCGTCTTCCCTTCGCACCACGGTAAACCAGGGGTGCACCTCGATCCCGGCGGCATGGGCTTTCCGGATCAGGTAGGCAAGCGGGTCGTGGCCCGTTTTCAGAAGTTTTTCCAGCCGTGAGTCCGGATGGGCGAGTTTCGTCGGATAAGCGCTGCCGCGGCCATGCCAGACGCACGGCACATAGACATTGAACCCGCCCGCCTTGAGTCTGTCGATGATCCGGTCCGTCTCCTCCTGCGAGGTGGCCCAGCGGATATCCTCGTCGAACATGACCCGCCGTTCCAGCGCGACCCCGTCGCCATTGCGCCGCAGAGGAGTATCCGCTCCCTTCTCCAGCAATTCTTCCAGCCAGCGCCGCTTTTTCAGCCGGGTCAACTCCGGCTGCCGATCCTCCTCTTCGAAGCCGCGAAGGACCTCCGCTTCGGACAAGGGCCGGCCGAACAGCCGCAGATCGTCCAGCAGAAACCCCGAACCCCGATTGCGTTGAACGGTGCTTCCCCTGTCGCTGCCGAGATACAACCGGCTCCTGGGACCATAATCTCCGGAAAAGGCCGCTCTGTGCTCCGCGACCTTCTCGCCGTCCACGAACAGCCTGCAATAACCCCTGTCACCCGCCTGCCAGGTCACGGTGACTGTTGTCCACGAATCGGTGTCCAATGCGTATGGTATGGAACAGTGGATTATCTCCTGGTTGGACAGGATGAAATAAAGTCTGCCTGAACCGGTGGGTTCCCACCAGCCCTGGGATATGGCCAGGTAACTGTCCCGACCGTCTCCCCAGCGCATGGAGAGGAGGGTGTGAGAAGAGTTGTCTTCCTTCCCCCAGAGGGGCCTGACCCGGAAGGAAATTGTCCCTCGCCGGGCTGAGAAGCCGGCAGGAGCATTAACCGCCGCATGTTCCCTGCCGGGAAGCTTCAGGACATTACCCGCTTGCCCTTGCGGAACAATGACGGCGCCACCGGACTTTTCAAAGCCGGATGCGGCGCCCGGCGTTTCATCGAAATCCAGGGACAGCAGCACGCCCTGCTGCCCAGGGATGGCCGCGCCGCCGCAGATTGAAAACGATGCCGCTGCGAGACAGAATATCAAGGCAATTACGGGTAAGGCCGGATTTAACCCCTTCATTGCCCCTCCAGCAAGCCACTTCCCCCATGGCGGAAAACGTGAATGAACGGTTGAATCAAGGACAAGCTGCGGCTTCGGTCAGCAACATTAGCAGGGATTTGTTACAGCGGCGCGGCATTTGGCAAATATTTGCGTAACGGGTGCCGATGGCGCCCCCTGGCGGACAAATCTTTTTGTTGCGGGAAATCTAAACGCGATCGGCACCCGGCCGTAACATGGATGCGCTATCCTGTTCCCGGGCAGATCACAAAAGGAGGATAAACATGAAGTGGCTCTTCATTCTGCTGGCGGCTCTCCTTGCATCGGAGGCGTACGGTTTCGGCACGGGGGCGGAGGGGTGCAGCGGCGACTGCACCGCCTGCCATACCGTCAAAAAAGAGGAGGCGGCGGCTGTTGTCAAGGGACTCGACCCAGACACCGTCGTGGAAGCGGTGGGACCCTCGCCGGTACGGGGGCTGTACCAGGTGACGGTAAAGAAGGGGGATGCAAGCGGCATCGTCTATATGGACTTCTCCAAGAGATTCATCATCGCCGGGCGGATCATCGATGCCGGGGAGAAAAGGGACGTGACGCAGGAGAAGATGGAGGAGCTGCGGCGGATCGACCCGGCCCGGATACCGCTCGACAACGCCCTCCGGCTCGGCGGCAGCGAGGGGCGCAAGAAGCTGTTCGTCTTCACCGACCCGGAATGCCCGTACTGTGCAAAGCTTCACGAGGAGTTGGTTGCCCTGGTAAAGGAGGACCCCGGGTTGCAGGTTGCCATCATCCTCACCCCTCTTGAGATCCACCCTGATGCCACCCGGAAAACGGATGCCATCGTCTGCGCCTCCAGGAAGAACATGGCGGACGGGATGCGCCTCCTGGAGCAGAGCCTGGCCGGCAAGGCGGTGTCGGAGAGTGGTTGCGGCGGGCGCTTCGGCGAAGCGGGGAAGAAGCTCGGCAGGGAACTCGGGATCGGCATGACCCCCACCATGGTTTTTGCCAATGGGAAAGTCGTGTCCGGGGCGAGGAAGAGGGAGGAGATCAGGAAGCTCATCGAAGAGGCGGAAAAGGACAGGGACAGGAAATAATCAGTTAAGCTTGACGGGTGTGCAGACATACTCGGGGCAATTGGCCTCGGCCCCGCATGAGACGCATAGGACGGCGGGTTCGTCCGTAATATGTTGGATCAACTCTGTTTCCCCTTTTCTGTCAAGCTCACAGATATGGCCTTCATGCTTATCCGCGCATCTGCATCTCTTGTCGGATTTCATGATCAAAATCTCCCTGTGCAGGCTCTGATTCGCGACATTTCCATCTCGGTCATTGCCCATGCGTGCAACCCGAGTGGGACGCTCTCATGACGTTGCCGTTGGCGCTGAAGGTCATTTTCAGGGTGGCGCCGCAGGCGTAATTGATTATCTCCATCTTGAATACCGGCTTCACTTCTTCGACGGCAGCATTAACCACCTCGCTGCCGCAATCGATGCACTTTTTCCCGAATTCGCTCATCTTCTCCCTCGTATCCATATATTCACCGGCGCGTCCCTGTCAGGCGCCGGCCATGTTGCTCCGCTGACGGTCTGAGCTCGCCAGCGCTTCCAGCGTCATCATCCGTTCATTGTTATTCGGGTATTCCTGGACCCAATACCCGCAGATGCAGCACTTGATGCACGATATCAAACCGGTCTCAACGGCAAACCGGTGCCTCATGATGCCGACTTTGGCCTTGCACTTCGGACATGTCATCGTCCTGTGTCCCGATCCTTTCCCTGGTGGTTAAATACAGCGTCATTATTATCCAGCCGAAAAATGTGAATCATGCTACAGACAGGTAAAAATTGTGTATGAGTCATAATTTCCGGACGGTTCTTAATCACGGTGAAATCAGGCGCAATCTTCGCGCCACAGACAGTGTGGCTGCGCACAGGCGCCGCCGGAGCCGGTCCCGAAACAGGCGGCATACCCCTCTTCCTGCTGGACGGCCCGGATCAGGTCCGCTTTCTTCAGGCGGCCGGAGTTGACTCCCCGTTCTTTGGCAATGGCTTTGATCTCGTTGATATTCATTTCTGGACCTCCATATGTGGTGTGGACCGCTGGCAAGGGCTCAGCGGCGAAAGGCGGCCACCGCCGCGGCAGCAACAGGTGCGAAGACTTCTATTCAACCGTCACAGATTTGGCCAGGTTCCGCGGCTGATCCACATCATTCCCCTTCAGTACGGAAACATGATATGCAAGGAGTTGTAATGGCACTGAAAGGAGAATTGGCGTCAGATGCCCGGCAACCAAGGGGATTTGCAGCACCTCCTCAGCCTTGTCTCTCATCCCGGCATCACCTGCCGTGCAGAGGAGAATAATTCTGCCACCCCGGGCCCGCACTTCCTCAAGATTGGAAATAACCTTCTCATAGTGGGAATCACAGGGGGCTATTACCACTACCGGCATATTTTCATCGATGAGAGCGATCGGTCCGTGCTTCATCTCCCCTGCCGGATACCCCTCCGCATGGATGTAGGAGATCTCCTTCAGCTTCAACGCCCCTTCGAGGGCAAGGGGATAATTAATGCCGCGGCCCAGGTAGAGAAAGTCGCGGGCATTGTGGAAACGGCGAGCCACGGCTTCTACCACGGCATCCAGTTGCAGGACGTCATCCATCAGGGCGGGTAAATGCAGGAGCTGGGCGATGAGCTCCTGCCCCTGCTCACGGGTGACGGCGCCGCTGGCTCGGCCCCACCTGAAGGAGAAGAGCAACAGGGCAATCAACTGGGTTACAAACGCTTTTGTAGAGGCAACCCCGATCTCCGGACCGGCGTGGGTATAGATGACGCCGTCCGCCTCGCGGGCAATGGAGGAGTCGATTACATTACAGATGGCAATGGTCCGGACTCCTCTGCTGCGCGCCTCCCGCAGCGCCGCCAAGGTATCGGCGGTTTCACCCGACTGGGAGATGGCAATCAACAGGGTATCCGGTCCGATCACCGGATTCCGGTAACGGAACTCGGAGGCGAAGTCAACCTCCACCGGAATGCGGCAGAGCCCCTCCAGGTAGAATTTCCCCACCAAACCGGAATGCCACGAAGTGCCGCAGGCGACGATGGATACCCGGGAGAACCCGGTCAATTCGGCATCGGTCAGCCCGAGGTCTTCCAGGTAGACATCCCCTGTCTCCTCGAGCAGACGTCCTGCCAGGGTATCCTGCACGGCCCGCGGCTGTTCGAAGATCTCTTTGAGCATGAAGTGGCGGTAGCCGTCTTTCTCCGCCAGAAGCGGCGACCAGTCGATATGCCGCGGCTTCTTCGTCAGGGGCTCTCCGGCCAGCGTGGAGAATGCCGCCGCACCTTCCTTGAAGACGACCATCTCGCCATCCTCCATAAAGACCATATCCCTTGTATAGCCAAGGATTGCAGGTATGTCAGAGGCGACAAAATACTCTTCCTCGCCCAAGCCGACCACCAGCGGAGAACCGTGCTTTGCGGCAATCAGCATTTCCGGCTCAGCCTCGGATACGATACAGAGGGCATAGGCCCCTTTCAATTCCTGCAGGGTCACGCTTACCGCCTCGACAAGGCCGCTCCCCTGCTTCATTTTTTGTTCGATCAGGTGCGCAACCACTTCCGTATCGGTTTCGCTTTTAAACGTGTGCCCGATGCCCCGCAGGCCGTCTTTTAAAGCAAGATGGTTTTCGATGATGCCATTGTGAACGACAATGACCGAACCTGCCTGGTGGGGATGGGCGTTGTTCTCGGTAGGCCTGCCGTGGGTGGCCCAGCGGGTATGGCCGATTCCGACGTGCCCCTGGAGAGCTTTACCTTCCAGGAGCCGTTCCAGATTGACCAGCTTTCCCTCGCTGCGGATGGTCTGCGCCGTGCCGCCATGCAAAGTACAGATTCCGGCCGAGTCGTAACCCCGGTACTCGAGCTTTTTCAGGCCTTCCATGATAATGGAGGATGCCGTATTGTTTCCCATATAGCCAACTATGCCGCACATTGCCGCCTCCCCTAAGGCACACATGAACCTTTCATTTACTGCCTCATGTCAATTCAGCCGTTGAATCATCGCTTTAACCAAAAGCGGAAAAACAGCCTTGAAAAAAAATGAACAGTGAGCGCCTGAACCCTGTTGAGAAGAGGCGTCAGATTAGAACTTTTTTCAGCGTTGAAAATGCATTCTCCATCATGCTCAGATCACCCCCGCATGGACAACCGCGTTTATTGGGATGGTTGCAGAAACATCCGCCATTCAATCTCATCGCGTATGGGCAATCGCAAGGGGCGCCCATTTCGCAATCATACAAATAACCATGGAAAAATCGGGTCTTGAGGGTAACAGGATCTACAAAGCTATACGATGAAGACATCTTCGACCTCCTATGCGGCAAGAATCTATTATCTCATGCCTGACTTGGAAAAAATGTACAGGGGTCGCACGTCAAACGCCGCAGCAATATTCCTCCGGCTCATGGCCGGGACAGGTATCCCTTCGGTCATGGCTGAACTCCTTCGATTCGGCAATCACCGCATCATTGATAGTATGACCTCGATGCAGGGAGAAGATAACATTATCCTGTTGCAGTAAAGTTTCCGCAGTGAAAAGAATGCGTAAATATTTGCCTTCCCGGTGCCATCCCGGCTTTCTGCCGGAAAATGCTGACGGACAGACAGGGGAAAGGGTGCTTTGGGGAGAAAGACAGCCCGTCTAGCGCCGTTCATAAAAAAAACCGGGCCGGTGTTGTAACCCGGGCCGGGTCGTCTTACAACCGCCTCAGCTCAAAATTAATCAAACTCAACAGGAGAACATACATGATCGGCAGAATTGGCTAATGATTCGCATAGCAGGCATGATATTTTAGGGTCTTTTGCAAGACTTTTGATCATTATCGCATTCCCCCTCTTCCTGAGTTGACAAAGGTGATTTTCATGATGCTCTTCTTCGTGGCATAAGAAGTTAGGTTCCATGATCAACTCCCTTTTTTATATGCAGATTGACTGATTCGCTGATCTATAACGACAGCAGTTTCAGGTTGAACACCCGCTCCACAAGCCAGGCGAGCCCCAGGACGAAGATGGCCGCCGATGCGCCCACGGTTATTTTTCTGAATTCGAGTCTGTTCTTCAGCAGGTGCAGAATGGGGAGCAGCACCAGGAAGATCAGCAACTGTCCTAACTCCACCCCCACGTTGAAGGAGAGCACCGAGAGGACCAAGTCAGATTGCCCGACGATGAAGTCCTGAAGAACGCTGGCAAAGCCGAAGCCGTGGATCAACCCGAACCCGAAAGTGACCAGCCAGCGGTAGTTGACCTTCTTCCGGAACAGGTTTTCCAGGGCGACGTAGCAGATGGAAAGGGCTATCACAATTTCCACCAGCCTGGAATTCAGGCTGACGATCTGCAGCGCCGCCAGCAGCAGGGTTATGCTGTGCGCTATGGTAAAAGCCGTGATTATCTTCAGGACTTCCCTGACAGAGAGGCCGATGACGATCAATGCCAGCAGAAACGCTATGTGGTCGTAGCCGATCAGGATATGCTTAATGCCGAGCACTATGAATTCACCCATGCCGGCCCATGAAGACTTTTTGGCGGGGTTATTCAAGACGAGGCCATTCGCCCTGTCTTCACTATAGGAGCTGACCATGGCAGGACTGTTATCCGAAACTTGCCTCACTTGGGCAGCTTCAGGCACATCAGCCGCCGGATTTAGGGACAGCAACGGGATACTTGCTTTCCTGTCAGCCATCGTGCTGACAGGGCTATCTTTTTGCGCCGGGCCGGTTGTCGCAAGACTAGGCGAACCGGTGCCGGCAGCTGGAGTGGCTGCTTTGGGCGCCGCGGCAGGCTCATCTGCGGCGCCTTTAACGGAAAGTTCCCAGCTGCGAGAGTTGGAATCAAAAGCATTGTGCGCCACGGGATGGCTATAATCGAAAACCTTCTGCACCTCATCGAGCGAGGCATCGGCCAGATACATGTAGGCGATGTTCACGTGCACATTTTTGGTTTCCTCGAACAACAGCCGGTAATCAATTTTCACCCGGTTTTCGGGTCTGTTGAAGGCAATACCGTCCACCGACAGCCATATTCTCCACAGGCTCCCTTCCAGAACTACTTTATTCACCTTTACCGGATAGGTCTTGTCATTGACCGATACGGACAGTCTTTCGCTTATGTAAGGCTGAATTACGTCGGCGGTCATTCTTTTCAACTGGTCATCGGGAGTGGCTTCGAGGTCGTATCCTCCCTCACTGATTCCCCTGATCTCCGGATACAACGAGGCACCGAGCTCTATGGCGGCCAGGATGCGGTTTTTCCCGAAACACCACTTCGATCCCCCCAGGGTCGATTCATGGGCATGCAAAGGTACAGCGACCAGCACCAACAGTGCCGTCATGAGGGACAGGAAAATTTTTCTGACTGAACGCGCAGGCACGGCAACCCCCAAGTGGTAAAGCGGTCGCAGGGTACAACTCAGGCCCTGCGACCGCTCTTTCATCAAATCCGCGTTACTGATAGGTGATCACCAGCTTCGCCGCCTTGGCGGCCGCCGCTTCGTACGCCCTGGCGGTGCGCTCGCCGGTGCCGGTGATGATGAAGACCATGGAGTTGTTCTGCGCCCAGCCGGCGCGGTTCGTGATCTCCTGGACGATGTTCTTCAGCTCCGGGGTCCGCTGGGCCGTGCCCGCGGCGTCGACGGTGGTCCAGGCGGCCGGAGCCCAGGCGACGGAAGCGGCCGTGGTGGCGCGGGAGGAGACGTTGTAGGTCGCCGTGGTGAAGGTGCCCGGGTTGTCGGCGGCCTGCCCCTTGACGGTCAGGTTGGTGGTGCCGGAGTTGGCCTCATCCACGGTGAACTGGATGTAGGCGTTGGTGATGGTCTTGCCCTTCGGCACGTTGACGCCGGTGAAGCGCAGCCCGACGTACTGGTTGCCGGTGGTGGCGGTGTCATAGACCAGCTCCAGGTCGCTGCTGGTGTTGTACATGGTGCCGCCGGTCTGGCGCTGTTCCACGTCGTCGCTGCCGGCGTTGACCTGAGAGGTGACGGTGACCGGGGTGCCGCCGCCGGCCGCATTCACGGTTGCCACCATCGTGTCGGTGGCGGTGGCGCCGCCGTTGTCGGTCACGGTGAGGGTGATGGTGTGGCTGCCGACCGCGAGGGTCACGGCCGGGGTGGCGCCGGTGGCGATCTGGGTGGCGCCTTCTTTCCAGACATAGGAGGAGATGGTGCCGTCCGGGTCGGAGCTGGCGGAGCCATTCAGGGTAACGCTCTGGGAGCCATTGCCGTCGCTGTCGGTGACGCTCTGGTCAACGCCGGCGTTGGCCACCGGCGGCTGGTTGCCGGTGCCGTGGTTGACGGTGACCGTCTCGATGACGGTGCCGTCGGCCCGACGGGCTGTCATGGTAAGGGTGGTGTTCTGGATGTCGATCTCGGTGAAATGGTACGACTTGTCGGTCTTGACGATGTTGGGGTAGGCGGGATCGGGGGTGTACAGGGACGCCCCGCCGCCGCCGGTGGTGACGTAGTTTTTGTTTTCCACGAGGGCGCGGGCGTAGTTGTGGTTATGGCCGTTGATGATCAGGTCGACCCCGTACTGCTTGAAGAGGGGGTGCAGGGCGTTCTGGATGTTGGTGTTGTTGCCATGGGTGCCTGCGCCCCAGCCCGGCTCATGCTGAAGGACGACTTTCCACGGCTTGGTGGTGGAGGCGAGGTCGTTCACCAGCCAGTTGTACTGGGCCGAGCCGGAAGTGAAGGTGGCGTAGTTGTCGATCACGACAAAGTGGACGGGGCCGTAATCGGCGGACCAGTAGTAGTTGGCAACATACGGAAAGGGGAAGTACTTCTTGTAAACCGAGCCGGTCCCCTCGTGGTTCCCCCTGGCCCCGATCATCGGGACCTCGGCCTGGAGGGCGTGCATCTGCGGGTAGCTGCTCCCGGAGACGAAGTGCTGCGCGGTCCAGTCGGCCTCGGTGTCGCTGCCGATGAAGTCGCCGTCGTGCAGGACAATGGTCTGGAGGGCGGGGTCGGCGGCATAGCGCACCCGCATCCTGTTGGCCACCGTCTCATGGCTGGCCGGGGTGGAGCGGGAGTCGCCGTAGGCGAGGAACTTCACCGCGGTGGCAGTGGAGGCCGGAGCAGTGCGGAAGGAGCCGGAGCCATAGCCGGCCACCTCGTAGTAGTACTTGGTGTTCGGCTGCAGGCCGGTAATGGTGTGTTTGTGCTGGAAGTCGGAACCGTACACCCCGACTGACGCGCTCCCCATGCTGTAGGTGGTATCGGTGCCCCAGCGGAGCGTGTTCGACTCGGTGGCGTCGGTCTGCCAGAGCACCGACATGGAGGTGTTCGCCCCCTCAAACATAAGGTACGGCCCTTTCCTGATGCCGGCGAAGGCCGCCGTGGCGCACAGGGTAAAGGCCAGCATAATGCAGAGACTTCTCAAAACTGTTTTCATCTTTTCCATTCCTCCAATTAAGGTTGAGATTGAATTCGTCCTCTTCAGCAGATACTGAAATTCCCTTAGAAATCCTTCCTTTATCCTCCTTTCCCTGGTGGTATCCCGCCGGATTGAGCATAAAAAAACCCGAATCAAGCGCGGCAAGCTCTCGATACGGGCTTTCAGGTTCCTGGAAGGGGGAGAAAGAAATCAGGACTGCAAAGTACCCTATATTTTGTTGTCAGGTCCGACCCCGGAGATGCCGGTCATCGGGACGGGTCACAGCATAAACGGTCTATGTCAATTCCATATTACAGGCGTGTAAAAGTTTCAGAAACGGGCCTTGCGGCGGAATCCGGCACTGTCACTCTTCCACGGCTGATAAGGAGAGGCGCTTCTCCCGCGCCCCCAGGAATACAATCAAGCTGAACGCCGCCAGCAGGAAGCAGAGCAGGGTGATGGGGGGCAGGCCACCGTGCCATTTCTCAACCTGCAGCCAGCCGCCGTAACCCATGATGAGAAGATGGCCCGCCACCAGGGCGCACGCAAGCCTCGTCAGGGTGCGCTGTAAAGACAATTGCAGCTCGGTCGCGCCCAGACGCCAGAAACAATAGGCCGCCAGCACCCCGAGCAACAGCATCCCCTCTCCGGTCAGGTTCATCCGGTCACCTTCAAAGAACTTCGGGTAATTCCCCTGCGAAAGAAGGGCGAGCGACAGCAGGACGTGGACGGAGGCCAGATGCGCGGAGGCCCTGCTCCAGAAACGGTACGTATCCCGCTGGCCGCGCACCAGGCCCTGGGCGGCCATGAACAGCGCCACCACCGCTGCCATGGATATCCCTTTGTTCAGCAGATAGCCGGGCAGATGGATCAGGGAAACATCGCCGAACCCGGCATAGCGCATGACGGCATAGGTGGTTGTGAACAGCAGCACAGTCAGAAGCTGTTTGATCATTCTTATCACTCCTCCGTTGTTGCCGGATTATCGGATCGTGTTCCTGAAAAACGCCTGTCCCACATTCATTCCGCGCCGTCCGCGAACGGGCACTCCGGATCGGGGGCGGAGAAGTCGCCGGCGACGAATTCGGCCACGGCGCGGCACCCCCCCTTGCAGATGTCGAGATAGGCGCACGCCCGGCAGGGCTCCGGCGCCCGGTCGGTCCAGCTGCGCAGGCGCGAGAGCTGTGCCGAGCCGCTCCAGAGCCGGGGTAGCTCGAAAATGCTCTCCTCTCCCGTCAGGAAGGAGCAGCCGGCGAAGCGGCCGTCGGAGCGGACCCCCAAGAGGACGTTGCCCGCCTCGCAGCCGTAGACCGAGAACTGCTCCATCAACGCCTTGTCCGGCCGGTGCCAGCAGAACATCGGCACGAACGAGCAGTCGATCTTGGCCGGGACCCCGTATTCCAGGGAGAGGTCTCTGATGAGCGGATAGAATTCCCGGTTCTGCTCCGGCGTCAGCCGCCTTGCGAAATAGTCCAGCCTCCCCCGTCCCGAGGGCTTGAGCCGCAGGAACTCCAGATCGGTCAGCCCGCGCTCCCCTGCAAAGGCGAACACCCCGGGGAGTTGCTCGAAGCTCTGCCGGACCACGACGCAGTTCAGGCCGACGTTGACCCCCGCCTCCAGCAAGAGATCCACCCCCCGCACCGCCTCCGCGAGCGCCTCGGGGTCCCGGCCGGCCTCCCGGAATCTCTCGACCCCATCGATGCTGACGTTGACCTGGCCGAAAATGCGGCACTTTGCGGCGGCCTCCCTGGTCATCAGCAGGCCGTTGGTGGTCAGGTTGGGGACAATGCCGCGGGCGCGGACATAGGAGGCCAGTTCGAAGAAGTCGGGGCGCTCCAGCGCCTCCCCGCCCCCCAGGGCCATGTGAAACACCCCCATCCCGGCCAGCAGGTCGACGGCCTTGCGAAAAGCTTCGGCCGACAGCTCGCCCGCATCCCCTTCCCCCGAATCCATGTAGCAATGCCGGCACCCGAGGGTACAGGCATTGGTAACCGAAAAATGGACCTCCAGGGGGGCGGAGAGCAGATCGGCTGCCTGTTGTTCCCACAATGGGCTAGGCCCGTGGCCGAGGCCGAGCATGAAGTCCCGGTCCACGTGCACCAGCATCGGTGGTTCCTCCAGGGCCAATATCCCCCCGAACGCCTCGAAGCGGTGTTTCATGACGCTCATTCCTCCTCCCGGGGGCCGGGCTCGGGCCATTCCGGCGACGCCTCCGGGCACCCGTCATTCTGGGCCTTTGCCGCGCAGACAATGGCCGCCACGGTGTTGAAGAGGACCGTGATGGCGGCGCCTGCGGTGA
>JAMPXD010000261.1 GCA_023701365.1 Geobacteraceae bacterium
CTGGCCGTGCATGGCCACGACTGGCTGGTGCTGGTGGAGGGGCTCGTCCTCCTCCTGGTGATCCTCGTCGGGGTGTACGTCATCTTCGTCTACTGGAAGCGCCAGTCCGATCTGGTCAAGCAGCAGAAGAATTTCATGTCCCAGGTGACCCACGAGCTGAAGTCGCCGCTCGCCTCGATCCAGCTCCACCTGGAAACGATAAAGCTGCGCAAGCCTCCCGCCGACAAGCTGGAGAGGTTCCTCGACACCATGCTGGCCGACACCGACCGTCTCAACAACCTGATCAGCAACCTCCTGATGGCCGCCAGGCTGGAACACCGGGGACGGACCCCCCACTATCCGGTGATCGATCTTTCCGAGCTGGTCGAACGGGTGATGGAGCAGAAGCGGGTCAAGCTCCCCGAGGGGGGGAGCCTCACCGTCCAGGTGGGAAAGGGGATCAAGGCGGCGGTCGATACGGAGGGGATGGAGACCGTCCTGCGCAACCTCTTCGAAAACGCGGTCCTCTACTCCCCGGCGTCGCCGGAGATTGCCGTCACCCTCACGCGGAAGGGGCGGAACTGCCTGCTGACCTTCCGGGACAACGGCAGGGGGATCGAGAAAAAGGACCTGAAGAAGGTCTTCAGGATGTTCTACCGGGTGCGCCATCCGGGAGAGAACATCCGCGGGACCGGGCTCGGCCTCTACATCGTGCGATCGGTGGTCAAGGAGCACGGGGGGCGGATAACGGTAGCCAGCGAGGGGGTGGGCAAGGGGTGTCAGTTCACCATCAGTTTGCCGCTGGCGGAGAGCAGATGAAGTGCAAAGTGCGAAGTGCAAAGTGCAAAGCAGAGTGCAGAGTGGCAGAGTGCCACTTAATTAAATTGAATTTTTCATGATGTTCAATTTTGCATTTTGCACTTTGAAATTTGCACTTTGCACTATTTAATAGGTACCGTCATGACCGAAGAAAAACCGCACATCCTCCTCGTCGAGGACGAGATCCATCTGGCCCGGGGGATATGCTTCAACCTGGAGCAGGAGGGATACCGGGTAAGCCATGTGGAGAGCGGCGAGGAAGCCCTGGAAAGGATGGCGTACGACCGTTTTGCCCTGATCATCCTCGATGTCATGCTGCCGGGCATGGACGGGTTCGCGGTCTGCGAAAAGATACGGACCATGGACAGCCGGGTGCCGGTCCTGATCCTGACCGCCCGGACGGAGGAGGGGGACAGGATCACCGGGCTGGAGAAGGGGGCCGACGACTACCTGACCAAGCCGTTCAACCTCGGCGAGTTCCTGCTCCGGGTCCGGGGTATGCTCCGCCGCTCGGCCTGGTACCGCCCGGAGCCGGTGGAGGAAGGGTACCGGTTCGGCGACAACGAGGTCTTTCTCCTCTCCTACCGGGCCGGGACCGCCCAGGGTGAAATCGACCTGACCGACCTGGAGGTCCGGATGCTCTCCCTCTTCTTCCAGAAAGAAGGGGAGGCGGTTACCCGCAAGGAGCTGCTGGAGAGGGTCTGGGGCTACTCGTCCGACGCCGAGACGCGCACCCTCGACAACTTCATCGTCCGCCTGCGGAAGTACTTCGAGCCCGACCCCGCGAACCCGGTCTACTTCCAGACCGTGCGGGGGGTGGGGTACCGCTTTTCGCGGAAAAGCGTTTTTTAGTTTTTAGTTTTGAGTTCTTAGTTTTTAGTTGAAAACCTTAAACAAGCAAAAGGCCGACTGGAAATCCAATCGGCCTTTTGCTTTTAACTCAAAACTCAGAACTAAGAACTCAAAACTGCCTCTTAAAGCCCTGCTTTCTGACGAATCACTTCCGCCTTGTCGGTCCTCTCCCAGGTGAACTCCGGCAGTTCCCGGCCGAAGTGGCCGTAGGCTGCGGTCTTGCGGTAAATCGGGCGGAGCAGGTCCAGTTCCTCGATGATGGCGCGGGGGCGCAGATCGAACACCTCCCGGACGATCTCGGCGATCCGCATGGATGGGATCTTGCCGGTGTTGGAGGTATCCACCATCACCGAAACCGGCTCGGCCACGCCGATGGCGTAAGCCACCTGGACCTCGCACTTGGTGCAGAGCCCGGCGGCCACCAGGTTTTTCGCCACGTAGCGCCCCATGTAGGCGGCGGAACGGTCCACCTTGGAGGGGTCCTTGCCGGAGAAGGCGCCGCCGCCATGGGCGCCGTGCCCGCCGTAACTGTCGACGATGATCTTGCGGCCGGTCAGGCCGCAGTCGCCCATCGGGCCGCCGATCACGAACCGGCCGGTCGGGTTGATGAAGAAGCGGGTCTTGTCGTCCATCAGCTCAGCCGGGATGACCTTCCTGACCACCTCCTCGATGATCCCTGCCTTGAGGGTCTCGTAGGCGACCTCGGGGGTGTGCTGGGAGGAGACCACGATCGTGTCCACGTGCACCGGCCGGTCGTTCTCGTAGCGGATCGAGACCTGGGACTTGGAGTCGGGGCGGAGGAAGTTGAGCAGCCCGCTCTTGCGCACCTCGGCCAGCTTCTGGGTCAGCTTGTGGGCGAACATGATCGACATCGGCATCAGCTCCGGGGTCTCGTCGCAGGCGTAGCCGAACATCAGCCCCTGGTCGCCGGCACCCTGGTCCTTGTAGAGGCCTTCTCCCTCCGTCACTCCCTGGGAGATGTCGGGGGACTGCTTGTCGATGGAGGTGAGGATCGCGCAGGTCTCCCAGTCAAACCCCATGGCGGAGTCGTTGTAGCCGATCTCCCGGATCGTTTCCCGGACCACCTTCGGATAGTCGACGATGGCGCTGGTGGTGATCTCCCCGGCGATGACCGCCATCCCGGTAGTCACCATGGTCTCGCAGGCGACCCGCGCCCGCGGGTCCTGGGTGAGAATGGCGTCGAGAATGGCATCGGAAATCTGGTCGGCGACCTTGTCGGGGTGCCCCTCGGAAACCGATTCGGACGTAAAGATGTATTCTGTCATCTCCATGGTTCAAACCTCCTCAATTCTGCCCGAACCGGCAGAAATGTTTTGATAAAAGACCCTCTTTTTTATCACCAGTGCCGCAATCTTGTCAAGCAGGAATGCATCTGCTGCGGCCCCAGCACCCCCACCACCCGGAAAGACCCGCAGACGAACGGAATCCGAGCCGGCCATCATTGCAAACAGCAGAGACATTGATACTATTTAACCGTGCCTGATTTAAACGCTTTAACTCTCATGGACAGGCAAATCCCGGCAAAGGACGACGAATGCAATGCATGCCCACGGCTGCCAACAGGACGGACTGCACAGCATCCTGAGATTACTCCAGGAGCGGCGCGCCATTGACTTCAGCGCCTATAAGCCCGGCACCATCAGGCGCAGGCTCGAAATCAGGCTGCTCCGCACCGGGACGGCGGATTATGCCAGCTATTACCAATACCTGGCGCGGCACCCGGCCGAGACGGACCTCCTCCTGGACACCATGACCATCACGGTCAGCCGCTTTTTCCGCAACTCCTTCGTCTTCGAGCTCCTCAGCGACCAGATCCTCCCTGAGCTGACAGCAGCCTGCCGGAACGGGGGGGTGAGGATCTGGTGCGCCGGCTGCGCCAGGGGAGAAGAGGCCTATTCCCTCGCCATTCTCCTCAGGGAGCTCTCCGCGCGGGCGCCGGCTTCGGACCCTCCCTTCATCATCGCCACCGACATCGACCGGGAGGCACTGGCACA
>JAMPXD010000262.1 GCA_023701365.1 Geobacteraceae bacterium
ACCCGCCTGCTCGGGCTCACCGGGACGGCCGAGATCGTCGCCACGGTGATCGCCTTCGATTTCTGGGATTACTGGATGCACCGGGCGAACCACGTCATCCCCTTCCTCTGGCGCTTCCACAAGGCGCACCACAGCGACATGGAGATCGACGTCACCACCTCCGCCCGGTTCCACCCGGGGGAGCTGGTCATCTCCAGCAGCGTCAAATGCCTGATGATTCTCCTCTGGGGGCCGTCCCTCGCCGGGCTGGTGATCTTCGACACCCTCCTCACCTTCGCCTCCCAGTTCCACCACAGCAATCTCGATCTCCCCCGCAGGGTCCAGGACATCCTGGAGCGGGTGACCGTCACCCCCCGGATGCACCGCTGCCACCATGCCCTCCACAGGAACTGCTTCAACACCAATTTCTCCACGATCCTGAGCGTCTGGGACCGCCTCGCCGGCAGCTATCACTACGCCGGAGAGCGGCGGGAGCTGGAGGAGATCGGCCTGCGCAAGCCGCGGGGCGAGGTCACCATGCGGCTCGTCCCCTTCCTCCTCACCCCGGTAAGGGAGCAATAGACCTATAAAAAGCGTTTGAACACGGATCAAATCTGATTTATACGGATTTTCACGGATTTAAACCATTTAAGGCATTAACCCAAAGGGTGGTGATGTTAAACGGGGTATCTATCTGAATTATCGGTGTTAATCCGCCTTTTCCGTGTAAATCCGTGTCCAATTGCCGTTTTTAGGATAAAAAAAGGGGGCTTTCGCCCCCTTCCTTAACTGCATCCGCAATCCTTCATGTCACCGCCGGCATATGGAATTTTCCTGCCGCACTTCTGGCACCGCCAGAAGAGCCCCCCTCATCCGGGGAGCAGGACCATGGTCCCCTGGCACTCGGGGCAGTTCTTTTCATGCTCCATCGCAGCCTCCTCTAGGTTTCTTTCCTCATCAAATTTATACGTTTCCGAGGCGGGAAGTCAACAATATAAATATTACGATGATTTAACATCAACCCGGAGCGTCCCCACCCCCGGTATCTCGGCGACCACCCGGTCGCCCCCCCTGAGGGGGCCCACCCCGGCGGGGGTGCCGGTGAGGATCACGTCCCCCGGCTCCAGGGTGAAGATCTCCGACATGTGGCTGACGATGGCGGGGATGGAATGGATCATCATGGCGGTGGAGCCATCCTGCCTCAGCTCGCCGTTGACCGTGAGGCGGATCGTGAGCTGCTGCGGGTCCCCCACCTGGTCGGCGGGGACGAACGGCGAGAGGGGGCAGGCGGTGTCGAACCCCTTGGCGATCTCCCAGGGAAGCCCCTTCTTCTTCAGCTCCGCCTGGACGTCCCGCAGGGTCAGGTCGATGGCGACGCCGAACCCGGCGATATGCTCCATCACCCGCTCCGGCGGGATATCCTTCCCCTGCCTGCCGATCAGCAGGGCCAGCTCCGCCTCGTGGTGGCAGTCGCCGGAGTAGGGGGGGATGACGATCTCCTCCCCGTCGTAGATCACCGAGCTTGCCGGCTTCATGAAGATGACCGGGGCCTCCGGGGTCTCGTTCCCCAGCTCGCGGATATGCTCGGCATAGTTCCTGCCGATGCAGAGGATCTTGCCGATCGGGTATTCGACGCTGGTACCGATGATTTTGGCGGTTTTCATGGGGACTCCTTGCGCTTCGGTTTTTCCTGGCCGTTTCTGGCGCTGTAGGGGCATCCCTTGTGGGTGCCCTGAGGGGCGGGCACGAGACCCGCCCCTACATCATTGCAACCTGCAACAGGTTTGAAGAGAGCCGGCACCCCTGCCAGGTGCCGCGCCGTTTCAGCTCGTTGACCACCGTGTACCACATCTGGTTGTTCTTCAGGTCCCAGGCCGGGGCGACCCGGATCGCCAGAGGGGCCGAGCCGTACAGCCTCTGCACGGCGATATGGGGGGGGAGCCGTTCCAGGAAATCGCAACAGGTGGCGACATACTCCGCCTGGCTGATGGGCACGAACTCGCCGGCGTAATACATCTCCGCCAGCCTGGTCCCCTTGACGGCATGGAGCTGGTGGAGCTTGACGGAGTTGACCGGAAGGTCGGCGATCAGCTCGGCGGTCCTGAGGAAAGTGTCCCGGCTTTCACCCGGGAAGCCGTAGATCAGGTGGGTGCAGAGCTCGATGCCGCGGCCGGCGACCCGCTCCACCGTCCGCAGGTAGTCGGCCAGGGTGTGGCCGCGGTTGATCCCCCTGAGGATGGCGTCGTCCATCGACTGGAGCCCCAGCTCCAGGCAGACGTAGCGGCTCTTTGCCAGCTCCTCCAGAAGCTGGAGCGCCTCGTTCTCCAGGGCATCGGGCCTGGTGCCGACCGAGATGCCGAGGACGTCCGGATGGGCGAGGGCGCGGCTGAACAGCTCCCGCAGCCGGCCGGCGGGCGCGTAGGTGTTGGTGAACTTCTGGAAGTAGACGAGGAACTTCTCGCTGCCGAGCCGCTGGCGATGGTAGGCCATTCCCGCCGCCATCTGGGCCTCGATCGGGATGACCGGCTGGGTGGCGGCGGGGGAGAAGGAGCTGTTGTCGCAGTAGATGCAGCCGCCGGTACCCTTGGCACCGTCGCGGTTCGGGCAGGTGAAGCCGCCGTCCACGTTGACCTTGCTGACGCGGCAGCCGAAGCGGCGGCGCAGGTAGGCGCCGTAGGAGTTGAAGCGGAGATCGCTGTGAATGAAACCGTCGGACATGTGCTAGTCTTCTTGCAGGTCGATGGGGAGGAGCGCCAGCAGGGCCTTCGCCTCCTCGCGCGGCTGTTCGGCGGCCAGCAGGGCGGAAACCAGGGCGATGCCGTGGGCGCCGGCGGCAATGACCTGGGGGACATTGTCCCGCTTGATCCCGCCGAGGGCGAACACCGGTATCTGCAGGAGTTCGGTAATGGCCGCCAGCTTGTCGATTCCCACCGGGTCGCCGTAGACCGCCTTCGAGGGGGTGTAAAAGACCGGGCCGAAGGTGATGAAGTCGGCCCCGGTCTCCTGGGCGGCGATGGCGCTCACCTGGTTGTGGCAGGAGACGCCGATCAGCCTCTTTTCACCGAGGATCTTCCGCGCCCGGTGGATGGGGATGCTGGTCCCCGCCAGATGGACCCCGTCGGCATCGACGGCGAGGGCGATGTCGATCCGGTCATTGATGAACAGCCGGGCGTCATGGCGGCTGGTGAGCTTGCGCAGCTCGTAGGCGAGCTGGTACAGGTCGCGGCTGGAGAGGTCCTTCTCCCGGAGCTGGACCGCCTTCACCCCCCCCTTGAGGGCCTCCTCGACCACCGGGGGGAGTTCCCGGCCACGGCAGTTGTTCCGGTCGGTGATCAGGTAGAGGTTGAAGTCGAGCCAGGGGTACTGGACCGGCCCGCTCACCCGATGGTCCCTTCGATGGGGCTGGATGCTGTGGCATAGAGCTTTTTCGGGATCCGTCCCGCCAGGTAGGCGAGCCTGCCGGCCCGGACCGCCAGGTTCATCGCCTCGGCCATGGCGATCGGGTCTCGCGCTCCGGCGATGCCGGTGTTCATCAGGACGCCGTGGCAGCCGAGCTCCATGGCGATCGCCGCGTCCGAGGCGGTGCCGACCCCGGCATCGACGATCACCGGCACCTTGACGGTGTCGAGGATGATCCGTATGTTGTACGGGTTCCTGATCCC
>JAMPXD010000263.1 GCA_023701365.1 Geobacteraceae bacterium
CGGCCGGCAGACGGTGCGCGAGAGCGAGGCGCTCAAGGAGGAGATAGGCTACATGAGCCAGCGCTTCGGCCTCTACCCCGACCTGACGGTGCTGGAAAACATCCACTTCTACGCCGACATCTACGGCATCTCCCCAAAGGGGCGTGGCGAAAGAATAGACAGGCTGCTCGCCTTCAGCAACCTCACCCCCTTCAGGCGCCGCCTGGCGGGGAACCTCTCCGGCGGCATGAAGCAGAAGCTCGGCCTTGCCTGCGCCCTGATCCATACCCCCAAAGTCCTCTTCCTGGACGAGCCGACCAACGGCGTCGATCCGGTATCGCGCCGCGACTTCTGGCGCATCCTCCACCAGCTCCTGAAGGAAGGGGTCACCATCTTCGTCTCCACCGCCTATCTCGACGAGGCGGACCGCTGCCACCGGGTCGGGCTGATCCACAAGGGGAGGCTGCTCGCTTGCGACGCGCCGGATCAGCTGAGGAAGCTGATGCAGGGGACCATCCTGGAGTTGCGCACGGCCGACCCCCGCAGGATCGCGCGGCTGCTGCGGGGCTCGATCCCCGGGGCTTCGGTGGGGCTGTTCGGTGACCGGGTGCACCTGGTTGTCGAGGAGCCGGACAGGGGCAGAGAACTAGCGGAGGGTATCATGAAGCGGGAAGGGGTCGAGTTGCGGGGCATCCGGCAGGTCGAGCCTTCCCTGGAAGATGTGTTCGTGTCGGTGCTGGATCGAGAGCAGGATTAGCCGCGGTGATAATGATGCCATCATCCACCGAAACCACGCCTTCAGATTACGCCGTCACCCTCACCGACCTCTCCAAACGCTTCGGCGACTTCGTCGCGGTCAACCGGGTGAGCCTCGACGTGCGAAAGGGGGAGATCTTCGGTTTCCTCGGCCCGAACGGCGCCGGCAAATCGACCACCATCCGGATGCTCTGCGGCATCCTGGCGCCCACCTCCGGGAGCGGCACGGTGGCCGGGTTCGACATAGTCGCTGAGCCGGAGCGGATCAAGGAGAACATCGGCTACATGAGCCAGCGCTTTTCCCTCTACGAGGACCTGACCGTGGAGGAGAACATCGATTTCTACAGCGGCATCTACAAGATCCCGGCGGCAAAGAAGAAAGAGCGGAAGGAGTGGGTGCTCGGGATGGCCGGTCTGGCCTCCCACCGTAGATCGAGGACCGCCGAACTGTCGGGGGGGTGGAAGCAGCGGCTGGCGCTGGGCTGCGCCATCCTCCACGAGCCGCCGATCATCTTCCTCGACGAGCCGACCTCCGGGGTCGACCCGATCAGCCGCCGCAACTTCTGGGACCTGATCTACCACCTGGCGGGAGAAGGCGTCACGGTGTTCGTCACCACCCACTACATGGACGAGGCGGAGTACTGCGACCGGCTCGGGCTGATCTACCGGGGGGAACTGATCGCGCTCGGCACCCCGGAGGAGTTGAAGACCCGGCTGATGACGGAGGAGATCGTGGAAGTCATGTGCGACCGCCCCCAGGATGCAATGGAACTGCTCGAGGAGCTGCCGGGGGTGCGCCACGCGGCCCTGTTCGGCCGGGGGCTGCACGTGGTGGTGGAGCGGGCCGCGGAGGCGATTCCCGCCATTGCCGGCAGACTCGAAGCCGCCGGCCTGCGGCCGGCCCCGCCGGAGCGGATCGTCCCCTCCCTGGAGGACGTGTTCGTCTCCCTCATCGAGGCGCGCGACCGGCTGGAGGCGCCGCAGCGGGAATTCGCCCGCTGATGCGGCAAAACATTTCACGCGGATAACTTCTGATAGAATCTGATAAAATCGGATTAAAGGCAGTTCCAGGGCTAAAGACAAAAGCCCTTAAATCCGCCTTGATCAGAAGTTATCAGACTTGATCCGCGTGCAAGGGGGTCCTTCCTTTTGAAGCTTCAGCGTATAAAAGCAGTCGCCAGAAAGGAATTCCTCCACGTGGTCCGCGACCCGCGCAGCCTCGGTCTGGGGATCGCCATTCCGCTCCTCCTCCTCTTCCTGTTCGGTTACGCCCTGACCCTGGACGTGGACAGGGTGCCGCTGGTCGTCTGGGATCAGAGCCAGACCGCGGCCAGCCGCGAGTTCGTCAGCCGCTTTGCCGGCTCCCGCTACTTTTCCCTGGAGAGTAATGCCGACAACTACCGCGACATCGAGCGGGCGATCGACCGGAGGGAGGCGCTGATCGCCCTTATCGTCCCGGCGGATTTCGCCAGGCGGATCGGAGCGGGCGAGCGGGCCTCCGTCCAGGCTCTCCTGGATGGCAGCGACTCCAACACCGCCACCATCGCCCTCGGCTACGCCGAGGCGGTTGCCGGCGGCTACTCCCGGGAAGTGACGCTGCGGCAGGTGCGGCGGCAGGGGGGCGCCCCCGCCGCCCCCCTGGTCGACGTCAGGCCGCGGGTCTGGTTCAACAGCGACATGGCCTCCAAGAACTACATCTTTCCCGGCCTGATCGCAGTCATCATGATGGTCATCTCCGCCCTGCTGACCTCGCTGACCATTGCCCGGGAGTGGGAGACCGGCACCATGGAGCAGCTGATCGCCACGCCACTCACCGGGCCGGAACTGATCCTGGGGAAGCTCCTCCCCTATTTCGCCATAGGGCTTCTGGACCTGATCCTGGCCGTGCTGGTCGGCACCTTCATGTTCGCCATCCCCCTGCACGGCAGCCTCCTGCTCCTATTCGGGATGTCGGTCATTTTCCTGGCCGGCGCCCTGTCGCTGGGGATGCTTATCAGCATCACCGCCAAAAGCCAGCTCCTGGCCAGCCAGCTCGCCCTGGTGGCAACCATGCTGCCGGCATTTCTCCTCTCCGGTTTCATATTCCCCATCGACAACATGCCGCTGCCGATCCAGGCGATCACCCATATCATCACGGCCCGCTACCTGGTGGTGATCCTGCGCGGCATCTACCTGAAGGGGGTGGGGCTCGACATCCTGGCCGGGGAGGCCCTGTTCCTGGCGGTTTTCGGCACGGTGGTGATCACGGTGGCGATCCGGAAGTTCAGGAAGAAGATCATTTAGCGCTGGGGAACCCATGTTCGAACGCCTCAAAGCGATGCTGGTGAAGGAGTTCACCCAGGTGCTGCGCGACCCGCGGATGCGTTTTGTCATCTTCGTCATCCCGGTGTTCCAGACCGTGGTGTTCGGCTACGCGGTCAACACCGACGTGAAGCACGCGGCAACGGCGGTCTACGACCTGGACAGCAGCAGGGAAAGCCGGGAACTGGTGGCGCAGTTCGTCAAATCGGGCTATTTCGACGTAAAGGAGTATGTCAGCCGGGAGGGGAGGGTCCGGGAGTTGGTGGACAGAAGCGAGGTGAAGGCGGTGCTCCGGATCAACCACGGGTTCGGGGAGCGCCTCCGCGCCGGGCGCCCTGCCACCGTCCAGATCATCCTGGATGGGACTGATTCCAATACCGCCGGGATACTGCTCAGTTATGCATCGAGGATTGCGGCCCGCTTCAGCGACCGGCAGCAGACCGGCCGGCTGGCCAGAAAAGGCGGGATCCCGGCGCGCCCCGGCGGGGTGGAGCTGCAGAGCAGGAGCTGGTTCAACGAAAACCTGGAGAGCCGCAATTTCTACGTGCCGGCGGTCATC
>JAMPXD010000264.1 GCA_023701365.1 Geobacteraceae bacterium
GCCGATACGGGGAAACTTTCCTTCGCCAGTGCCGGCCACAACCCGCCGCTGGTCTGGCGGTCAGGATCGCGGAGCTGCGAGCGGCTCGACGCGGAAGGCCTTATCCTCGGGGTCAAAAGAAACGTCGCCTTTGAGGAAAAACAGGTGCGGCTCCTTCCCGGGGACATTCTCCTCCTCTACACGGACGGGATAACCGAGGCCGCAAATCCTGACGGTGAGTTTTTCGGCGAGGAGCGGCTCTGCACCCTGCTCGACGAGTATCACGCACTCCCCCCGCTGCAGATCATGGAGAATCTGCTCAGTCAGGTCCGTTTGTTTACCGGGACACTGAGCCTGGTCGACGACATTTCCCTGGTGATCATGCAGCTCGAACCCCCTCAATCCGCCCCCCCTCACACTCCCCTTTCCAGGTTGAGTTAACGATTCCGATTAGCGTCGATCTTCGGCCCTTAGTTTCCTCCCCCTTCAAGGGGGAGGTCAGGAGGGGGATGGGGTGCCTTGTAGCCGGGAAACCCATCCCCACCCCAACCCTCCCCTTGAAGGGGAGGGAGTTTTTTGGGTGTGGCTGAATTTTAGCTCTAATCGCCCTAACGTTAGAACCCTGTTTTTTTTCTTTACAACCCCATGCGCCCGTGCTACATTTTATATATAAAACCTTGGTTCTATATGGAGAACTAATGGAAGTCAAAAACAAGAGCGCCGCTGAGAGATACATGGTGCCGGCAGTGGAACAGGCCGCACGTATACTGTTCTGCCTGGCGGACAACGGCTCTTCCCTGATGAGCCTCCCGGAGATCTGTGCCCGGGTGGGAATCCACAAGAGCAAGGCCTACTCGATCCTGCAGACGTTGCAGACATTCGGTCTGGTGCAAAGGAACAGCGACCGGAAAGGGTATTCCCTCGGGCCGGGCCTGATCACCCTGTCCAGGAAAGTCCTCGACGACCTGAACGCACCGCGCCTGGCGGAGCCCATCCTTGAGGAACTGGCAACAAGGATCGGCTGCACGGCAACGCTGGGGTTGATCGCCGACCGGAAGGTAATCGTCGTCGCCAAACATGAGGGTGGGGTCGATATGGGGGTGACCATCCGCACCGGTCATCGCTTTCCCCTCACCTACGGCTCTCACGGCAAGGCGATTGCCGCCTTCCTCCCCGATGACGAGCGCGAACTTCTCCTTCGGGACAACAAGCTCTATTTCCATGGCGACCCGGAGAACCTGGACAGAAGCCGGTTGCGGCAGGAGCTCGACCAGTGCCGTGGTGACGGCTTTGCCCTGGACCTGGGTGAGATGAAACCGGGGCTGAATTCCGTGGCAGCGCCCGTGTTCGGCCCCGGCGAGACTCCGATCGGCTATATCGCCCTGATCGGCCTGTTTTCCGCCGAAGCCGCGCGCCAGTTCGGGCCGTCGGTGGCCGCGGCCGGGAAAGCACTGTCCCGACAGCTGGGGGCCCGGGTGGATTAATTCTGTTTTGCCAGATTAACCCCATCCCCCACCTGACCTCCCCCTTGAAGGGGGAGGAACATGCTATAACTCCCTCCCCTTCAAGGGGAGGGTTGGGGTGGGGATGGGTAGCAGGTCAGCATAACAAAGAGATCAGGCGATGGCATGCCACATGGGGGTAAGCATATGGCCGCAACAACAGGGAAGAAAGCGCTGAAACAGCAACTCGTCAGTTTCCGCGTCAACGATAAGCCGGTTGAGCTGGAAATCGGCAGCCTGCCCCACCAGGTCGAGACCTCGCACACCCTGGCCCATACCCTCAGGGAGACGCTGGGGCTGATCGGCACCAAGGTGACGTGCGACAACGGCGCCTGCGGCTCGTGCACCGTCCTGATGGACGGCAGGGCCGTCCTTTCCTGCATGACCCTCACTGTCGAGTGCCAGGGGCGGAGCATAACCACCATCGAGGGGCTTGCTGACTGCGAGACCGGCGCGCTTGACCCCCTGCAGCAGTCGTTCATCGACCATACCGCCTTTCAGTGCGGTTTCTGCACGCCCGGGATGATCCTGAGCGCCAAGGCGCTCCTCAGCGATAATCCCTCCCCCACGGAGGAAGAGGTGAAAGAGGCCCTGTCCGGCAACTTCTGCCGCTGCATCAGCCATTACCAGGTGGTCAGGGCCGTCATGGCCGTAGCGCAGGAGGGAAAGTGAACATGGCCGAACCATACCGATTCATCGGCAAACCGACCCGGCGCAAGGATGCCGTGGAGATCGTCACCGGTGCGACCCAATACCTGAATGACATCCGGTTTCCCGATCTGCTCTTTGGCAAGGTGCTCCGCTCCCCCCACCCCCACGCCATCATCAAGAAGATCGACAAGGAGAGGGCCGGGAAGCTCCCCGGGGTCAAGGCGATCCTCACCTGGGAGGATGTGCCCGACTGGAAAGGGGGCACCCCCCGCGCCAGCCGCATCCTCGACCGCAAGGTGCGCTATGTCGGCGACGCCGTGGCGCTGGTGGCGGCCACAACCGAGGAGATCGCCAGGGAGGCGCTCGGCCTCATCGCCGTCGAATACGAGGTTCTGCCGGCCGTGTTCGATGTGGAAGAGGCGATGAAACCGGGCGCTCCCCAGCTCTACGACGAGTTTCCCGGCAACATCGTCACCCCCGGCACCTCGGCCTTCGGGCCCGGATGCCTGACGGAAGTCGTCACCGGCGATGTGGAGCAGGGATTCACCGAGGCCGACGTCATCTCCGAGGGGACCTTCGGTTATGAAAACATACCGAACCCCATCCCGCCGGAACCGCCGGGGGCGGTGGCCATCTGGGAGGAGCCGGACCGGGTGACCCTCTGGGTCTCCAACCAGGCATCATATATGGACCAGATCATCCTGTTCCATCTGTTCGGCAGAAAGGTGGAGGTGCGGACCCATGGCGCGGCCTGCGGCGGCAGCTTCGGCACGAAGCTCATGTCCTGGCAGGTGCAGACCTATGCCACGCTGTTGAGCAGGGCCACGGGCCGGCCGGTCAAGCTCATCTTCACCAAGGAAGAGCATATCGCCGCATTCGTCCTGCGGCCAGGGTCGCGGATGCATGCCAGGGTGGGGATGAAGAGGGATGGCACGGTGACGGCGGTTGCCGGCACCTGGCTGGTCGACACGGGCTATTATTCCATGACGACCCAGGCCCAGGTGGCCGTTGGCTGCGGCGAGGTGCAGCTCATGACCCGCTGCGCCAACTGGGACCTGAAGACCGCCATCGTCTGCACCAACCGCAACGCCTCGGGGAGTGTCAGGGGGTTCGGCGGTCAGGAGCTGAAATGCGCCTTCATACCGGTATTGTGTCTGGCCATGGAGAAGCTGGGCCTCGATCCGGTGGAATTCATCAAGAAGAATTACGTCAAGCCCGGTGACGGCTACTTCTGGCGGGACGGCGCCTGGTACACCTACCGCGGGATCGACTATTCGGATGCCATGGATCAGGGTGCCCGGCGGTTCGGCTGGCAGGAGAAATGGCAGGGGTGGCTGAAGCCCACCGCCGTGGCGGGCGCCAGGCGCAGGGGGATCGGGGTCGGGGTCCATGGCAATGCCGATATCGGCGAGGATTCCTCGGAAGCCTATGTGCGGCTCCACCC
>JAMPXD010000064.1 GCA_023701365.1 Geobacteraceae bacterium
CTCGATCACCGTGCCGTCGGCCCGGCGTGCGGTCGAGGTGAGGGTGCTGCCGTTGATGTCGATCTCGGTGTGGTGGTACGACTTGTCCACCTTGACGATGTTGGGGTAGGAGGGGTCGGGGGTGTACAGGGAGGCGCCACCGCCGCCGGTGGTGATGTAGTTCTTTCCTTCGACCAGGGCGCGGGCATAGTTGTGGTTGTGGCCGTTGATTATCAGGTCGATCCCGTACTGCTTGAAGAGGGGATGGAGGGCGCTCTGGATGCTGGTGTTGTTGGAATGGGTGCCGGCGCCCCACGCCGGATCATGTTCCAGGATGATCTTCCACGGCTTGGTGGTGGAGGCGAGATCGTTCACCAGCCAGTTGTACTGGGCCGAGCCGGAAGTGAAGCTGGCGTAGTTGTCGATCACGACAAAGTGGACCGGGCCGTAGTCGAAGGACCAGTAGTAGTTTGCGGCGTACGGGTACGGGAAGTACTTCTTGTACACCGCGCCGGTCCCCTCATGGTTGCCCCTGGCGCCGATGACGGGCATTTCGGCCTGGAGGGCGCGCATCTGCGGGTAAGAGGACCCGGAGACGAAGTACATGGAGGTCCAGTCGCTCTCGGTATCGCTGCCAATGAAGTCGCCGTCGTGCAGAAGAATGGTCTGGAAGGCGGGGTCGGCGGCGTACTTGGCTCGCATCCTGTTGGCCACCGTCTCATGGTTGGCCGGGTAGGTGCGGGAGTCGCCGTAGGCGAACAACTTCAGCGAGGTGGCGGTGGCCGCCGGCGCGGTGCGAAAAGAGCCGCTGCCGTAGCCGGCCACCTCGTAGTAATACTTGGTGTCGGGCTGCAAGCCGGTGATGGTGTACTTGTGCTGGAAATCGGAGCCGTACACCCCGACCGTCGTGCTCCCCAGGCTGTAGCTGGTGTCGGTGCCCCAGCGGAGCGTGTTCGACTCGGTCGCGTCGGTCTGCCAGAGCACCGACATGGAGGTGTTGGCCCCCTCGAACATCAGGTACGGCCCTTTCCTGATGCCGGCGAAGGCCGCCGTGGCGCACAGGGTAAAGACCAGCATGATGCAGAGACTTCTCAAAGCTGTTTTCATCTTTTTCATTCCTCCCATAATTTTGAGATCAAATTCGTATTCATTCAACCGATACTCAATTCCCTCTGAAACCTCCTTCTCCTCCTTTCCCTGGTGGTATCCCGCCGGATGGGGCATGAAAAAAGCCCGAATCAAGCGCGGCAAGCTCTCGATCCGGGCTTTCAGGTTCCTGACGGGGGGGAAAGAAGACAGGACTGCAAAGTACCCAATGTCTGATACCTGATAACAGGTAAATGTTACATCGAGGCGAAGAGGAGGTAACGTTTCTTGCACATTTTCCGCCGGAGGATAAATTTAACCGTTATTTAAGACACATTTGACCCCATTGTAATAATGCAATGCTACTCTCCACCTGCCTCGGCAGTTCCCGCCGGGCACTTTGCCGACCGCGTGGCCAGGGAGTTTCATGAACAACACCGGATCTTTCCTTCATGGCACGGTTGCCGTAACGACGGCATGCCTGATGCTTCTCTGCCAGCCGCTTTGCTGCCGGTGCTCTTTTGCCGCTCCGCCCCTCCCCACATCAAAGGCACCCGCCGCCGTGCTGCAGCGGCTGGCGGCCGGCACCCCCCAGGAAGTGATCGTCCTCTTCGACGGCAGCGCGGTCGAAACCGAGGCCGCTCTCCTCCGCGGGCACAAGGGGCTGCGCCACGACGATGCAGCCATCCTGGCGCACCGGGCGGCCCGTTACCAGGAGCTGAAGCGGCAGGCCCTGGCGGAGCTTTCGCCGGATGAGTTCGAGATAAAGCGCGACTACGGCCACCTCCCGATGGCCTTTCTCCGCGTCCGGAGCGGGGCGGCCCTGCAGCGGCTGCTGGCCCGCGCCGACGTCCTGGCGGCCTACGAGAACGGCAGGCTCTATCGCCAGCTCAGCCAGAGCCTGCCGCTGATCAGGGAGCCCCAGGCGGCTGCCCTGGGGATGACCGGCGCCGGCACCTCGGTGGCGGTCCTCGACACCGGGGTCAACTATACCCTCCCCGCCTTCGGCTCCTGCTCCGCGCCGGGGGTACCCGCCGGCTGCCGGGTCAGCGCCGCCGTCGACATCGCGCCCGCCGACGGGGCGCTCGACGACTTCGGCCACGGCACCAACGTGGCGGGGATCGCCGCCGGGACGGCGTCCGGCGCGCAGATCGTCTCCCTCGACATCTTCAACGCCGACGGCACCTCGACCGAGGCCCTGGCAATAGAGGGGATCGACTGGGCCATCGCCAACCGGGCGGTCTACAACATCGTTGCCGTCAACATGAGTTTCGGCAACGGTCTCAAGTACACCGCCGCCTGCGGCAACCGGGGGACGAACCCGTTCGTGACCCCGGTCGACAACGTCCGGGCCGCCGGCATTACCCCGGTGGCCGCTTCCGGCAACGAGGCCTATACCAACGGCATCTCCCGGCCGGCCTGCACCCCCGGCGTCGTCTCGGTCGGCGCGGTCTACGACGCGAACGTCGGCGGGCTGAGCTGGTCCGGGTCCGGATGCACAGACTATACGACCGCTGCCGACAAGGTGACCTGCTTCTCCAACAGCTCCAACAACCTGACCATCCTCGCCCCCGGCGCGCTGATAACCGCCACCGGCTCAACAATGGGAGGGACCTCGCAGGCGACCCCCCACGTGGCCGGCGCTGTCGCTGTCCTTCGCGCGGCATTTCCGGAAGAGACGCTGGACCAGACCAGCGCCCGCCTCACCGGCAGCGGGGTGCCGGTCACCGACCCGCGAAACGGCGTCACCATGCCCCGCCTCAACCTCCTGGCCTCCCTCGGCGCCCCGGTTAACGACCAATTCGCCGCCGCGACCCTCCTCGCCGGAGATTCCGGAGCCGCTGCCAGCGCCACCGCCAACGCCACCAAGGAGGCGGGGGAGCCGTTCCACGCCGGCAACGCCGGCGGCGCCTCGGTCTGGTGGCGCTGGACTCCCCCCTTCTCCGGGCGGGCCGTCATCGACACCCATGGCAGCGGCTTCGACACCCTCCTCGCGGTCTACACCGGTGCAGATGTCGCCGCTCTCACCCAGGTGGCCGCCAACGACAACGACGGCTCGGCCAATGGGACGGGCGCCGTGACCTTCATTGCCCTAGCCGGGACAGAGTATCGGATCGCCGTGGACGGCTTCGGCGGCGCGTCCGGCCCGGTCACCCTCAACTGGAGCCTGGCCCCGGAGGCGGACCTCGCCCTCTCCGTTGACGCTTCCCCCGATCCGCTCCAGAGCGGAGAGGAGCTGAGCTATCTGCTGACCGTCAGCAACGCCGGCCCGTCTACCGCAGCGGGGGTCAGCCTCAGCGACACCCTGCCGGCGAATGCGGCTTTGGTATCCGCCTCGCCCGGCTGCACGGAAGCGGGCGGTACCGTCACCTGCGCGCCGGGCGACATCCCCGCCGGACAGGCCGCGTCCGTCACCATCGTCGTTCGTCCCCAGGGGGCCAGCCCCCTGACGAACACGGCGTCGGTCACCTCCTCCACCCCGGACCCGGCGCCGGGCAACAACAGCGCGGCAGCCGAAACCGCGGTCACAGAGCCACCACCGCCGGCAGTCCCGGCTCTGCCGCTCTGGGGGATGGTCCTGGCCGCCGGGTTGCTGGCGGCGTGCACGCGGAGACAGGGCAAAAGCCTTTCACGCGGATGACTTCTGATCGAATCGGATAAAATCAGATTAAACAAAAGCCTTTAAATCTGCCTTGATCAGAAGTTATCAGATTTGATCCGCGTGCAAGGGGTTCTGCCTTTGTTTGGGTTATAAGAATGCGAGGGTTTGAGACTTGAGGAAGAAGGAGAGTACCATGAAATACCCGACCATTTTGGCCATAATCCTCTCCGCGGCCATGGCCGCCGCGGAAACGAAGATCACCGAATTTCCCGACCATATCCTGGTCGAGCTGATCGGCACTCCCCAGGAAAAGCCTGCCGCAACCATGGCTGGTGGTTCTTCCCATGCCGCCGATGATGACGGAACCGCCGAGCAGCGCACTTACCTCGCGAAGGAGATGCAGCGGCTCCAGAAGGAGCGCCAGGAGCTGATGAAGAAGCAGGAATGGGACCCGCCTGATGAGGTGCGCCGCAAGCAGGAGGAAGCCCGGGAGAAGCAGAAGGAGCTCAGCCGGATTACGGCCGAGTTGGCGAAATCGAGGGGGCAGAAGACAGGGCAAGGGAGATAGTTTCCATCCGGGATCAGCGCATCATGCGTTGATCCCGGACAATGGAAAACCCCTCCCGCATCTTTGCCGCACACTTCACCTCCGTTGCGATGGAGGCGAGCTGCGGGTATGACCCGATATTGCAGACTGCGGTGCTGACAATGCCGATGGAGAGGGAGAGGAGCGGCATGCATTCCCACCCTCCCCGTCTGTTCCTTGCCTGATAACCACCTTTCCCGGCGTCATCCCTGCCATGAAGTGCCGGCAGCAGCGCCTCGAACTCCGCAACGATCTGCTCCGCCACGAAAGCGGAAAGATGCGGCCGGGTCAGGAAGATGAAGTCGTCGCCCCCAATGTGCCCCGCAAATCCGAACCCTTCGCAGTCGGATGCCGTGAGTGTTCGCGTGATGATGTCGCCGAGGGACCTGATGACGAAGTCGCCCCGCTCGAACCCGTAGTGGTCGTTGAACGGCTTGAAGTTGTCTATATCCACGTAGCCCACGTCGAAATGCATGTTCTGGTCAATGCGTGCGCTGATTTCCTGCTGGATGAAGTTATTGCCCGGCAGGCTCGATAGCGGGTTGCACCCCTTGGCAAGACAGATATTGTTCTCGATGACGGCGTCCAGCAGCTTGTTCATGTCGACAATCCCCCAGTACCGGCCGTTTCTGGTTACGCAGATGTTTTCGTAGGGGAGGCTCGTCTGCCATTGCTGGACCCGTTTCGACACCTCCTCGAATGTCGTGTTTGCCTCGAAAAGAAGAAACGACTCCTCCATGAGCCCGGTCACCTTCTTGTATGCATTCATGGCAAAGCCGAAGCCGAACCTGCCGAGGATGTCATTTTCGAGAAACCTCCCCCGGTTCAGCATGCCGACAACCGCATCGTTGCGGACAACGGTAGCCCTTTCAGCCCCGGGTCGTGGGTGAAACGCTTGAATGCCTCGCCGATGGAGGCGTCGGGGGTAAGCGGCGTGAGCTGCACGGCGATATCGCCGATAAAGCGCAGCTCGCCCGGCTCCGGGCCGGCCACCCCTCTCCCGTCCGCGAAATGGGGGCAGAGCCGGTCACGGGGAACCGGCTCACAGGAAGGGATGCCGAGCAGGTGTCCCTGGAAGAGCTCGATCCCGGTGTTCATGAGCGACCGCAGCTCCTCCGCGCGTTCGACCCCCTCGCCAACCACCCTGATGCCGATCCGGTGGCAGGCCATGGCGATGGCGTCCACCAGGTTGAACTTCACCAGCGCCCGGTCGATGCCGGAGATGAAATGCCGGTCTATCTTCACGAAATCGGGCTCGATGGTGGAAAGCATCTTGAGTCCGCAGTAACCTGCGCCGAAGTCGTCGATCGCCACCTTGTACCCCTTGCGCCGGAACCCGGCAAGGGACTCCCGGAAAAATTCGTAATTGGAAATAACACTCTCTTCCGTGATTTCCAGGATGATCTGCTCTTTCCTGAATCCGAGTAGCTCCACCAGCCGGTCAATGCCCTCGAAGGAGATGCAGGGGTTCATCAGCGTCTCGGGGCAGACGTTGATGAACAGCGCAACCGGCTCCTCATGGAGGGCGAAGCGGTGAGCGGTCATGACGGCGGTTTCCAGGCAGCGGGTATCCAGCGCTGAGATGCACCCTGTGGCAATCGCCCGCCGGAAAATATCTGCAATGGAGCCGAAGGGGTTGTCGCCCTCGATCCGGAGCAGCGCCTCGTAGCCGAAGACCTTGCCGCTTCTGGCGCTGAAGATCGGCTGCAGGTGGGATGTCAGGGAGTCGGAGGCGAGAAGGGAGGCGATGGCTGTCAGCTCCTTCTCCTGGTCAGCGGGGCCTGCCGGCAGAGAGTATAACTCACCGATGTCGATCTGCTTCTCAAGCTGCCATTCGGACTGTGCGGGGATCATGCGGCAATATTTCCTTTACCGGTCTGGAACACTCTAATACTAAAAAACCCGCGTCTGATTCTTTATCCGAGACGCGGGCTTCCTGTTTCTCATGGCAAAGCAGTCAGCGAAGTACCTGCAAAGCACCATATTGTATTGCCCCAATTCTCGCACATCAACATCACAAACATATGAATTAAAACCTAAGATTTTGTTACAACTGAGATGTAAGCCTGACGGCTTTCTTGGCAAAGCGCCAAGGTTTGTTAAAGTATTTCGACAGCAAATGAATTTATCTCGGGAAGAGGCCATGCCATGTCGGAAATGATCAGTGAAGCGGTTTCCATCGACTCCATCCGTGCCCATATTCGGGCGCTCGAAGGGAGCCGCCATCCGGTGGAGGCCCCCGCGGCGCTGGAACATGCCGCCGACTACATTGCCGACTTTCTCCGCTCCCTGGACTACGAGATGGGGGAGCACCGCTTCCCGGATAACGGCCGCGAATTCAGGAACGTCATCGCCACCCGCCGCGGCCTCAGACACCCCGAGCAACGGGTCGTCGTGCTTGCCCATTACGACACGGTCGCCGGAACCCCGGGCGCCGATGACAACGCCAGCGGCGTAGCATTGCTGCTGGAGCTCGCTTCGGTGCTGAAGCAGCTCAGCTTCGAGCGAACCATTCATTTCATCGCTGTTTCCCTGGAAGAAAACGAGCGGGAGGACGACCCCGATTCCGGGACCCGCGGGAGCCGGGCACTGGCTGCGTACGCACGCGAAAACGGCTGGCGGATCGAAGGGGCGGTGGTTCTCGAATCGGTCGGCTACGCCGGGGATTCGGTCTTACAGACCGTGCCGCCAGGGATATCCATCCCGGTTTCGCAAACGGGCAACTTCATAGCGGTCATCGGCAACGACAATTCACGGGAGCTGCTGCACGGCTTCGAACGGGCGGTTGAGCGATACCGGCCGGGTCTCCCCTCCGTCTCCCTGGCGGTTCCCGGCAACGGGAGCGCGCTCCCGGATACCCGGCGTTCCGATCACGCTCCCTTCTGGGACCAGGGCTACCGGGCGATCCTGGTCACGGACACCACGAATTTCCGCAGCCCGCACTACCACCGGCCCAGCGACACCCTGGAAACGTTGAACCTGGAATTCGCCGCGAACGTCTGCCGTGCGGTCGGCGGGCTGGTCATCGAGCTGGCGCTGCCCATGGCTTGAACGAAAGCAGCTACGGCTGCGGAGGTTGAGCATGAAGATGCCCGCGGCGATTCAATTGCAGCCCGATCAAACTGAGCACGTCTACCTTTACCGGCAGAACCATCATTTCTCTGTCGGCGAAAATGGAGGATCGCGCTTCCTCACCGCAGTGGTCCCGTGCCTTGCCGGGATCGGCTGGGCTTACCAGGCTATTGCCGCGGCACTGGACCGGCGCAATCATCCCCCTCCCGGCAAACTGGTGGATATCGACAACTGCCGGTTGCATCTGCAGTCGGCAGGCTCGGGAACTCCCGCGGTCGTCCTCGAAACGGGACTTGGCGGGATGTCCTCGGCATGGGGATGGATTCAACCCGAAGCAGCGAAATTCAGCCGGGTCGTCTCCTATGACCGGGCCGGCCTCGGCTGGAGCGGGGTGGACCCCGCCCCGAAATCGGCCATGCAGGTTGCCCGGCGGCTGCGAAGCCTCCTGCGGCACGCCGAAGTGCCGCCGCCCTATGTCCTTGTCGGTCATTCCATGGGCGGGCTTTTCATCCGGGTTTTTGCCGACCGTTATCCTGACGAGGTGGCCGGGATGGTGCTTGTCGATGCCTCTCATCCGGACCAGCGCCGTCGAAGTAGCGCCATCGAGACTCACATGCGTTCCGGATTCCTGCTGCTGAAAGCCGTCCCCCTGCTGGCACAACTGGGATACGTCCGGATCACCCGGCTCTTCCATTCATGGGCGGAAGGCCTGCCGCCAAAACAGGCCGCGGAAGCGAAGGCATTCCTCTCTTCATACAATCACCTCAAGGCGACACTGGATGAATCGCTGGCCTGGGAGGCGATATGTGAGGAGGTCCGCGCTACCCGGCATCTCTGCGACAAGCCGCTGGCAGTGGTGACTGCCGGCAGGGACGTGCTGCCGGGCCAGCCCGAGTTGCAGCGAGAGTTAGCGGCCCTCTCCGCGAACAGCATCCATGTTACGGTCACGGGGGCCGACCATGTCACGCTGATCACCCATCGCGAACACGCCCTCTCGGTAGTCGAGGCAATCCGTCATGTGGTGGAGGGGAGGGCAAAGATTTAACAGAACGGTAACCGGAAATAGACATTTTCGCTGTATAATATTTTTTATTCTTTTTCAGGCCGGCGTCCGTTCTTATGGATACTATCAATTCCCTCATCGAGGAGAGTTGCCGCAAATTCGGCGACAAGACAGCCTTCCTCTGCAAGGTCGCGGGGATATGGCGGGAAACCTCCTACCGTGCGCTCCGGGCGAGTTCCGACCGCATCGCCGCCGGACTGTCCGGGCACGGCTTCCAGCCGGGCGATCATGCGGCCCTGCTGGCCCCTTCCTCCCCGCAGTGGGTCATGGCCTGCATCGGAATCCTGAAGGCCGGCGGTGTGGTCGTCCCCATCGACAGGGAGCTGAAGAGCGCCGAACTTCGGCACATCCTGACCCACAGCGAGGCCCGGACCCTTTTCACCGATCGGGGCTGTCTCGATACGCTCCTGGAAATGGCGGAGGGGTTGCCGTCGCTTTGCCACATCGTGATACTCGAGCCGCACGGCATGCCGGATAGTGGCGACCCGGCCCGGGCGGCCTCGGACGGCGCCCTTTGCGCGGCCAGATGCACGGTTGTCACCGTCAGCGAGTTCCTTGCCGAGGCGGAGTCATCCACTGCTCCCCGCCAGCCCCACGATACCGCCCTCATCCTCTATACCTCCGGGACCACCGGCCGCTCCAAGGGGGCCATGCTCAGCCATGGCAACATCGTCTCCAACATCCGTGGGACCGCGGCCCATCTCAAGGTGGACCATAACGTTCATACCCTCTCCTTTCTCCCGATAAATCACGTGTTCGAACAGGTATGCGGCATCCTGCTGCCGCTTTCCCTCGGCGGCAAGGTCTCCTTCTGCGAGTCGCTGAAAAAGCTCGGCGACAACCTGGCGGAGGTAAAGCCGACCTTCTTCGTGGGGGTGCCGGCGTTCTACCGGATGATCCTCGGCCGGATCATGAAGAAGATCGAGGAGGATACGGTTTCCCGGCTGCTCTTCTCCTCTCCCCTGACCCGGCCGCTCATTGCCTCCAGGGTACGCAGAAAACTCGGCTCCGGGACAATCTTCATTAGCGGCGGCGCCGCTCTCGATCCCGCCATCGTTGCCGGGCTTGCCAAGCTGGGGGTAACGATCTTCCAGGGTTACGGCATCACCGAAACAGCACCGGTCATCGCCGCCGAGTCTCCCGAGGGGTCACGCCCCGGCACCGTTGGGCGCGTTCTGGCCGGCATCGAGGTGAGGATCGACAACCCTGATGAGGAGATGGTGGGAGAGATACTGGTCAGGGGGCCGAACGTCATGCAGGGGTACTTCAAGGACCCGCAAGCCACCGCGGAAGTCCTGGTCGATGGGTGGTACCGAACCGGCGACCTGGGGCGTCTCGACAAGGACGGCTTCCTCTCCATATGCGGCAGGGTCAAGAACCTGATAGTCACCCCGAACGGCAGGAACGTCTATCCGGAGGAAGTGGAAAACGAGATTCTCAAGAGCCCTTACATAGCCGAGGTCGTGGTGTACGCCCACAAGACGGGGCCGGCCGCGGAGGAGATCCGGGCGCTGATCCACCCCAACCGGGAAGCGCTGGAAGAGTACGCGGGAAAACAGGGGAAGGGGTCACTCTCCGGCAAGGAGATGGAGTCGCTGATCCGGACCGAGGTCTCCTGCGCCTCTGAACGGCTCGCGGCTTACAAGCGTGTCAGGAAGGTCACGATCCGGGCAGAGGAATTCCCGAAGACCGTCACGCGCAAGATCAAGCGCTTTGAGGTGGAGGTATGAGGGGGTAACTTTTGCGAACATGCGCCTATTGCATCATCCCGCGCAGCCGGAAAACGGATTGGCATTCCCCGCCGATGCGGTAAAATGTAACAGAAACCGGCGGCACGGAGCCTCACCATGACCATGGACATCTCTCACCTGCTCACCTACGCCATGCCTCCCCTCGTCGGGGCCTTCATCGGTTACGTCACCAATGACATCGCCATCCGGATGCTGTTCCGCCCCCTGAAGCCGTGGCGGCTCCTGGGGGTGCGGATTCCGCTCACCCCCGGTGTGCTCCCGGCCAAACGGGCCGAGTTCGCCGCCAGGATCGGCAGGATGGTGGGAAGCCACCTCCTGACCTCCGAGGACGTGGGGAGGGCACTGGAAAAAGAGGCGTTTCGCCGCGAACTGAAGGGGGCCGTTACCGAGAAGCTCGACCATCTCCTCGACCGGAAACTCGGCACCGTCGAATCCCTCTTCCCCGCCGATTTTCAGGGGTGGGTGCGGGACATGGTGGACCGGCTGCGCCGCAACGGCATCCGGGAGCTCTTCCTCTACCTGGAAAGCGCGGCGTGCGAAAAAGAGGTGCGCAGGTTTCTGAGACAGAAGGGGGACGAACTCCTGGCCCGGGACCTGCACAGCTTCATCCCCCCGGACCAGTACGATGCGTTGCGCGTTCATGTCAGAAAGGGTATCCGTGACCTGCTCCGGTCGGATGAGGTGGGGAGCACTCTGGCGGCCTTCATCGACCGCAAGGTCGAGGAGCTGTTCGGCGCCGCCGTCACCCTGCGGGAACTGATCCCGGCAAGCCTCGCGGAGACGCAGAAGAGCCGGGTGGAGCAGGAAATAGTTGCTGTCCTGGAAGGGCTGCTGCAAGACCCGGAGTTCCTCGCCCTCATGAAGGATAAAATGCACGGGGCGTTCAAGGGAGCGCTCGGCTCCCTCGAAGGGGTGTCGGGATTTCTGACGAAACTGGTAGACCCGGACTGGCTGATTTCCCTCTTTCCGGAATTTCAGGAAAAGATCGAGCAGGAAGTAACCATCTGGCTGCGGGACGAAGCGACCCGCCACCATATCGCCCAGGCGGTGACGCGGAGCATCGACCTCTTCCTCGACCAGTCCCTGGCGGGCTTGCTGGAGACGATCCCCTACCGAAGGGCCGCGGCATTGCGCCGCCTGGCGAGGAAAAAGGCCTTGAGGCTCGCCCGCGCGCCGCAGACCGTGGAACTGCTCCTCGCCATAATCGAGATCAATGTGGAGCGTCTCAGGGAGCGTACTCTCGATTCCGTCCTGACCGAAACCCTGTCCGGGAAGGGGCTGGCGGAGGTTCGGGAGGCCGTGGCCGACGAGGTTCTCGCCACCCTCCGTTCTCCAGCGGCCCGTGAGGCCTTTGACCGGACCGTGACGGAGAAGACCGACGAGTGGCTGTTCCGCCGTCCCATCGGCCGGCTCTCCACCCTGATCCCCGCCACCGCCAAGGATGAGCTGACCGGGATGATCTGTCAGCAGCTCGCGGAGCTCCTGGTAAAGGAAGTCCCGCCGCTGATCGAGACCCTCAACGTCCAGCTGATCGTCGAGGAGAAGGTGAACTCCCTCGATATCCTCAAGATGGAGCGGCTCCTCCTCGATATCATGGAGGAGCATTTCATGCACATCAACCTGTTCGGCGCGCTGCTCGGCTTCCTGATCGGCGCCCTCAACGTCGTCGTTTCCGGCTTCGCGGGCTAACCTTACGCCAAAATCGCCTCCACGATGACGAAATAGATCAGGACGCTCAGCACGTCCTGGATTATGGTGGCAACGGGCCCCGAGCCGAGCGCCGGGTCTTTCCCCATCCTCGACAGGAGCCAGGGGAGGAGGAGGCCGATGCTCGTCGCAAGTCCGCCGGCCATGACGATCGATAGCGACACGGCAAAGGCGAGGCGGATCTCCCCGAAGAACAGGAGGACCGCGGGAAAGGCCGCAGCGCCGAGCACGGAGCCGATCAGAAGCCCTGCCCGCATCTCACCAATAAGCAGGTGACGGAACGAACTGTTGCTGAATGAGAGGCCGCGCACCACTATCGCCTCGGTCTGGGTGCCGATGGCATCGGCGAGGTAGACGATCCCCGGGATGAAAAACACGACGACGATCCGCTCCTCTAGGGTCCGTTCAAAGGCCGCAACGATGTAGGTGGCGAGCATGCTCCCGACGAGCCCCACCAGCAGCCAGGGGAGACGGTCCCTGGCGCGGCGGACCGGCGGCGCTTCCAGGGCGTGGCGCGCCTGCATCCCACCATCGACGATACCGGTAAAGCGGTGCATGTCCTCGATATGCTCAAGCCGCAGGATCTTGATCAGGCTGCGCGGGGGGACGACTCCGAGGAGCGTCCCTTCACGGTTGACCACCGGGACGGCCGCCATATCGTGGCGGATCGCCAGTTCCGCCACGCTCTCCTGGTCCTCCTCCGGGAATACCATGGGGGGTTCTCCCCGGACCACCTCCCCCACCGCCATCTCCTCCGGAAGCCGGAACAGGTCGGTAAGCCGGACCAGTCCCTTCAACCGTCCCTCCTCATCCACCAGATAAACCGCATCGCCCGTATCAAACGTCTTCCCGGGAAGCCCCCTGAGCACGGCGCCAACCGTATCCCCCCCCCTTGCCGTGGGAACCCGGATCACAAGGTGGCCGGCCGCCGTTTCATGGAAAGACCTCTTTAATGGCGCCATGATCCTTCTCCTCATACCTCGTCTCACAGCCTGCTTCAAGCCCTCAAATTCTACCGAAAAAGGTTTTAATATCTACCAATATAAATTCTGAATGTAGGTATTTAATGAAAGAACATCTCCTCTATATTTTGACGTGCCGAACCGCGGCTATATACTGTAGGACGGTGCCGAGGAGTTATCGAACGAACCATCTAGATGATTTCAAGGAGGAAAACAGATGAAACGGAAAGTTGCGACGGTGATTTGTCTGTCAATCGCCATGGCCGGGCAGAGCACTCAGGCCAGGACCCTCGAAGATGTCCTGAAGGAGAAGGGGGTGATTACCGAAGAGGATTACAAGGAAGTGACCAGGAGCCGGCCGGTCGATTACAGGCTGGGCAAAGGGTTCACCTTTACCTCGCCGAACGAGAAGTTCCAGCTCTCCCTCGGGGCAAGGCTTCAGCCGCGCTATACCTTCACCGACAACGACACGGGTCAGGATTCGAGCGAATTCAGGGTGCGCCGGATGAAGCTCTTTCTGAGCGGTTACGCCTTCACCAAGGACGTCAGCTACAAGCTTCAGGTAAACTTCGCGGAAAGCAACACTGCCAGCGTCCTCGAGGATGCCTGGCTCAACTACCGGCTGCTGGGACACAATGAGGCGCAGATATTCTTCGGCCAGGACAAGGTCCCCTTTGCCCGTCAGGAACTTACCTCGTCCGGCGCCCAGCAGTTCGTGGACCGGGCCAATGTCACCGACACCTTCAAGGCGGGACGCGACACAGGCCTGATGCTGCACGGCAAGATCATGGCAGGGCTCGTCAACTACAACGCCGGCGTCTTCAACGGCGCCGGACAGACACAACTGCGCTCCTCCAGCGGCGCCACGAACCACAACGCCTTCGCGGCCAGGGTGACCTTCAACCCTCTCGGCGACATGCCGTACTCGGAGGCCGACCTTGACCATGGCGAAAAGCCGCTCGTCTCCGTGGGGGCCGACTACTACTTCAATACGCTGAAGAAGGTGAGCGCCACCGCCTTCGAGACGACGAACAAGCTCAACTATGCCTCCAACTTCCTGAAACCCGCCAGTTTCGGCGCTTCGGAGAAGGTCGACGTTGATCTTTACAGCATCGACCTGGCCTTCAAATGGCTGGGCGCCTCAGCCCAGGCCGAATATTTCATTGCCCAGGCCGACGGTCAGGTGTCGAATTCGACCCAGCGGGGCCACGGATTCTATGCCCAGGCAGGCTACTTCATCATCCCGAAGCAGCTGGAACTGGCGGGCCGCTACTCGTATGCGGACGTTGACAGGGACGTGGCGAACGACCTGCGCACCGAGGTCTCGGGGGCGGTTTCCTATTACTTCAACAAGCACAATCTGAAGGTGCAGGGGGATGTAACGGACATTCACCGCCAGCCGGCAAAATCCGACGACCTGCAATGCAGGTTGCAGGCACAGATTATTTTCTAGGGCAGGGAACGGCCCGGCAGATGGCGGGCATCCCACAACTGGGACAGGTGTAGGCAAGTAATGGAACCCGGCAATGGACACAACCTATGCCCGCTATATAATTAATTTGTCAGATTACAACGAGGCATGGAGGTGGAACCATGGGACTCATCGACGATGTCAAGGAAAATGCCGTCTCCGGGCTGATCATAGGAATCGGGGCCGCCATACTGGCTCCGGTGATCCTCCCCATCCTGGCCAGCATCGCGCGTCCTCTGGCGAAGGGAGCCATAAAGGGCGGGATCATGCTCTACGAGAAGGGCAAGGAGACCGTTGCGGAGACAGGAGAGATGCTTGAAGACCTGGTCGCGGAGGTGAAATCCGAGCTGTCCGAGGAACAACAGGCCGCGATGGCCTCGGCCGCCGCGGCGGCTGCGACGGCTGGCGGGACGGGACAGGCGGCCGCGGCTGCTGAACCCCCCGAAGAAGTGATGCAGCCCCTTTCCGAAAGCGAGGCGCCTGCCTGATGCTTCCCGAAGCGCATTGCATCCATCAGTCACCCGGGAGGTTAAGGATAAGAATCCCCGCGGGAAAGGGGAATAAGGCTTTTTTCGCTTATCTGCAGGAACAGCTTGGCCGGTGCCGGCTCGTTACCGCGGCCGCGGCCAACCCCGTTACCGGGAGCGTGCTGATCTCCCATTCCGGAAATGTGCGGGCGATTGCCGAGTACGCGGAAAAAAACAACCTGTTCAGGTTTGTCCCGGGGGGAAAAAATCCGGGGGGGGTGGCACACGTTACGGTAACGACCTACAAGACCCTGGACGCGCAAATCAGGAATTTGTCAGGAGGCGAGCTGGATCTGCCGCACACCGCCTTCCTGACCCTGGTCGGCGCGGGCATCTACCAGATTTCGCGGGGGAAATTCGGCGCGCCGGCGTGGTATACCGCCTTCTGGTATGCGTTGAACATATTCCTGAAGGCCCAGGCGAAGAAGGAGAAGAGCAGCTAGCAGCTGGCAGCTGGCGGCTGACTAAAAAAAGGAGGAAATCGGTCATGGTAAAACGCACGCACGAAGAGGAAGGTGCTCATCCGGAAAAAGTAATGGCAAAAGAGGAGCCTGAAATTAAGGAAGAAGTCACCATTGCAGCAGTGGAAGGAGGTCCGACCATGGAAGAGGAAATCAAGGGTGGAGAAGGGGCCGCTGCGGGAATCGGCAAGGCCGGCACAACGGTGAAGGAAGGGATCGTCGGCAGCCTCAAGGGGATCAACGAGATCGAGGCGGAAATCGTCAGCCTGGTCAGGAACACGGTCGCCAACACCCTCCAGGCGACCGGCTCGGTGACCACGGAAGGGTTGAACGTGACCAAGGATGTGCTCAAGGGGGCCATCGCGGCCGCGGAGGAAGTCGGCGCGGGGCTGACGGTGAGCACCAAGAGCGTGGCGAAAGGTGTCATCATGGGGGTGAGCGATGTCGGCGGCGATATCATTTCCGTTGCCGGCATGACCGTCAAGGGGGCGGTGAAAGGCGCCGCGGAAGTCGGCGCGGATGTTGCCCTGGTGGCGCGCAGAACCGTTGACGGCGTCCTCGAAGCGACCAAGGAGATCGGCGGCAACGTTGAGGAGGTGGCAAAGGTGGTCGTTACCGGGGCCATCGAGGCGGCGGGGACTATCGGCACTACCGCTGTGGAAACCGTCAAGGGGATGATGATCGGCGTGGTGGAAGGGGTGAAAGAGGTATTGGGTGCGGCTCTGCCAAAGGCCACGACAACCACAACCACCGAACAGCCGCATTAACCTGGCCGGACATACTGGAACCAAAACAGGAAGGCAAGACCTTAACGGGACGCAGAAAAGGCGGAAAAATCTGATAACGGCGGATTAACCTTGAAACAGCCCGGACGCTGATGTTTTCGAATCCGCCTTGATCCGCCTTTTCGGATTTTTCAGCGTCCCGTTAATTTATGGCTTTTTTTTGCCAACGACTAATGACGGCCAGGATTAGCCGTCCTGAACCTGACGTGTAACTATGCTATCAGCGGGGACACATAAAAAGTGGCCGGTTTCGCCATTCAAGCCGGGACCTCCTGCCGCCGCGGGGGGTCCCGTCGTCCTGGCCATCCATACGGCCATTGCCGGCCGGGCGAGATACAGGGTCCGGGGGCTGTACCGCTGCGACACCCTGAAGACGCTCCTCGAATCGCGTCTTTCCGGAAACCGGACGATCGTTTCCTGTTCCGCGAATGAATTGACCGGGAACCTCCTCGTCCAGTACGGGCCGGAAACCTCGGTCAGGGAGATCGCCGCCTTCATCGAGGGCCTCGTCACCGAGTATCTGCAGCGGCAGCCCGCCGGCGCCGGAAACGGCAGGCCGCTGCTCCCGGCAAACAATGGCGGCACTCTCGGCTATGAGGGGAGAACCAACAAGGTAAGCCGGAGAGTACTGAGAAAGCTGGTCGTCCATGCGGAACAGCAGGAAGAGGAGCCGTGGCATCTGATGGAGAGCGGCCGGGTGGCGGCTTTTCTCAACACCTCGGCCGCAGCCGGCCTCCCCGAAACCTCCCTGCAGGCGTATTTCAGGAAGTACGGCCCCAATCTGCTGCCCGAATCGGTCCCCCGTTCCGGGTTCAGCATCTTCATCGGCCAGCTGAAGTCCCTTCCCGTCCTGCTCCTCACCGCATCGGCAGCCCTTTCCGTTGTCACCGGCGGCGTGGCCGACGCCGTGGTGATCATGGCGGTGGTCGCCATCAACGCCGCCATCGGCTACGTGACCGAGAGCCAGGCGGAGATGACGATCAACTCCCTCAAGCGGCTGGTGCGCCCCACCGCTCTCGTCATCCGCGACGGCAGGCCGCGGGAGATCCAGGGGGAAGAGGTCGTGCCGGGCGACCTGCTGCTGCTCAGGCCCGGAAGCTACGTCGCCGCCGACTGCCGGATCGTCGAGTCCCATTACCTGACCATCGACGAATCGGCCCTGAC
>JAMPXD010000065.1 GCA_023701365.1 Geobacteraceae bacterium
AGCGTCATTTGCCCCACCATCATGGGTATTTTAACCCACCATTGCCCATATGATTTTATGCATATATGGCGCGGTTTATCTATTCAAAACTGTATATAATTATTTAATTTTTACGATGGAATAGTACTTGCTCTACACATGGAGTTGTTCTGCTCTTTACCGTGTTTTAGCCGTGCCGGTCCGCAAATGGAATTGCGGCCGGGCACTCAAGGTCATAATGCGATGCGATGTCATGGCAAGTTCATGAAAAAAGCGACGGGAGGTGAGAGAGGCGATTCATGCGGCATGGCCTCCGGCCCGCAGAGGGCCTAGAGGAAAGGTTTTGAACTCAAATTAAATGGAGGAGCAAATGAAGAGACTGGTAACATTGTTCAGCATCATCTGCCTGGTACTGGCCCTGAGCAGCGTCTCGTTCGCCGGCAAGCCTGGCGGAGACACTACCAAGCCGGTTACAACAGCCTCACCCCTTGGCGGCACCTTCACGGCGCCGGTAACCGTAACCCTGACAGTCAACGAGCCCGCCACCACCTACTACACCACCAACGGAACCACCCCGACGACCGCCTCACCGGTCTACAGCGCTCCGCTGTACTTCAGCGCCACCACCACCCTGAAGTACTTCTCCAAGGACACCGCTGGGAACTCTGAATTAGTGAAGACGCAGGTCTACACCATTTCAGTTGGGACGGTCCATGACACCCTGACCTGGACCGGCTACTCCATGTGCAGTTCCTGCCATACCACCCAGGCGCAGAACATGTACCAGAGCGTCCACTACCAGTGGAAAGGCTCGGCAGCCGAGTGGACAACCGGCCCCAGCACCCAGGGCAAGATGGACGCAACTGACGGCTCCAGCGCTCTTAACTCTTACTGCATCAATATCCAGGGCAACTGGGGCCCCTGCGGCGCATGCCACGCAGGAACCGGCGCCAAACCGGTCGCAACCGCCAACCCTTCCGCCGCCCAGCTGGCCAGCATCGACTGCCTCATGTGCCATGCCGACGCGACCAACGCTCCTTACAGCCGCGTTCGTAACGCAACTACCGGTCTCTTTGAGCCGGCCGCTGGTCTTAACATGAATCTGGTTGTACAGAAAGCCGGCGCCAAACCTACCCGCAAGAACTGCCTCGGCTGCCACGCCAAAGCGGGCGGCGGCGACGCGGTCAAGCGTGGCGACATCGCCCTCGCTTCCGGCACCACCAGCGACATACTTTATGACACCCACATGGCCACTGGGAACGGCGGCAACATCCAGTGCCAGGGGTGCCACACCTTCACCGCTCACCGGGTTGCCGGCCGCGGTTCCGACATTCGGCCCCAGGACAGCACTGTACAGATGAGCTGCATCACCAGCAGCTGCCACGCAGTCAAATCCAGTCTCACCACCAGCCACACCACCTATGACACCAGCCATCACGTAGGCCGGGTGGCATGCCAGTCCTGCCACCTGCCAACATACGCCAAGAACGCCGCTGACACCGCCGCCACCGAGGCCACCGAAACCCATCGCACCTGGGTAACCGCCGAGTGGAACGCCACCCTCAACCGCTACGAGCCGGTGCCGACCAAAGCCAACAACCTGACCCCCAAGTATGCCTTCTGGAACGGCACCAGCTGGGGCAACAACGCCTTCGACAACGCGGTTCTCGATCCGGCCACCGGCGCCTACAAGGTCTCCCGTCCAGTCGGCGCCATCAACGACGCAACCACGAAGCTCTATCCGTTCAAGTACAAGACCGCCACCCAGGCGTTGGCCAACGGCAAGATAGTCCCCATCGCCACCGCCAAATTCTTCGCCACCGGCCTCTATGATGACGCGGTCAAGGACGGCCTGGTGTACCTGGGTCTGCCCAGCACTACCCCCTACACCACCATCACTACCGATGAGTACCAGCTGCTGAACCACCAGATTCCGGCATCCGCCGGCAACGTGCTGGCCTGCGCTGACTGTCACGAGAACACCACCCGGATGAATCTTCCGGCTATGGGTTATGCGCTGAAGGCTGCCGCATCAGTAGTCTGCTCCCAGTGCCACGCTGAAAAAACTCCGCGCCCCTACGACCGGATGCACTCACATGTGGAAGGCAAGGGCTTCGACTGCTCCTGGTGCCACAACTTCTCCCGTCCGGAGCGTGGTCTGACCATGCCCTAATGGTTGACCGTTTGTGATGTTCTTCAGGGGGCGACGATACGGTCGCCCCCTTTTCTTATATCGAGCCTGGAGATAGCAGAATCAACCGTGCAGGCCACCGCCGCCTGTGCTATTATCACGGCTGGCAGACAAATTTTATCACCTTCCCTGAAAGGAGTACACCGCATGCGCTGGCTCGGAATTACCCCTCTCATCCTCATCTTCACCTGCGTTCTCGCCGCCTGGAGCCCTACCACCGTGAAGGCCGAGCCACCGCCCGCCACCTTCATCGTGGAAGTGGCCGATATCGAGAAAAGCGGTGAACTGGTCAATACCCTGAAAGCAAGAGGGATTGCCGCCGAGATTTTCCCGAAAAACATCCGGGTGGAGAACGCCCAGACCAACCGGGTGATCTGGCTCGGCAAGAACGTTCCCCTGGAGATGGCGCGCGTAGCCATCAGGGAGGCCCTGATCTTTAATCCCCATATCTGCTACGTCCATCTGGTGGGTGACCGGGGAGAGAAACCGCCCGAGAGGGTCAACAACACGATTCACGTCGGCGGCAGCGAGGAGGCGGCCCTGGCCATGAAGCTCGCCGTGATCCCCGCAGCAGATATCCAAAAGGCCCTTGACCAGGCAAAGACCATCGAAGAGCTGCACCAGTTCTTCCACGACAAGAACGCTGTGAAAAAATAGCGGGCTGGGCTATTCGCGCAATTCACCATCAGAAACTGGAAAAGCCACCCGGAAGGATGGCTTTTCTGCGTTCACGCAATATTCACTTTATGCCTGGGTCGTCGCCTCAACCGGGTCCTCAGAAGAAATTCCAGACCAGCCCCAGATCGTAGGAGCTCTCCTGCACCTCGGAGGTGAAGGCAAAGACACCCCCCGCGCTCCTTTCGCTGATCTTCCCGTTCAGGGCGTACATCCAGCCGAGATGCCCCTCGAAAGTATCGGTAAACTTGTAGCCGACGCTGGCCGTGAAGTGGTGCTCGGCAATGGCCGGGAAACCGACGATCCGCAGGTATTCATAGAGGGTGGTCGAGACCGCGTTTCCCTGGAGAACGGTGGTCCCGGCGGGATCGAAATTGTCGTGGGTCCTGACCGGGTTTTTCCCATAGTTATATCCCGCGCGCAAACAGAGGCCGTCAGGCTGCTTGTACTGCACCCCCACCGCGTAGACCCACTGATCCGCCCAGTCGAAGTCCCGGTATCCCTCGGCATCGGCCCAGTTCAGCCACTTGACGTCCGCCTCGACGAGGAGCCTGTCCATCGGCTGCCACGCTACGCCCAGGGTGACGTTCTGGGGCGATTCCAGGGTGAGGGATCTCTTCGCGCCGCCGCTGCCGAAATCGGAGACATTCTTATGGGTCATCTTTTCCGGGGTGGTGTAGCTCAGCCCGAGGGAGAGGGAGTCGAGCTTCCAGATCGCCCCCAGCTGGCCGCCGAACGCGTAGTTGTGGGCCGTCCCCTGACCGAGGTCGAGGGAGCCGTACAGGAGGTGCAGGGATGCCCCGACCGAGAAATCGGGGGTCACCAGCCAGGCCAGGTTGGGGGCGAACTTGAGGGTCTGCAGCTGGGTATAGATATCTCCTTCATTCCCGGCGACTGAAGGGTCCAGGTCGAGCCCCCTGTTGCGGTAATCGACCCCCATTCCCGCTATTCCGAAGGCACCGATCCCGAACCGGAGCCTGTCGGTCAGGGGGGTGACCAGCCCCACGGAAGGGATGATGAACGGCTTCATGTCGCTCTTCGCGGAAAAACTCCCCGCCGGCGACGTCACCGTGGTCTTTACGGACGCGTCATACAGGGTCGCGGCAAAGACCGCCTGCGACCCGGGACAGTACGGTCCCATGCAGACGGCCGCCGGGTTGGCGAAGATCGCGCTGATGGCATCCTGGGGTGCCGCCACCCCGGTCCCCCCCATGGCCCGGGCGGCCGGTGCGACCCCGATCAGGGTATCGCCGTTGGTCGCATCGGCATCGGGCAGCCGCGTGAAAGAAATAATGAGCAACAACAACAGCGCGACAAGCTTCCCCATGAACCCTCCATCATTGCGATTGGGGGCACTTTAGCACCGAACCGCTTTGCTGTAAACCATCATATTAAAATGGATTTATCCACATATCTGCATTCAACATTAGCTACCGCGCCCTTTTTCTTCCCTCCCCCGCACCGCGTATTGACAAGGACGCGGAACTCTCCTGCCGCAAGATCGCCCTCATGGCTGCCGTCATTTTAGGATTGACTTCCGCGCCCCGATAATTTATGTTTCCCTATATACAACGGAAGTGCGTCGGTCGCTGGTGGGCCGCCCGGTCTTCAAAACCGGTGGGGGGGATGAGAAATCTCCCCGGTGGGTTCGATTCCCATGCGCTTCCGCCAAAAAATCCATGCAACCGCCTTGGGAAATGACCCAAGGCGGTTTTTTTTGGTTGCCCCCCTTCATCGCTTCCCTGCCCGTCTCTCTCCTCCCTCGCCTGTTGGTATAGCTTTTGCGTCACAAATTTCAAAGTTTTGCCATGATTCCACCCTGCCTGCCGGAACCACCTGTAATTAATTAGTTATACATATTTGACCATAAATCCGCTAGTTACCCGGCCCGTTGCCGGGTGGGGCAATTGCCGCACCCTTGTAGAAATACCCCATTTTCATCGACGGAAAACAGGTGACATCATGACAGCTTGTGATTTGCTCGAACAATGCATGTTTTACAAGTGCCAGATAACCGACCTGGCGACAACGACCAGGACCTTGAAAATGAGGTACTGCAAGGGTGGAGGAAACAGTGCCTGCGCCAGATACATAGTGTGCAAAAAAATTGGGGTGGAAAAGATCCCGGAAAATCTCTTCCCCGATCAGTTGAACAGACTGGAAGAAATTCTCGGTTTCATGTAATTGCCGAAGGTCCCCGGAAACGGATACTCCCGGGCTTCGCCTCCCAATCTGCACACACAATCCCCGCATGTCCGGACCAGCCTGATTCCGTTGGCCGCCCACTCCGAATTAATTGATTTATAATAAGAAATATGCTATTAACCAAACTTAAAAATTAATCAAAACGGTAATTGTCCACAAAGAAACTCTTTCCCCTGGGAGAGGAGGCCGGAATTGAAAACGTCGAAAATCATGACCGATGCCGAACTAACAAGCACTGTAGTGTCTATTAGCTCATCGCGGCAGCCGAAGCAGGCTCCGGGCGAGCGGAACGGAGCTCCCCCGGAACTTCAGCGGCGCCTGTCGGATTTGGAGGCGGAGAACCGCGAGCTGAGAGTGAAACAGCAGGAGTTGCAGGCCGAACTTGCCGAACGGAGGACGCTGGACGAGGAGTTGCTGGTAAGGGAGAAACTCGAATCGCTCGGCACCCTGGCCGGGGGGCTGGCCCACAATTTCAATAATGTGCTGACCGCATTGCTGGGCAACATCCAGCTGGCGCGGATGCAGCTGCAACACCATGATCAGGCCGACCGGTATCTGGAGGAAGCCTTGAAAGCGGGGGAGCGGGCAAAAGAGTTGACCATGCAGCTGGTCGTTTTTGCGAAGGGTGGCGAGCCGATCATAAGTACGACCGACATCGCTCAGTTGATCAGAGGCTCCGCGAACCTGGAGAGCGACTCCGACATCGGCTACGAGCTGGTTATTCCCGAAAACCTCTGGCCGGCCAACGCCGACGGGGATCAGATCAAGCAGGTGATCCGCAATCTGCTCAGCAATGCAGAGCAGGCCATGCCGCAAGGCGGAACGATCCGGGTAAGCTGCAACAATATCTCTGTCGGCACCAGGAACAGCCGCCGCCTGAGAGCGGGGAATTATGTCGAGGTGGCGGTCAGGGACAAGGGGAGCGGCATAGCCGCCGAGCACCTCGCGAAGATCTTCGACCCCTATTTCACCACCAGGCCGGGGAGCCGCGGCCTCGGTCTCGCCACAGCCTATTCGATCATCAACAAGCATGCCGGTTCCATCTCCGTGGAGTCGCAGAGCGGTGCCGGGACGGAGGTCCGTTTCTGCCTCCCCGCCGCCGATGTGGAGCTGGCTGACAAGGGGGAGGTAACCTGTCAGGGAAGCGGCAGGGTGCTGATCATGGATGACGAGATGCCGGTCCTGGAACTTACCGGCTCAGTGGTCAGGGAATTGGGCTATGACTTTGAGCTGGCCAGAGACGGCCATGAGGCGTTGGAACGCTACACCAAGGCGCGGCAGGCAAACAATCCGTTTGATCTGGTCATCATGGATCTGACCGTGCCGGGCGGCATGGGAGGGAGGGAAACCATGGAGAACCTGCTGCGGATAGACCCTGCCGCCAGGGCGATCGCGGCGAGCGGTTATTCCAATGATCCGGTAATGGCAAACCACAGGGAATACGGCTTCAAGGGGATCATCTGCAAGCCGTATGATATCGATAAACTGGGGAGGGTCCTGACCGACGTGATGCAATGGAAATAATGGCGCTACCCGAGAATCTCCCTGACTTTTCTCAGCAAAGCCTGGGGCGTGGCGGGCTTGGCGATAAAATTTATATCTTCCAGGAGAACCCCCTTTCTACTGATGGCGTCCGCCGTATAACCGCTGGTGAATAGCGCCTTGATCTCGGGGCAAACCTTGCGGATCTCGCCGAATGCCTCCTTCCCGTTCATCTTCGGCATCACCACATCCATGAGCACCAGTTTGACGATACCCTGATGCTCGATGAACTTCGCCACCGCATCCTCGCCGTCCACCGCTTCGATCACCCGGTAGCCGTTCTCTTCCAGGATCATCCTGGTAATGCTCCTCACCTCCGGGTTATCTTCCGCAACCAGCAAGGTTTCACTCCCCCCCAGGACGGCCAGCGGGAGTTCGGCCTGGCGGTTCGGGGCGGCTTCTTCTTCGAGCAGCGGCAGAAAAATCCTGAAGGTTGCCCCCTTGCCCGACTCACTTTCAACGTTGATATAGCCGTGGTGCTGCTTGATGATCCCGTAAACAATGGCGAGGCCTAGGCCGCTCCCCTTCCCCACTTCCTTGGTGGTGAAAAACGGCTCGAAGACCCGCGCCCTGGTCGCCTCCTCCATGCCGACCCCGGTATCGGTCACCGTCATCGTTGCGTAGCGACCCACCGCCCCGTAGCCATTACTTCTCAGATAGTCGGCGGTCATCTCGAATGTGCCGGTTTCGATGGTCAGCACCCCGCCGTTGGGCATGGCGTCATGGGCATTGATGGCCAGATTGATCAGGACCTGGTCGATCTGGCAGGAATCGGCCATGACGATCAGACTTTCTCCTGCCAGGCGGGTCTCCAACGCGATATCTTCGCCGATCATGCGGGCCAGGATCTTCTCCAGGCTCCTGACGATATTGTGCAGATCGCTCGGCTGGGGATTGATGCTCTGCTTTCTGCTGAAGGCAAGGAGCCCCTTGGTCAGATGGGCGCCACGGTCCGCCGCGGCCAGGATGTTCTCCAGGTATTCGAAAAACGGGCCTTCTTTCCCCATTTTCATCTCCAGCAGGGTGCTGAAGCCGATGATGGCAGTGAGGATGTTGTTGAAATCGTGGGCCACCCCGCCGGCAAGGTGGCCGATCACCTCCATCTTCTGGACATGGCGGAGCTGGCTTTCGAGGGTCTTGCGATCGGTGACATCCTCCACCATTCCCAGGAAATAGAGGGGGTTCCCCGCCTCGTCACGTATCACGGATGCGGTCAGATGGCCCCAGAGAACCTCCCCTTTCTTCGTGAGGTAGCGCTTTTCCAGCTTGACATGAGAAAGTTCTCCGCTCACGAGCAGTTGCGCATGCCGGATGACGGCATCGATGTCCGCGGGGTGGGTGACATCCCTGAAGCCGAGGTTGGTGAGTTCCTCCGCCGTGTACCCCAGCATCCGGCAGAGCATCCCGTTGACCTTGACATAGCGGTAATCCAGGCCGACAACAGCCATGCCGAGGGGGCCCATCTCGAAGATTCTGCGGAACCTCTCCTCGCTCTCCCGCAAGGCGTTTTCCGCCTGCTGTTTCTCGATCGCCCGGCGGATATGGAGCATCAGCTGGTCTATGTCATACGGCTTGATCAGGTAAGAGAAGGCGCCCCTGTTGGTTGCCTCGATTGCCGAATCGAGGGTGGCGTGGCCGGTCAGGATGATCGCCTCGGTCAAAGGAGAGGCGGACTTCATCCTTTTCAGCACCTCCAGCCCCGGCATGTCGGGGAGTCCGAGGTCGATGAGCGCCAGGCTGAGCCGGTTTTCCCGCAACAGGGCAAGCCCCTCGCCGCCGTTCCCGGCGGCAATGCTTTGATACCCCCTGCTCCCGAGGATGTCGGCAAGGACTTTCCGCAGATGGGGGTCGTCATCTATGATCAGTATCAGCGGCTGCTCCACCGTTCAAACCTCCCGAACCCGAAGATGCCCGTCAAGTATACCACTCGAACTAAATTTTTTATTAAACCTTGAAAAAGCATTTGAACACGGATCAAATCTGATTTATACGGATTTTCACGGATTTAGACCATTAAAGGCATTAACCCAAAGGGTGATGATGTTAAACCTCGGTATGTATTCGAGTTATCGGTGTTAATCCGCTTTTTCCGTGTAAATCCGTGTCCAATTGCCGTTTTTAGGTTAAAATGACGCAGCCGGCAACAGGATGGTAAAGGTGGTCCCCGCCCCCGCCAGGCTCTCCACCCCGATCGTCCCGCTGTTTGCCTCAACCAGGCTCCTGCAGACCGTGAGCCCCAGCCCGATCCCCGTCGGCTTGGTGGTGAAGAGCGGGTGGAACAGTTTTTTCAGGTTCTCCGTGGCTATCCCCTCGCCGGTGTCAGCGACGCTGATTTCTACGAAATCAGCGTCAAGCGCGGAGTGCGGAGTGTCGAGTGCGGAATCTTTGTCTTTATTCCGCATTCCGCATTCCGCATTCCGCATTAGCCGTGCGCTGATCCGCAGCGCGCCGCCTTCCGGCATCGCCTGGACCGCGTTGATGATCAGGTTCTGCAGCACCTGCCGCATCTGCAGCGGGTCGGCCATGAGCGGGGGGAGGCTGTCCGGCAGTTCGGCCTGAATCGCGACGTTTTCCGGGATGGCGCATCTTTCGAGGCTTTCAGCCACCAGTTCCCGGACTGTCATCGCCTCGGTCCGGGGTATCCTGGTCCGGGCGAAATCGAGGAGATCGGTGATGATCCGCTGGGAGGTTTCGATCTCCTTCTTGACGATGTCCAGGTACTCCCTGGTAGTTTCATCCGCATCCGTGAGGACCATCTTCAGGAAGTAAACGGCATTGCTCATCACCCCCAGGGGGTTGCGCAGCTCGTGGCCGACGGTTCCGGCAAGCTGGCCGAGCATGGAGAGCTTCTCCTTCCGCACCAGCTCTTCCTGCGCTTCCAGGAGCTCTCTGCTCCTCTCCTCGACCTTCCGCTCCAGTTCCCCATTCAGCTTGCGGAGCTCCTCCTCCAACCGCTTCCGCTCGCTGATGTCCTCGCAGGTCGTGACAACGCCGACGCCGCGACCGGCGGCATCCAGGACGGCATCGGAGGTCACCCGCACCGGGAACACTTTTCCGTCCTTGCGAATGTTGACCCCGTCCCGGCTCCAGCTCTTCATGGCCTGGATATCTTCCAAACTGTTCTCCCTGTGGAGTTCGGGGGGGGCGAACAACCGCGCGTCCCTGCCGATCAGCTCCTCCACCTCGTAACCGTGCATCCGGGCATCGGCGGAGTTCGTGTAGATGATCTTACCGGTTACGTCGGCGATCGTTACCCCCAACTGCATGATGTCCACCGCCTTTTTCAAGGCAAACAGCGACTCTTCAGCCCGGTGCCGCTCCGCGTTCGCCTCTCTGAGCTCGCCGGTCAACGTCTCCATCCGCCCGGCCGTTTCCTCGAGCCTTGCCATGAGCCGATTGAACGAGACGGATATCTGCTTCAGCAGTCCCATATTCCCTCCGCGGTGAAACTTGCGTCCGTTTTACCCAGCCACCGGCAGCTCCCGCCGCCGCCCGTCAAAGAGGCGATTTACCCTGGAAACGTCGAATCAGGGAGGTATCCCCCAGAAGCGCCCGGAGCTTGCCCTGGCTGATCTCCTCGATGACCCGGACCAGCTCGGCGGTCTCGAACGGCTTGCGGAGGCAGGCGTATGCCCCGCTGCAGAGGCCGGTTTCGATGGTTGGCGCCATCTCCTCGCCGCACCCCGTTATCAGCACGACCGGCTTTTCCGGGTACCTCGCCCGGATCTCCCTGAAGACCTCGATCCCGTCGCTGGCGCCGAGCTTGAGGTCGAGGATGACCGCCAGCCTGTACCCCTGCTCCATGTGCCCAAGCACCTTGCCGGGCTCACCCTCGGTCTCCACCAGGTATCCCGTCTTTTCCAGGCCATCCTTGAGCGTTCTGCAGAACTGGGGATCGTCGTCCACGACCAGGATGCTCTCATCCTTCCGGAGGATGGAGAGAAAGGAAAGGAGCAGCTGGAGGTCGATCGGCTTGGCGAGGACCGCGTACGCCCCGTTCAGCCTCGCCTCCTCCGCCTTTTCCCGGGTGGCGTAGGCGCTCATCAGCAGCACGGGAAGTCCGGGGGCCGCCTCCGTCATCAGCCGCACCGCCTCGACCCCGTCGATCCCCGGCATCTTGATGTCCATCAGCACGCAGTCCGGCTCTTCGGAATTCGCCTTCTCCAGTGCATCCTCGCCGCTGTAAGCGGGGGCAGCCGCGTACCCCTTGACCGTCAGGATATCGCAGATGGTCTTTACCATCCGCTGGTCGTCGTCCACAACCAGGACCTTCAGTTTTTCTCCCATTGTCACTCCTCCCCGGCCGGCAGAATCACCGTAAAGACCGTCCCCTCGCCCGGCCGGCTCGCCACCTCGATCCTGCCGCCGTTGGCCTCCGCGAGTTTTTTGGAAAACGCAAGCCCAAGGCCGATCCCCCGCGATCTGGTGGTAAACAGCGGCTGGAACAGCTGTTTCATGTTCTCGGCAGAGATACCCTCGCCGGTGTCGCTGACGCTGATTTCGTAGAAATCAGCGTCGAGTTTTGAGTTTTGAGTTCTGAGTTCTGAGTTTGAACCCAAAAACTTAAGCTCTGAAGTTAAAGCTACGTCTGTATCGGGTTTCGGGGCTAAGGTTTCAGCTTTCAGGTTTGAACTCAAAACTCCAAACTCAGAACTCAAAACTCGGCGCGCAGCGACACACAGCGCGCCGCCGTTGGGCATCGCCTGGACCGCATTGGTGATCAGGTTTTGCAATACCTGCCCCAACTGCGCCGGATCGATATGGAGCAGGGCAGGCGTTGCCGGCAGGTCGGTCCGGAGCCGGATGGTTTCGGGCACGGAGCACCGCGCCAGGCTCTGCTCGACCAGTTCCCGGACCGGGACCGGCTCTGTCCGGGGAGTCTTGATCCGGTAATAATCGAGGAGGCCGGAGATGATCCCCTGGGAGTTGTCGATCTCATGCCTGATGATCTCCAGGTATTCCTTGACCGTCTCATCGGCGTCCGGCATCACGCTCTCCAGGAAGAAGACGGCATTGTTCATCACCCCCAGCGGGTTGCGCAGCTCGTTCCCCATCCCCCCGGCGATCAGGCCGAGCATGGCCAGTTTCTCCTTCCGGACCAGCTCTTCCTGGGTCTCGACCAGCTGCTTCGTCCTCTCTTCGACCTTCAGCTCAAGCTCTTCATTCAAGGTCCGGATCTCCTCCTCGGCCCGCTTCCGCTCGATGATCTCCACCTGCAGCTTCATGTCCCTTCTCTGAATCTGTTCCAGCATTTCATTGAAGCCTTCGGCCAGGGAGCCTGTTTCGTCCTCGCTCGAAATATCCGCCCTGAGGGAATAATTCCTGTCCCGGGATACCGAGAGCATCAGCTGCGCCAGCCCGAATATCGGTTCCGTGATCACTTTCTGCAGCCTCGAGAGCAGCACGAAGGCAATGCTGAAGACGATCGCCATGGTAGTGGCGGCAATGGCTCCATCCCTTAGCATCAGGGAATATAGCCGGGCCAGATCAGAGCGGATATAGATCGAGCCGATCTTTTCCCCATCCAGCACGATCCCCCGGAGGACGTTGAGATGACCGTCGGCGAAGGAATGTCCTTCCCCCCCTGGCAGGGGGAGCATTTGCCCTTTCAGGTCGGCCCGGCAATAGTCGGTGAACACTCTGCCGTCCTTGCCGTAGACTATCGCGCACTCTATGTTGGGGAACGCATCCAGCGCCGCCAGGGTTTCTCCCGCAGCCTTCTGGTCATTGAAGGCCAGCGGGGCCGTGCTGTTGTTCGCGAGAATCTCCGCCTGGGCGGTGAGAGTGGAGAGCAGGGAATCCCTGGAAGAGACGAATTCGTTTGCCAGCAGCACGGCGCACGCCAACAGGAGAGTGACCCCGGTGGTAAAGAGGTTTATGATGATCAGCTTCTGCCTGATCCGGACCTTTTTCAATATCCGATAGATCATTTCCGTGCCCTATGGCGACCCGACAATCCTTGCCAACTTCAGCAGGTTGGAGCTTATCCTCAATCCGGCGCGGCCGGCCGCCCGCGGATTTATCTCGAAACGGACCCTCTTTTCCTCCATGAAAAAATTTATCATCACCCCTTTTTCGGCAAACCCTTCCGTGTCGCCGATAGTCAGGACGTTGGAGTTATCGAGGTTCGCCACTATCCGGCCCACCTGCTCCGACTCCGAGCCGCTGATGAAGAGGATGGCGCACCCCCCCGGAACCTGCTGGGGAGGATTCCGCCTCAGCTGTATCTTCCTCCCCCCGACTACCTTCCCTTCTATCGCGTCAAGGGCGGAACCGAAGGAATCTCTGCCGACGACGCATACGTTCAGGGGCGCGCCCGCGACCTGGGACTTTCCGGCCGGCCACTCGACGAACTTCGCGAAGTTGTAGATGTACGCCGCCTTGACCTCGTATTCGGTCGGTTTCCGGGGTTCGGCGCAGGACGCTTCTCTTGCGCCGGGAACCACTGACAATATGAAGACAATAAATGAAATAAATCTCAGAAACATCGACTCCTCAAAACTATCGGTTATTAAACTCTTGGCAGATTATCCCTGATCTTCAGCCACACCCCAAAACTCCCTCCCTTTATGCCCTTTGGGTACTTCAAGGGGAGGGCTGGGGTGGGGATGGGTACTGGCAGCCTCTAAGCCCCCCATCCCCCTCCTAACCTCCCCCTTGAAGGGGGAGGAAGCTGAGTAGCTGAAGATCAGCGATTCAGGGACTCTTATTGCCAAAGCATCAGAACCTGTAACCAACCTTCACCCGGAATGTCAGGCCGTCCTGCTGGATCACATCCTGGAGGTGCTCCAGTCCTCCCAGGTTTCCGTATGCGTAGTCGAAGAGGTTGTACACGCTGGCCGAGAGTTCGAGGTTACGCAGCAGGTTCCGGCTGGAAAGGGTCAGATTGGTCAGGAAAAAGGATTTCGCGAAATTCCCGGCAAGGGTCTTTCTCCTGCTCGCGAACTGCTCCTCAACTCCGATAAAGAGCTTGTCTCTCATGAGTGGCACCGTAACGTTCACCTTGACCAGGTGTTCGGGTGAATTGGCCAATGTCTGATCGGTTGCAGAATCCCGCGCCTGCTGAAACGAGTAGCTGGCCCGGCCCGTCAGCCCCCCCTCCCATTTTCCCTCCAGCTCCGTCTCGACCCCCTTTGCCTTCACCTCGTCGATGTTTCTGAAGATGGAGAATTCATTGCCGTCCGCATCGGTTTCCTGCACCTGGCTGATCAGGTCCTTGATCTCGTAATAAAAGCCGGTAACGGTCCCCCGGAGGTTGTTCCCGAGGTACTGTTCATAGATCAGCTCATAGGTCTTGATCTTCTCGGGGCCGAGGTCCGGATTCGCCCGCAGGTCCCTGCCGTCGTCGTAATAGAGCTCGTAGACATTGGGAGCCCGGAAGGCGCTCCCGTAGAGGATCTTGAAGGTCGTCATCTCGATCGGGGTGTAGATCAGGGCGAGGCGGGGATTGGTGGTGCTCCCGAAGGTGGAGTAGCGATCGTAGCGCACCCCGGCATTGAGCAGCAGGTTGCTGAAGATGGTAACCTCATCCTGGACGTTCAAGGCCCATAGATAGGAGGTCCTCTTGTCATCCACGAACAGGGTGAACGGGTCTTCGTCGAAATTCTTCTGGTCCTGGTGGAGATTGTCCCGGTATTCCGCGCCGACGACCAGCTTGTGCCTGTCAAAAAGCTTCGCCGCCCCTTTCAGTTCCCCACCCCACCAGCTCCCCTTCCCCAGGTCCCGGTTCACCACCCCGTCTATGATGTATTTCCCCCTGTAGTCGTAGACGTCGTAAAAGAGCCGGCCCGTGACGTTCCACCTGTTTGCCAGCTCTCGCTCGTACTTCAGGTCAACGAACCACCAGACATCGGTGGTCTTGTTGCGCGGGTCATTGAAATCAGTGCCGAAGGAGGCGGTCGGAATCCCCTTGGTCCTTGTGCCGTAGAGCCCTTGCAGGGTAAAATCCGCCAGGGAGAGTTTCGCCAGGGTACTGTAGGACCGGTCGTAATCGGTATGCTCGGTGATGCCGTTGTTGCTGGCGGGGTCGTCGAATTCCTTGAAGAACAGGCGGTCGCCGTTGCTGTCGGAGATGGAGCCGGACAGGAACGCTTCCACGCCGTTCGTGAACCTCTCACCGTAGGTCGCCCGCCCCTTGTAGGTGTCGAAGCTGCCCGCCGCCGCGGATACCTCTCCCCCCCGCAGCTCCTCCCCCCGCCTGGTGATGACGTTGATGACGGCAAAGAAGGCGTTGTTGCCGTAGAGGGAGGAACCTGGCCCCCTGATCACCTCGACCCGCTCGATCAGGTCCACGTCCAGCGGGAATTCCGTACCGAGCGGGGCGCTGTCGTAGATGTTGTCGTTGACGCGGTGGCCGTCGATGAGGAGGAGGATGCGGCTGTTGTAATCCCCGGCCCGGCCGAACCCCCGTACCCCGGCGTAGCTGTAGTTGCGGTCGTAGCTGAGGTAAAAGCTCCTGACGCTTCTCAGGATGTCGGCGAGGGTGCGGTGGCCGTATTTCCTGATCTCGTCCGCGGTGACGATGGTGACGGAGGAGGGGGCCTCGGTCACCTTCTGCTCGAACTTCGAGGCGCTGTAGACGGTGGCGACCTCTATCCGCATCAGCTCTTCAGGGGAGAGCGTCGTCAGGTCCTTCATCGCTTCATCGGCAACGCCTTCGGTTTCCGCCGGGACCGTCCCCGGGAACAGGGTCAACAGCAGACAGAAACAGCAGGCCGCAGACATGTTGATCAGTGTCCGTTTCATAAACTCCCCTTTTCATCAGATTTGTCCGCCCACTCCACCCTGTTCCGGCCGTTCTCCTTGGCCCGGTACAGGGCCTCATCCGCCCGGCGGATCAGGCTTTCCTTGTCGGCCATGGTTTTCCGGTACGAGGCGACGCCGAGACTCACGGTGACTCCGCTCTCCGCCTCCACCGCCTTGCGCAGCCGTTCCGCCGCCTCGCAGGCCATCGGCGGGCCGGTTTCCGGAAGGATCGCCAGGAATTCCTCCCCGCCGTAACGGAACAGGTAGTCCGCGCTTCTCACCTCCCGCAAGAGGATGGCCGCGATCCTCGCCAGCAGCCGGTCCCCCTCGACATGGCCGCGGCTGTCGTTGTATCTTTTGAAATGGTCGAGATCCAGCATGATCACGGAAAGCGGGTTGCCGTACCTCCTGGCCGCTTCCATCAGCTTCTCCAGCTGGAGCTCGAGGAAACGCCTGTTGGCGAGACCGGTAAGAGGGTCATGGAACGCGGATGTTTTGGTCTCCTCGTAGAGCATGGTATTGCTGACACCGACCCCTATCTGGCTGCCGATGGAGCAGAGGAGACTGGACATCTCTTCGTTTAGCTCGACTTCGGGCGGGGTATAGAGGCACAACACCCCGACCACCTTGTCGATCGCCTTCAGGGGGACGATGATGTGCCCGTGGGGGGGCATGGCGGGGTTGCATACCGTGTGCCGCCGATCCTCACGGGAGTCTTTAGAGATCGTGATCTCCCCCGGCACCGTGACGGGACTGCAGAGACAATCGTCGAAACATACGGTTCTGCATGGTGCGAGAAACTCCTCGGCGAGGGTGGCAAAAGAAGCAAGGCGCAGCCGCTCTCCTTCCACCAGGAATATCGCCCCTCTCATGTCGAACGGGAAGATCTTCGCGTGCGTAAGTGCACGGAGGACTTCGGGCAGGAGGCGGTCCATGTCGATAGTCTTGCCGATAGCCAGGGAGAGTTCATGGAGGATCTTCAACTCCGCATTGTTCTTCTCCAGTTCAGTGCTATGCCGGACGATTTTCTCCTCTGCCCGCTGCTTCCCCAGTGCCCGCTCGATGTTGAGGAGCAGTTGCTCGACATCGTACGGCTTCAGCAGATAGGAGAAGGCCCCCCGGTTGGTCGCCTCGATCGCCGAATCAAGGGTGGCATTGCCGGTCAGGATGATCGCCTCCGTGGCGGGGCGGTCGGTCTTGACCCTGTTGAGCACCTCGATGCCGGCCAGGTCCGGGAGGCCGAGGTCGATCAGGACCAGGTCGACCGGGTTGTCCCGTACCAGGGCGAGCCCCTCCCCGCCGCTCCCGGCGCTCAGGGTGTCATGCCCCTTGGCCCGCAGGATGTCGTCAAGCGTTCTCCGCAGGGCCGGGTCATCGTCTATGATCAGTATGCTGGCTCTGTCCATTGCTATTCCCCTTCGGGTCAGGCTGGAAGGCTGTCAGATCGGAAGCGCGGAAGAAAAATCTTTCCAGCCTTCTTTCCTTCCGCCTTCCACGCTTCCAGCCTTCCGCTCTGTTAATCTCCGGCCGGCAGCAGCACCGTAAAGGTCGCTCCCGCTCCCGGCCTGCTCGCCACCCCGATCCTGCCGCCGTTCGCCTCCACCAGGTTCCTGCAGACCACCAGCCCGAGACCGATCCCGTTGGCCTTGGTGGTGAACAGGGGCTGAAACAGTTTCTTCATGTTCTCCGGGGAGATCCCCTCGCCGCTGTCGGCGACGGAGATTTCTACGAAATCTCCGTCGAGTTCTGAGTTTTGAGTTTTTAGTTTTGAGTTAGAACCCAAAAGCTTAAGCTCTGAAGTTAAAGCTTCGTCTGTATCGGGTTTCGGGTCCAAGGTTTCAGCTTCCAGGTTTGAACTCAAAACTCCAAACTCAGAAC
>JAMPXD010000066.1 GCA_023701365.1 Geobacteraceae bacterium
CCAGCGGCTAGCGGCTTGTCTGGTCACTGGTCACTGGTCACTGGTCACTGGTCACTGGTCCTGAGAGTTGCTGGTCATGATCCTCTCCAGCCGCCTCGACTCATCGACCACCCGCTCGAAAAGCCTCACGATCGCCTGGTCATCGAGGGGTCCCGGGTTCTCTTCCTTCATCCTCTGGAAGATCTTCTTCTCCCGGGCGGGGTCGTAGATCGCCAGTCCCAGCCCCTTCTTGATCTCCCCTATCTTCAGGGCCAGCTCGGCCCGCCTGTTGAAGATCTTCAACAGCTCGCTGTCGAGCCGGTCTATCTCCTGCCGTATCTCGTCGATGGTCATGCCGAAATCCTCGTTAGTACTGGTCACTGGTCGCTGGTCACTGGTCACTGGTCACTGGTCACTGGTCACTGGTCACTGGTTCAGAAATGCTTTTTGATGAAGGTGTCCTTCTTCCAGTGGACATCGTCCCGCTCCGGGTGGTCGATGGTGTAGTGGAGCCCGCGCGATTCCTTGCGGACCTGGGCGCAGCGGATGATCAGCTCGGCCACGGTGGCGATGTTGCGTAGCTCGACCAGGTCAGAGGTGACGATGAAGTTCCAGTAGTAATCCTCGATCTCTTCCTGGATCAACCGGATGCGGCGCCTGGCCCGCTCCAGACGCTTGTCGGAACGGACGATCCCGACGTAGTTCCACATGAAGCGGCGGATCTCGTCCCAGTTCTGGGAGACCACCACCATCTCGTCGCTGTTGGTGGCGGTGCTGGAATCCCATTCCGGGATTTCCGGGTAATCGAAGCTGCAACCAGCGAACTGCTCGATCGCGTGCTGGTAGGCGCGGCCGGCAAAGACCGCCGCCTCGAGGAGGGAATTGCTGGCCAGCCGGTTGGCGCCGTGCAGGCCGGTGAAGGCCACCTCGCCGATGGCGTACAGGTGCTGCACGTCGGTCTCCCCGTTGCCGTCCACCGCTACCCCGCCGCACAGGTAGTGGGCCGCCGGCACCACCGGCAGGGGTTCCCGGGTCATGTCCAGGCCATATTCCAGGCAGGTCTGGTAGATGTTCGGAAAGCGGTTCCTGACGTACTCCGGCTCCTTGTGGGTGATGTCGAGATAGACACAGTCATCGCCGGAGGTCTTCATCTCGTTGTCGATGGCACGGGCCACGATGTCGCGGGGCGCCAGGTCCTTCAGGTGGTGGTACTTCTCCATGAAGGGGGTGCCGTCGCGCCTTTTCAGGATCGCCCCTTCGCCCCGGACCGCCTCGGAGATGAGGAAGGATTTGGCGTGGGGGTGGAACAGGGTGGTCGGATGGAACTGCATGAATTCCATGTTGGCGATGGTCGCGCCGGCCCGGTAGGCCATGGCCACGCCGTCGCCGGTCGCCACGTCGGGGTTGCAGGTATAGAGGTAGACCTTGCCGGCGCCGCCGGTGGCGAGCAGGGTGATCCGGGCGGAGAAGGTCTTGACCACCCCCCGGTTGATGTCGAGCACGTGGGCGCCCATGCAGCGGTTCGGCTTGAGGCGCTTGCGCATGATCTTCGCCTCGGTGATCAGGTCGATCCCGATGTGGTGTTCGTAGATTTCGATGTTGGGGTTTTGCCGGGCCGCTGCCACCAGTGCCCTCTCGATCTCGCGGCCGGTCACGTCGTCGGCGTGGAGGATGCGCCGCTGGCTGTGCCCCCCTTCGCGGGTCAGGTCGTAGCCGTCACCGCTGGTGGTGAACTTGACCCCCCAGTCGATCAGGTTGCGAATGATGGTCGGCCCTTCCTCCACCACCATCCGCACTACGTCTTCGTGGCAGATGCCGGCGCCGGCCACCAGGGTGTCTTCCACATGGGCGTCGAAGGTGTCTTCCTGGGAATAGACCGAGGCGATGCCGCCCTGGGCGTAATTTGTGGCGGATTCGCTAATCTCCCGCTTGGTGACCATTGCCACCCTGCCGTGTTTGGCCGCCTGGAGTGCGAAGGAGAGACCGGCAATGCCGCTGCCGATCACGAGAAAATCACTGTCAACTTTCATGTAAACCTCGGAAAGATTAGTGAAAAACACGAAGATTATTGACTCCGGCCCGGATTTTGTCAAGCTTTTCATGGTGTGCTGCTCTGGAACAACGCATTATCAACTTGTAATATCGCTCCTGTTGTTCTATATTTTGTGGTGAATCCATATTTTATGTCATGCTGAACTTAGAGAGGGTTTTTCATTGATGAAAAGTCAATGGATAATTTATGCTGCGCTGCTGACTGTTCTTCTGAGTATGGCGCAGGCCTTTGCCGATATCTACAAATATGAAGACGCGGAGGGGGTGCTCCACTTCACCGATGCCCCGACCGACCGGCGCTTCAAGGTGTTCATGCGGGACATCAAGAAGGACCAGAGGCTTCGCACCAGCTTCAGGCTCGGCGGTTGCGCCAAAGACCCGAAGGAGTTCGAGCCGATCATCGACTCTTGCGCCCTGGAATACGGGGTGGACAAGTCCCTCGTCAAGGCGGTGATCCAGGCGGAGTCAGGCTATAATCCCAATGCCGTCTCCCCGAAAGGGGCCGCCGGCCTGATGCAGCTGATGCCGAAGACCGCCCAGGGCCTGAAGGTCGTCAACTCTTTCGACCCTGCCGAGAATATCCGCGGCGGGGTCCGTTACCTCAGGTTCCTCCTGGACACCTTCAAGGGTGACGTGCCCATGGCGCTGGCTGCCTACAACGCCGGGCTTTCCAAGGTGGCCAGGTACGGCGGCATCCCCCCCTACCAGGAAACCCGCAACTATGTCGCCAAGGTCATGAATTACCGCAGCGCCTACCAGAACAACTGATTCATATCACTTTATTACTCAAGGCCGGTTCATGTCCCTTAACTCTGGACCCATCTGGAATCTCCCCAATATGCTGACCCTGCTCCGCATCGCCCTTATTCCGGTGATCGCGGTGCTGCTCCTCTCCCCGTCGCGGGAGTCCGGGTTCTGGGCCGCCGCGGTTTTTGCCGGCGCCTCCGTTACCGACTGGCTGGACGGCTACCTTGCCCGCCGGATGGGAATTGTCACCACCTTCGGCAAGTTCCTCGACCCGATTGCCGACAAACTGATCGTCATGGCGGCACTGGTGATGATCCTCCCCTTCGGCCGGGTGCCCGCCTGGATGGTGCTGGTCATTCTCGGCCGGGAGATCATCATCACCGGCCTTCGTGGCGTCGCCTCCACGGAGGGGATCGTCATTCCCGCCAGCAACCTGGGCAAGTTCAAGACCATATTCCAGATTGTGGCCATCCTGGGGCTGCTGCTCCATTACGACTACCACTGGTTTTTTTCCGTCGATCACCCCTTTGTCAACGTAAACATGCACAATGTCGGGATGTTCTATCTCTGGATCGCGGTTGTGATCACCATCTGGTCCGGGGTGGACTATCTGAAGAAGTTCATCCGGGTGATTTCCTAGGTATTTCACCTCCCGTTCTGCGTCTGGCAGGGGCGCCTTTCCGCTGTTGCCTGTGCTTTGCCGAATTTTCCCCGTTGACAGCAAACGCAAAAAAATGTATAAAGTCTCTTTATTCATGGCGGCGTAGCCAAGTGGTAAGGCAGAGGTCTGCAAAACCTTTATTCAGCGGTTCAAATCCGCTCGCCGCCTCCAAAAAAATCAAGGGGTTAGCCAATTCTGGCTAGCCCCTTTTGCTTTTCGCATGGTCTCTCGCATGGCCTAAAAAACAGGACGCCCTTTCAAGGGCGTCCATGCCAGCCATCTTATCAGTTTCCCCGCAGATCGGCTAAATCTGTCCATCCCCAAAACCAAATCAAAAACCAAGTCAGTTGCGATGGATCAGATCATCCCCTGTTCCTTGACCTCTGCCTTGAGCCAGGCATACACCACCGGTGCCGCCACCAGCCCGGCAATGCCAAAAGCGGCCTCCATAAGCAGCATGGCGCTCAACAGTTCCCAGGCTGTTGCCTGTACTTCATGGCCGACAATCCTGGCGTTCATGAAATATTCGGCCTTATGGATCAACACCAGAAACAGCAGCGAGGCAACGCCGACCCCCGGGGATACGCCGAGGCTGATCACGACAATCACGGAGTTTGATATGAGGTTCCCCACCACGGGCAGCATTCCGACGGCAAACGTAAGCAGGACCAGAAACGTTGCCATCGGCAGGTGAATACCGAAGAGCGGCAGCGCAACCAGCAGGTAGACGGCGGTGAAAACAGGTTGAAATCTGGACTGGCGTGTACAAAGCCGTTATGCCGCTACTGCGCCATTTGCCTGAGGATCTGCTCCAGCTTTCGCAATTCCTCGCCATAACCGGCCCAGTTGCCCTGGCGTTGCAGGTTGGTCGCCTTCTCATAGATGCTCATCGCTTCCTTGGCAAGCCGGGCCGGTGATGCTTTCGAATCCGCCGTGACCTCCCTGGCGATAGCGGCGGCAGCTTTCCTGCCGCCGAAGAGTCGTTGCAGGGCCAGCTCCAGGTTTTCCTCCATGACGACCTCATCCCCGAAGGCGACAATAACCCTCTTCAGCTCGGGCAGGCCGGCTTTGTCGGCTGCAAGAAAGAGCGGCTGAACGTAGAGCAGCGACTTTTCGATCGGAATCACGAGCAGGCTCCCCCGGATGACCTCGGAGCCGCGCTGGCTCCAGAGCGTCAACTGCTGGGAAATGAAGGAATCCTGGTTGATCCGCGCATCGATCTGTTTCGGCCCGTAGATCAGACGGTCCCGTGGGAAGGTGTAGGCCAGGATTTTCCCGTAATTCGAGCCATCGCAGCGGGCCGTGAGCCAGGCGGCGAGGTTGTCCCGCTTCGAGGGGGTAAACGGCAGCAGCAGGATGTACTCTTCCTTTTCTTCTCCCGGCAGTTTCATGATCGTGTAATACGGCTCCATCGGCTTCTCGCCGAGGACGGGGATCTCCCAGAGGTTCTCCCTGTTGTAAAAGACCTTCGGGTCGGTCATGTGGTAGGTGGCGAACATGGCAGCCTGGACCTGAAGGAGCTGGTGGGGGTAGCGCACGTGCTGGCGCAGATCGTCCGGCATCGCCGCCAGCGGCTTGAAGAGTTTCGGAAATATCCGGGCATGGACCTTGAGCACGACGTCATCCGGATCGCTGATGTAGAAGTCGAGCGAGCCGTCATAGGCATCGACAACAGCCTTTACGGAATTCCTCATGTAGTTGATGCCCCCCTTGAGCGGTTTTGAATAGGGGAGCCGGTTCGACCAGGTGTAGGCATCGATGATCCATTTGAGCCTCCCTTTTTGGTCCACCACCATGTAGGGGTCGCCGTCGAAACGGAGGAATGGCGCTATCGCCTTGACCCGCTCGCTGATGTTGCGGTTGTAGAGGATGCGGCTCTGCGCGGTGATATCTGAAGAAAGCAGGATCTTTTCCGTTTTGAACCTGGCGGCGAAGAGGGCCTTTTTGAGGAGCGAATCGATCGGCACCCCCCCTTTTCCGGCATAGGTCGTGTTGATGTTGCCGGTGGCGGTCGGATAGCTGAATTCCGGGACCTTGGTGTTGACGACCACATAGTCGTTGGACAGCTCCCCGTAATAGATTTCGGGTTTGGTTACCCTGATGTCGGCCAGGCTGACAGGCGGGATATCCTTGACGAAAAACTCCGGCAGCCCCTCCTTGCTGATCCGGCTGACCGGGCCTAAGGTAATGCCATTGCCGTGGGTGAATATCAGGCGCTCGTTTATCCAGTTTTTGCTGGGGAGATCGGCGTAGGAAAGTTCGCGCGGCGACAGCATGACCTGGGTGTATTGACCGTTCACCATGTAGCGGTCGTTGTCCACATCGAAAAACTTGTAATAGGTCCTGATCTGCTGCAGCTGGCTGTAAGTCTTGAGCAGCGGGGCATGGTCCCAGAGCCGGATGTTCTTGATGGTGGCGTCATTGTTGGCTATATCAGCGGCGGAAAGCCGCGTATCGACATCGAAGGGTACGGTTTCAATCTTGTCCAGATCGTAGCCGAGGCGGGTGAACTTGAGGTTGTTCTCTATGTATGGCGTCTCAAGGGCCAACTCGTTGGGCGCAACCTTGAATTTCTGGAGCATCCCGGGATAAACCCGGATGCCGATTACGTACAGTGCAACCACGATGACCGGCGGCAGCAGCGCCAGGCGCCAGGCACCTTTCCAGATCCCGACGGCCAGCATGGCCCCCGCCAGTGGTGTCAGGAAAGTCAGGACTCTGTAGGTCAGCAGTCGGGAGTTGACATCCGCATATCCTGCGCCATAAAAGGCGCCGTTGTTGGAAAACAGCAGACCGAAGATGTCCAGATAAAAACCGGCAGCGATGACACATGCGAAGACCCCGACCAGAACCGCCAGATGTCGGCGAACCTTTTCATCAACCGCCGCACCCCGCTCCGTCAGGATGATGCCGCCCCGGACATAATACACCGCCGTGGTAATGAGCACCGTTGCCAGCAGCATGAAGCCTGCAAAAGCCCTGAGCATTTCCATAAACGGCAGGCTGAACAGGTAGAAACCGATGTCCTTGCCGATGACCGGATCAACCGTTCCGACAGCCAGCTTATTGGTGAAAAGCAGCAGATCTTCCCATTGCGTGGCGCCCCAGTTGCCTGCAAAAAGCGCCAGCACCATACTGATGAGCATGCTTACCGGTTTGACGAGGCGAGCCGCGTCAGCCCCGCTTACCCGGAGGTTGCCACCGCCCACCATGTAAATGCCGGGCAGGGGAAACCGTGCCCTGTTCGCATAATAAAGATTTACCTGCAAAAACAAGAATAACAGTCCACCGAAGAGCAGCCCGGTCCCTGTTTTTGCATACAGGGTCGTCATGAACACCGATGAGAAACCGGTTTCCGTGAAAAACAGCCAATCGGCATAGAAATTCAGGGAGTACGAAATAAACGGGAAAATCACTGATAATATAATCAGTGCGAGAATGAACCTCTTTTTAAGCATCGCGTACTCCTTTGCCAACAGATTTATTCCGGATTAGCTCCTTGGTTGATTGCTCTCTGCAATATATCTTGTTGTATCTGTTGTCAAGAGGTTTAAAATTCTAAAGACATGACGCCCTATCTGTCAGGCCATAACATAACCGGCATTCACGAGGGCTGGGCTTTTTGCCCGGAAGGCCATATTTGTAGCAAAAAGGAAGGAGCGCCGATGAAGCCGATTTATCTCGATTACAACGCAACCACCCCCCATGACCCGGAGGTGATTGCCGCCATGCTCCCTTATCTGGAAGAGCATTTCGGCAATCCTTCCAGCTCCCACTGGTATGGCGAGCAGACGAGAAAGGCGGTCGAGACTGCCCGCGAGCAGGTAGCCTCTCTCCTGAACTGCCTTCCTTCGGAGGTCGTCTTTACGAGCGGCGGCACCGAATCGAACAACTGGGCCATCAAGGGGACTGCCTTCGCCCATCGGAACCGGGGAAGGCACATCATAACCAGCCGGATCGAGCACCCGGCGGTTACCGAGGTGTGCGAATACCTGAAGGGGGAGGGATTTGCCGTCACCTGTCTGCCGGTTGATGAATGCGGAATGGTGAGTGTCGCCGACGTGGAGAAGGCGATAACCCCGCAGACTATTCTCATCACCATCATGCACGCCAACAATGAGGTCGGCACCGTCCAGCAGATCGGGGAGATCGCCCGGATTGCCCGGGAGAAGGGGATCATCATGCACACCGATGCCGCCCAGTCGGTCGGCAAGATCGCGACGGATGTGGCCGCGCTTGGCGTCGACCTCCTCTCCGTGGCGGGCCATAAGCTGTACGCCCCGAAGGGGATAGGTGCCCTCTACATCCGCCAGGGGACAGATATTGCAAAGTTCATGCACGGCGCAGGACACGAGCAGGGGAGGAGGGCCGGGACGGAGAACGTTCTGGAGATGGTGGGGCTTGGCAAGGCATGTGAAATTGCCCGGAGGGACCTGGAAAAGAACGGCCGCCACCTGAAGGAGATGCGGGACCGCTTGCATGCCGGGCTCTGCGAGAGAATTCAGACGGTAAAATACAACGGCCACCCGAGCCATTGTCTGCCGAATACCCTGAGCTTGAGCTTCCACGGCGCAGACGCGACCACGCTCATTTCCCGGATAAGCGATCAGGTGGCCGTGTCGGCGGGGTCGGCCTGCCATTCGGGGGAGTGTAAAATATCCCCCGTTCTTCAGGCCATGAACGTGCCGGCTGAATGGGCGAGGGGAACGCTCCGTTTCTCGACGGGCAAGATGACTACCGAAGGTGAAATCGACAGGGCGGTGCAAATTGTGACGAGCGCATATCACGGGTTGGGTGGAAAAATGGGTTGATAGCAGGCTGTGCAGCTTGAGCGGGTCCGGAAGGTTTCCCCATGTCAAACCTCTGGGAAAACAGAGCGATTGCGCAATAAAACAAGGGGTTAGCCATACAGGGCTAGCCCCTTTTGTATTTCCCCTGGCTTCTCTCGTAGGGTGTGTTAGGCGGTTTTTGCCGTAACGCACCGGGAGAAGGTGCGTTACGCGATGAAGCCGCTAACCCACCCTACGTTAATTATAAGAGTTACATGGTACTAGGCTGTACCGGTGTCGTCCCCTAACTAAGGTAAACATTGTTTTATCTGTATGGGCATGACGGTTCATGGCTGTTTCCGGTCGCAGGGTGCCTGTTGCGGTGAGTGGGAATCATCTGATGGCTAACATGCCGTAATTGCGATGTAATAAGTTTTGTTGCGGCCGCCCTGGGTACGCCGTTAGCGGCGCCCTCGCTCATCCAGCTAGACTAAAACATCGTATCTAAAAAACCTTGACAAAAAGATAGTAAAGTGGTACTAGTTTACTAAAAATAACCCGGAGCTGAATTCGGGCTGTGGGATACGCAGAAAATGCCCCAAGAGGGAGGTGGTCCTATTGAGTGTTGTCCGTTGCGCGGGACAAAGGCTTGGCTCCGGTACCACAGAGAAATGCGGGGCACCGCAGTGGTCAGTTTATTCGGAAGGAGGGAAACAGTCGCACGGGATGCATGGCAAGGGAAATATCTATCGAGCCTTTCTTAATGGCTTCATCATTGGAGGAAAAAAACATGCGTGAAGAACCTCTTTCTTACGCTCCATTTACCACATCGGAGGCGTTCGGTCCGTTGGGTAATCTGTTGCTGAACCTGTGCAGGGCGTTTGCCCTCATCGGCGGTCTGATTTTTGTGGGACTGGTCCTGATGTCGCTGGTTTCCGTCGTCGGCCGCAAGCTGTTCAGCTTTGCCGTGCCGGGAGACGTGGAGGTGCTGCAGATGTGCGCGGCCTTCGCGGTGTCATCGTTTTTCGCCTATTGTCACATGATCCATGGCGATATCAAGGTCGATTTCTTCACCCACAAGATGGCGCCGCACAAGGTGGCGTTTCTCGATGCCTTCGGCTCATTGGTGGTCGGCCTGTTCGGCGCATTGATCGCCTGGCGGACTGCCGTGGGAGCGGCTGCTCTCAAGGAAGTCGGCGAGACCTCTCCCATTTTGAGCTGGCCCGTGTGGATTCCACAGGCACTCATGGTGCCCGGCTTTGTGATGCTGGCAATCGCCGGCTTTTACATGTGCGGCCACGCGCTGCGCCTGGCCATATGGAGGACCAAATGAGCGGCACACAAATCGGATTCATGATGTTCGGCATTCTGATGGCACTCCTGGTGGTGCGCATCCCTATTGGCATCGCCATGTTCACGGTCGGCGCCGGAGGCTATGTCTATCTCTCTGGCGGCGAACTGCAGCCGCTGCTGATGACCCTGAAGAATCTCGCCTACGCCCGCCTGTCGAATTACGACCTGGTCGTGATCCCGCTGTTCTTGCTGATGGGGCAGTTCGCCACCCATGGCGGCCTGAGCAATGCGCTGTTCCGCTGTGTCAGCGCCTTCATAGGTCATCGCAAGGGTGGTATCGCCATGGCGGCGATCGGGGCCTGCGCCGGATTCGGCGCGATCTGCGGCTCTTCGCTGGCCACCGCCGCCACCATGGGACAGGTCGCCCTTCCGGAGCTGCGCCGCTACAAGTATTCCGGCTCGCTCGCCACCGGTTGCCTGGCCGCCGGGGGGACCCTGGGGATCATGATCCCCCCCTCGGTACCGCTGGTGATCTACGCCATCCTGACCCAGGAATCGATCGGCAAGCTGTTCATGGCGGCGGTGCTGCCGGGCCTCATCGCCATGTCCGGCTACATGATCGTGGTGAGAATCCTCACCACCATCAACCCCGATTGCGGCCCCGCCGGTCCCCGCGTCCCCTGGCCCGAGCGGCTGCGCAGCCTGATGCTGGTGACGCCGGTGCTGCTCGTGTTCGTGGTGGTGATCGTCGGCATCTACGGCGGCTGGACCAATCCCACCGAAGCGGCGGCGATCGGCGCGGCGGCCTGCGGCATCCTCGCCGTGGTGACCGGCGGCATGCGGCTGCGCGGCTTGATCGAGAGCGCGGTCGGCACGGCCCAGGCCACCGCCATGATTTTCCTGGTGCTGCTCGGCGCGGACATGCTGAATACCGGCCTCGCCGTTTCGCAGATGCCGACCGAGCTGGCCACCTGGGTGCAGAACTGCGGCCTGTCCCCGCTGCTCGTCATGATCATGATCCTGCTGATCTACATCTTCCTCGGCTGCGTGATGGATTCGCTGGCCATGATCCTGCTCACCATCCCCATCTTCTATCCGATCATCATGGGGCTGGATTTCTGGGGCATGCTCCCGGGCGATAAATCCATCTGGTTCGGCATCCTGGCCCTGATGGTGGTGGAGATCGGCCTGGTGCATCCGCCGGTGGGGATGAACGTCTACATCATCAATCGCCTGGCCAAGGACGTGCCGCTCTCCGAGACGTTCAAGGGGGTGATACCGTTCCTGCTGTCCGACTTCGTGCGGATCGCCCTGCTGCTCTTTTTCCCGATCATCTCCCTGTACCTGGTTCACACATTCCAACCCTAACCACCAAGAGGAGGAGGCGTAACATGAAACTGTTCAGAGGATGCATGATGATTGCCGCAGCAGCCATCGCACTTGGGGCCGGCGTTGCCGGCGCCGCCCAGGACGTGGTGACCCTCAAGGTCGCCCACTTCCTGCCGACCAGCTCGAATTTCCACCAGAAAGTGCTCCTGCCGTGGTGCGACAAGATCGGCAAGGAGTCGGGCGGCAGGCTCAAGTGCCAGATCTATCCCTCCATGCAACTGGGGGGCACCCCGGCGCAACTCCTTGACCAGGTGCGCGACGGGGTGGCCGACATCGTCTGGTCGCTGCCGACCTACCAGGCGGGCCGGTTCACCAAGTCCGAGGTGTTCGAGTTGCCGTTCATGGCCAAGACCTCCGAGGGGGGGAGCCAGGCCCTGTGGGACTACATCCAGAAGAATGCGCAGGACGAGTTCAAGGGTACCAAGCTGCTTTTCAGCCATCTGCACGACGGGAACCAGATGCACTTCGGCAAGAAGTCGGTCAAGACCCTGGAAGACCTGAAAGGGTTGAAGCTGCGCGCTTCCGGTCGAATCGGCACCAAGACCCTGACCGCGCTCGGCGCGGTTCCGGTGCAGATGCCGGCGCCGGCGGTGCCGGAGTCGATTTCCAAGAATGTGGTGGACGGCGCTTCCATCCCGTGGGAGGTGACCACCGCCTTCAAGCTGCAGGAAATCTGCAAGACCCACACCGAGGCCGCCCCCGGTCAGGCCAAGCACGCCAACTCGATCTTCGTCTTTGCGATGAATCCGGCCGCATACAACAAGCTGCCGGCTGACCTGAAGAAGGTTATCGACCAAAACAGCGGCCTCGAGACATCCAAATGGGCCGGCAAGACCTTCGACAGTTTTACGGCCCCGGCCCGCAAAATCGCTGTTGATCGCCACAACACTTTCAACGTATTGACCGATGCCGAATACAAGCGCTGGGTCAAGGCCTGCGAAAATGTCGATGACGACTGGATCAAGGAGGTCGACGCCAAGGGCGCCAATGGCAGGGCGCTCCTGAATGACGCCAAGGCCCTGCTGAAAAAGTACCACGATTGATCGCCTGCCGACCGGCCGACCCCTCTCTGTCTCGGATCAGGGAAGCCAGGTTGGTAATATGGAAGCGCCGGACAACGAGAAAGGAGAAACAAATGCACCAGACGAAAACGATCTGCGGCAGGCTGTCCTTGAGGGTTCTCCTCCTTCTCTTCCTTGGCCTGGTTGCCGGCTGCGCTGGCGCTAAAGTCCAGCAGCAGGGGCCGGAAGAGTATGTGGAAGTCCCGAATCCGGTATTCACCCTGTCTCCCAATGCCCCGGAAACGATCTGGGTGCCGCGGCGGTCTGTGGAGAGCGGCGTGCCCCGTGGCGGGGAACTGCTGAAGCGGGGCTATGAAGCCGTGAAAGGGGGTGCGCCAGCCGCCGCCCAGCAGGCCGGAATTACCGGTCAGGGGGGGAAACCGGCCGTTCTTATTCCCCGTTTCGGGCTGGTGGTAGCGGCGGATGGCGACAAGGTCTATTTCAACCTCGGCAGGGAGGCTGGATTCACTGCCGGACAAAAGCTGAAAGTGTATCGCGGGGGAACCATCATCGAAGGACTCGGCCTCGCTCCGGGCGAAGAGGTGGGAACAATCGAGTTTCAGGGCTGTGTCGGCACGAGCGGGGGGTATGGTCTTCTCAAACAGGGTGGGCCGGTGCGGATAAACGACCTGGTTGGGGCCGAATGAAACCCGGCACAATGGCCAGGCCGAAACAATCTGCCCGGTTTTCACGGGAAAACAGGAGGTGAAACGGCACCGATTTAATGCGGAAGTGCATCTATGCAGAGGAACTGAAATCTGACGTTTGGTGAAATCCTACCTATGTGGAGGCGAGAATGTTCAAAAAACTTTGTAGTACAGTAACACCCATATTGCTGCTCGCTGCTGTACCGGTCATGGCCCAGGAAGTGCCCCAGGTTGCGCCTACGTACAATTGTGATTTTGAACCGGCCTGTGAGGTTTCACCAGGTATCTACGGCAAAATGGGATCACCGGTTACCAGCAAATTCAACCTGTCCATCGGTGGTTTCGTAAAGCTTGATTATGCGTACAACTCGGTCAACCTGGGGTCGAATATTCCGGCAATGGCCTCGGTCCAGCAAATGCCCAAGAGCTCTTCCCCCGCTGCCCAGCAGGACCAGTCGATCTTTACCGCCCGTCAATCCCGCATCTGGTTCAAGGTTGCGGGTCCGACCTTTCTCGGCGCCAAGACCAACGCGCTCATCGAGACCGACTTCTACGGTGGCGGCGGCTCCAGCAATGAAACTGCCAGCATGAGGTTGCGTCTGGCCCACGGGTCTTTGGATTGGAGCAATACCCAGCTGTTGTTCGGGCAGGCCTACGATATCTTCGGCCCTGCGGTTCCGTCCACCATTGACTTCGGAACCAATGGGGCTACGGGTGCTCCGAGTCAACCACGGGTGCCCCAGATCAGGGTTACCCAAAAGGTCGAATTGAATGCCAATAACGCGCTGCGGCTGATTGTCGGGGTCCAGAACCCGACGCAGGACAGCAATCTTCAGACCAATGCCGCGGGTGACTCCTGGGGGGCTACACCAAACGTCGCAGGGCAGGTGATGCTGGTCAGCAAGGCACTAGGTGTCGCGCCCGGCTACTACGGCCTGCCCATGAATTCCCTGACCGCCGGCGTCTTTGGTCTGGTTGGCAAGCAGGATGTCGCCGGGAATAAGGACACGGTCGATTCATGGGGTTACGGCTTCTATACCTTCGTGCCGCTCTTGAAATCCAAGGACGGTAAGAATCGCGCCATGACCGCATCATTCGAAGGGCAGGCGTACCTGGCCGCCAACATGCGTTTCAACGGTGCGACAGGAAACACCCTGGTCGGCCCAACCGGGGACAAGACCGGGGCGAAGGGATATGGTTTTTATGGCCAGCTGATGTTTCATCCAATCCAGCAACTCGGGGTCACCGCCGGCTACAGCAGAAGGAATGCCTATAATTCCAGCGATTACAAAGGGATAAGCAATTTCGAGAAGTCCAATTCGAGTCTCTATGCCAACATCGCCTACGACTTGAACGCCGCTGTCAGGGTCGCCGTCGAATACCAGAACCTGGATACGAAATATGGCAATTCCGTGAGCGCCGGCACCACTAACCTGGTAGGCACCGCCGGAACCGGATCGGCCAACATAGGGCGGCTGGCTTTCTACTACTTCTTCTAAGGCTGGCGCCACTCCGGAATGGAAAAAAGATCCTGCATGAAGTAGAATAATGCTGAGACTTCGACTTCCCATTTTCGTACGATAACTGCTGCTGCTATCGGGCACCTCCTACTCCCTCGGGAGGTGCCCTTTTTTGGCGAAAAACCGGTGACGGCTCTGGGTAAGAACTATGGCTGCTTGTCATTTCCTCGAAAAATGCCACTTCTTTAACGGCAATATCTCGGAGACGCCTTCTGCCGCAAGCGATTTGAAGATCAGGTACTGTTACGGCGGGGGGCATGTGGCTTGCGCGAGATATGTCGTCTGCAAAAAACTGGGGGAGGGAAGCGTTCCGAAGAATCTCTTTCCCGATCAGCAGAACAGGTTGAATGAAATCCTCGGCTTCATCTAAGGGGTTACCGGTCCCGGCAGCGACTGCAGCACGTCACTCGAAGGGGAGATGGTCGCGATCAAGAACCAGTGGGATGTCCAATGAGGTCGATCGAAGAGCTACTCGTCCCTGAGCCGCAGGGTGTGTTGAGCCTCACCGGAGGGGGGGGGAAGACCAGCCTGATGTTCCACCTGGCCCGGCAGCTCAGCCGCTCCGGGAAGCGGGTGCTGACCACGACCACCACCAGAATCTTCGTACCGGCGGCCGACCAGTCCGAAATGGTGCTGGTCGATCCCGACCCGGAAATGATCCTCCACCGGGCCTCGGCATGCCGGAGCGCCGGTCACGTCACCGCCGCGGCGGCGCACCTGGCCGAGGCCGGCAAGCTCAAGGGGTTCGCCCCGGGGGCGATCCGCATCTTCCAGGAGTCGGGGCTGTTCGACTGGATTCTCGTGGAGGCCGACGGCTCGGCCCGTCGCCCCCTCAAGGCCCCCGCGGAGCACGAGCCGGTCATTCCTCCCAACACTACCGTACTGGTCGCCGTGGCTGGTCTGGAGGTCCTCGGCACCCCCCTGACCGAGGAGCTGGTCTTCCGCGCCGAACTTGCCGGCAGGCTGATGCAGCTGTCCGCCGGGGAAATCATCACCGCCTCCGCCCTGGCACGTCTCTTTGCCCACCCGCTCGGCCCTTTCAAGGGCGCCCCGCCCCAGGCCCGCCGCTTCATCTTTCTCAACAAGGCCGACGATCCCGCCCGACTCGCTGCGGGCACCCGGGTCGCCGAGCTGCTCCGCCAAACGGCCCCCAAAATCGCCGAGGCCCTGATCGTCGGCCAGGCCCTGGACGGGGTACGGGTCCACGCCGTATACCCCCTGGAGACAAAAAAAACGCTACTGTTCGATCTGCATGATCGCGAGGGAAATGTCATCGACTAAATTGGGGGTCCCTGCAAACAATCGGACCTGATTGAGCAAATTGTCCATAATCTGTTGCGGGGGAAGTGTGTGATACTCATTAAGCAGGGTGCACAGCCGCTCCTCGCCGAAAAATACCCCGTCAGGATTCGCGGCCTCCGTAACGCCGTCCGTGTACAGCAGCAGAATGTCGCCGGGCTGCAAGCGCACTTGTTTTTCCTCAAAAACGACCTTTCTTTTTACCCCCAGGATAAGGCCTTCCGCGTCCAGCCACTCACAGGTTCGCGAATTTGACCTCCAGAGCAGCGGAGGGTTGTGGCCGGCGCTGGCGAAGGAAAGTTTCCCCGTAGCAGCATCAAAGTTCAGGTAGAACATGGTGATGAAGAGCTCGGCACGGCTGAGATCTTCATGGAGGAACTCGTTAAGGGCGCTCATGAGCTCGCCTGGGCTGCGGCTGCTCTTTGCCTCGGCCTGGATGAAGGTGCGGACCTCCGCCATTATCAGGGCGGCGCCGACGTTATGGCCGGAGACGTCGGCGATAACCAGGTCCAGGGCAGCGCTGCCGCGCGGCAGAAAATCGTAGTAATCTCCTCCCACCTCGCGGGCAGGGATGCATGTTCCCGCCAGGGATATCCCTTTGACATCCGGGGCGCGTGTCGGCAGGAGCCCCAATTGGATAGTCCTGGCGATCTGCATCTCCTTTTCGTTTTCCTTTGCCTGGATCAGCTTTTCAGTCTGGAGGGCGTTGCGCAGGGCTATCCCGATCTGTCCGGCCAGGTTGTTGAAGAGTTCCACGAACTCGTCGGTAAAAATCCCCTTCATCGACTTCGAGAAGGCGGAGAGAACCCCAATGGAGTTGCCCTCGATGGTAATCGGGGCAACGGCGAAGGACTTGATCCCTTCCCGCCGGATGACCTGGGCGGAGACGAGCTTGTCCATGACATCCGTGTCGTTGACCACCACCGCCGACCCGGTCAGAAAGACCGCGCCGGCGTACGTCTCCATATTCAGCTCCCGATCCGATTCATCCAGGTGCTTGGAGCTCATCCCCTTCTGGCTCCGCACGGTCAGGCGCATCTTTTCCTCATCCAGGATGCGGATAGCGCACAGGTCGAACTTGAACTGCTGCTGGAAGAGTTCCAGGATGTTGTCCAGTATGGCTTGCAGGTCGGCCTTGCTGGCCACTACCCTGGCCGCCTCGTAAAGAACGCCGAGTTGCTCCCGGCTGGCGGTGCGGCTGAGGGTGACCGTGCCGAAGATGTCGAAGACGTCCTCCATCTCGCTCCCCCTTGCCTCCAGATAGCTTTCGACAATGATCCCGGCCGAGGCGGCGCCGACCGAACCGGCCAGGACCCTTTCGGTATAGCGTTTCAGGATGGGGAGTTCGTATTCTGACAGGCTCCCCCGCTCATCGATGTGCTGATCGGCCATGTACTGGGCAATGGCGGCGTGGGCCTGCTTTTCGCCGATGAACTTGGTCATGAGATTGACGAATTCGACAATGGCGGGGGCCTTGCTCATTCTTTCGCGCCGGGCCGGTTCTTCGCGCTCTTCGAAGACGTCCACGAACTTGACGGCCTGCTCGGCTTCGATCTTGTCCGGAACGGTCAGGATGGAACAGGCGATGAACGTCCCCAGGTTGAAGAACAGGGTCCAGAACAGCGCGTGGCTCAGCATGTCGAGGCCGCTCATGCCGAAGAGTTCCAGCGGCCGCAG
>JAMPXD010000265.1 GCA_023701365.1 Geobacteraceae bacterium
GGCTTGACATGGGCGCTGGCGGCGGTGGACGGGGGCGGGGATCGTTAATTTTCTTGCGTGGCTGATGATTTCCATCAATCCGTTCCTCTTGCCAATTTAACATCTGCATGCTATTGTACAATATCTTGTCATTTTCGGAGGTCATCATGCATGCAATCACATACAGCGAAGCACGTCATGCTCTTAAGGATGTCATGGACGAAGCTTGCAACAACCACGAACCGATCCTGATCACGCGTCGTAAGGGAGAGAACGTAGTCCTGTTAAGCCTTGAAGACTACGAGTCCATTCTGGAAAGCGAATATCTGCTTTCCAGTCCTGCTAATGCCGCACGACTAATGCAATCTCTTGAAGAGGCACGGTCCGGCAAGCGAACCCCCATGGATGCTCTTGAGCGATGAATGTTACTTTCACACCGACTGCTCTCGACGACCTGCGCTATTGGCTTAAGACTGATAAACGCCAGGCCGAACGTATCCTGGCGCTTCTTGAAGAAATCCGGCGAACCCCTTTTGATGGTACAGGAAAACCGGAACCCCTCCGTTTCCAGCTTGCCGGCTGCTGGTCCCGCAGGATCGACCGTGAACATCGCCTTGTATACCAAGTGGAAGAAAGTGAAATTGTAGTTATCGCTTGTCGCTATCACTACTGATTCCATCTTTGCCCCGGTGTTTATCCGGGGGATAAATCCCCCGGTTACATGCGGACGCCCCTAACGGGGCTTAACAGCATTGATGCAAAGACCTAACCGGACAACACTGAATCAGGGCAACAGTCATGCAACTCGACCTGTTCATCGACAACCGCCGCACCATCCTCCTCAATGACGCGGCAGGACTGCTTCGCGCTCTTGAGCTGGAGAAGGCGTGCGCCATCTACGATGGGCTGCTGGCGGACGCGCCCGAAGACGGGGAAATCCACGGGCTGAAGGCGGAGGTGGGAAAATGGCGGGAACGTCTCCCCCGCTTTTCAGGCGGCGGCCCGGAAGGGCTTCATGAAATTCATTGCCGTCTCGGCGAAGGAACGCCGCAGGCGTTGCGCGACGGCATCCTTGCTTTCCTGGGCAAACAGTTGCAGGCAGCCCCTGCGCCGGAACTCGTCTACATCCCTCCCCGCTTTCACCTCGGCTGCGTACTGCGGGAGGCAGGGCGGCATGCCGAAGCGGAACGCTGGTTTGCGGCCGCGCTCCGGTCGGGCATAACGCAGCGGGGGAGATTCCTTGCCTGGCGCGGCGACGCCCTGACGCTGTGCGGCAAGAACGTCGCCGCCATGGAATGCTATCAGACCGCCTTCCTGGAAGACCCCGACTCGGTCGATATCGACACTCTCGCCAATAGAGATATCCGCGCCCTTCTCCTTACCCTGGGCCTCGAATGCTTTGACGAGGAGGCCGACGACCGGGAGGCTCTCCCCTGGCTCCCCTTCTGGGGCTGGCTTTATGGCGCTTTCCCCCTGGACTTGAACGAGGTCGCCGCCGATCGTGCGGCCTTTGCCGCATCCCTCCAGCAGGCTGATGACGGGGAAAAACTGCCGCCGGCCCGTCTCTGGTACGAGTATCTGCGCTTCGCCGAATACCTGCGCACCTGCCTGCGCGACGACCGGGAGCTGGTGCGGGTGAGGAGGCGGATGAAGCGCCTGAACGGAGAGATGTTCGCCCGATATATGGAGAGAATTGAAAGAGGTGCATAAATCATGATCGATCGAAGCGAGTAACACCATGCCCCGCACCATCATCCACATCGACATGAACGCCTTCTTCGCCTCGGTTGAGCAGCAGAGCAACCCGGAATTGCGCGGCAAGCCCATTGCCGTCATCGGCAGCGGCCGCACCGTGGTCACCACCTCTTCCTACGAGGCCCGGGCCTTCGGCGTCAAGACCGGGATGAACACCTGGGAGGCGCGGCAGAAGTGCCCCCACCTCATCTTCGTGGTCGGCGACAACCGCAAGTATACCCACACGTCATCCGAAATCGTCCGGATATTCCTCGAATACACCCCGCTGGTGGAGGTCTTCTCCATCGACGAGGCGTTCCTCGACGTGACCGGCAGCTTGCGCCTGTTCGGCAGCGCGGAACGGATCGCCTACCTGATCAAGGCCCGCATCCGCCACTCCTTCGGCCTCACCTGCTCCATCGGCATCGCCCCGAACAAGCTCCTGGCCAAGCTCGCCTCCGAGATGCAGAAGCCGGACGGCCTGACGGTCATCCGCCCCGAAGAGGTTTCCCCAGTTCTAGAGAGGGTGCCGATTGAGGAGCTGTGCGGCATCGGCTCCCGGACCCACCGGCAACTGGCCCTGTTCGGCATCCGGAGCTGCGGCGACCTGGGGAGGTTCCCGGTGGAGATCCTGCGACGGAAGTTCGGCGTCATCGGGGAGCGGCTGCACTGCATGGGGCTCGGTATCGACGACTCGCCGGTGGTGCCGGTCGAGGAGGCAGAGGAAGTAAAGTCGGTTGGCCACAGCATGACCCTTGAGCGGGACATAAAGGAGCGCAAGGATATACTGAAATACCTGCTGCAGCTCTCCGAGATGGTGGGGCGGCGGGCAAGACGCTACGGGGTGGCAGGGAAGACCGTCCACCTGACGGTCCGCTATGCCGACTTTACCACCTTCGGCCGGCAGCAGACACGGAAGACGCCTACCAGCAACAGCGAAGAGATTTACGCGGAGGTGGTCGCCATCCTGGGCTCCTTCGTCCTCACGCAACCGGTCCGGCTCCTGGGGGTGAGGATCACCAATCTATGCTACCAGCGGGAGCAACTGCCACTCTTTGCCGAGGAAAGAAAGAAGGCACTGGCCACCGGGGCGATGGACCTGGTGAACAACAAATTCGGGGATTTCACGGTAACGTTCGGGAGTATTCTGGACAACGAAGAAAAGGGCTCCCATGTCATATCGCCGGCTTGGCGGCCGAGCGGCATCCGCAATGTCGATGTGAAATAAGCCGTGGCCTGAACAACGCTGAATGCCTCCTTCTCCGCTTCTCCGCATGATCATTCTCCCTTAATCCCTTAAACCGTATCAACCACGCCTCAGCGTCATTTGCCCCACCATCATGGGTATTTTAACCCACCATTTCCCATATGATTTTATGCATATATGTCGCACATTATCTATTCGAAACTGTATACAATTATTTAATTTTTACGATGGAATGGTACTTGCTCTATACATGGGATTGTTCTGCACATTACCGGGTTTTAGCCGTGTTGGTCCGCAAACGGAATTGCGGCCGGGCACTCAAGGTCATAATGCGATGCGATGTAATGGCAACTCATGAAAAAAGCGACGGGAGGTGAGAGAGGCGATTCATGCGGCATGGCCTCAGGCCCGCAGAAGGCCGGGAGGAAAGGTTTTGAACTCAAATTAAATGGAGGAGCAAATGAAAAGACTGGTAACATTGTTCAGCATTCTCTGTCTGGTTCTGGCCCTGAGCAGCGTCTCGTTCGCCGGCAAGCCTGGCGGAGACACTACCAAGCCGGTTACAACAGCCTCACCCCTTGGCGGCACCTTCACGGCGCCGGTAACCGTAACCCTGACAGTCA
>JAMPXD010000067.1 GCA_023701365.1 Geobacteraceae bacterium
AGGTAGAGGTAGAGGTAGAGGTAGAGGTAGAGGTAGAGGTAGAGGTAGAGGTAGAGGTAGAGGAGAAACCGGGTAAACCCGAACCCGCGAAAACGGCGGCGGAAGGGGCCGCCCAGCCGCTCTCCCGGATGCGGGCCGCCATCGCCCGGACGGTCTCGGAGGCGTGGCGCACCATCCCGCACTTTGCGGTGACCATGGCCATCGATATGGGGGAGGCGGAGCGGGTCCGCCAGGAGCTGAAGGGGGCCGGCACCCCGCTCTCCCTGAACGACCTGGTCGTCAAGGCCTGTGCGCTCGCCATCGGCAAGTTTCCCCGGCTCAACGCCTCGTTCGGCGCGGATGGCATCGCGCCCCATGCCGACGTCAACATCGGCATCGCCGTGGCGCTCGAAGACGGCCTGCTGGTGCCGGTCATCAGGGGGTGCCAGCGGTTGTCCCTGAAGGAGATCGCCGCCGCAAGCCTCGACCTGGCAGAGCGTGCCCGGAGCGGAAAAATCAGCGAGAAGGATATCTCCGGCGGAACCTTTTCCGTCTCCAACCTGGGGATGTACGGGGTAGAGGAGTTCATGGCGGTGATCCTCCCCCCCCAAGGGGCGATCCTGGCGGTCGGGGGGGTCCTTGACCAGCCTGTGATCAGGGGGGGGCAGCCGGCGGCGGCGCGGATCATGCGGGTGACCCTCTCCTGCGACCACCGGCTCCTGGACGGGGCCTACGCGGCGCAGTTTCTGCGGGAACTGAAGCGGGTGCTGGAAAACCCGGTGGAGATGCTGGTTTGACGGCGAAAAATATTTTCGCCACAGAGGACACAGAGGGCACAGAGGAAAGCCAAAAACCTTTGATCATCGAACCGCAAGGACGCAGAGAGCACAAAGATAAAATCAAAAAAAGATTTTTGGGGTATTAAATCCAAAAACAGGTTTCAAGTTTGGTCTTTCTTGGCGTTCTTTGCATCTTTGCGGTTCAAAGATACTGAATGATTTTCTCTGTGTCCTCTGTGACCTCTGTGGCAAGAGGGTTATTGTGGTTATTCGCGACCTCGGCACAATCGATTTTCACGAAGCCTTCGCCCTCCAGGAGCGTCTCGTCGCCGGGGTGGCGGCGGGGACCGAGCCGGAGACCCTCCTCCTCCTGGAGCACCCGCCGGTCTACACCATCGGCAGCGGCGGCAACGAGGCGAATCTACTCGACCCGGCCATTGCCGCGGTCCGGATCAACCGGGGGGGGGACGTCACCTGGCACGGTCCCGGGCAACTGGTCGGCTACCCGATCGTCAATCTTGGCAGACGGCGCCGCGACCTGCATCGCTACCTCCGCTTTCTGGAGGAGCTCCTCATCGCCGTCGCCGCCGACTTCCGGGTGGAGTCGTGGCGGCTCCCGGGCCGGACCGGGGCCTGGACCGAGGAGGGTAAGCTTGCCTCCATCGGGGTCGGGGTGCGGCGCTGGGTGACCATGCACGGCTTCGCCCTGAACGTCTCCGCCGCGCTGGCGGACTTCGGCCGGATCAACCCGTGCGGCATCGCCGGTTGCCCGGTCAGCTCCCTGGAGCGTGAATGTGGCGCATCCGTCATGATGGCTGAAGTAAAGGGGAGGATTGGCGAAAGGTTCGAGGGGCTTCTGGAAGAATGGTTGCCGCTTGGCGCTGGGTTTTCTGAGCGCGATGAGAAGGTTTATCCTGTAGGAGCGGCGCCCTCGCCGCGATAGAATCACGGACAAAATCGCGCCGGGGCAGCGTTCCCGCATTTACGATTAATTGCATGTTAAGGAGGCTCACGTGTCCATTGATGATCTTAAGGTGCCGGCGGCGAAACTCAGATGGGAGTGCGATCCGGCCCAGTTCGATTTCACCACCACCGATGATCTCCCGGAGCTGGATGGCGCCATCGGCCAGGAACGGGCGCTCAGGGCGATCGAATTCGGCCTGGGGATGCAGGAAAACGGATTCAACCTCTATCTGTCGGGAGAAACCGGCACGGGGCGGACCTCCACCATCAGCAAGCTCCTGAAAAGGCGCGCCAAAGCCGAGCCTTCGCTGCTGGACTGGTGCTACGTCTATAATTTCAAGGCGCCGGACAACCCGGTCTGCCTGTCTCTCCCCGCCGGCAAGGGGAGCGAGCTGGCCGAGGAGATGAACGAGCTCCTCGACGGGATGCGGGCGGACATTCCCAAGGCCCTCGACAGCAAGGAGTACGAGACCAACAAGGCGGCCATCGTCGAGGAGTACCAGGAGAAGAACGGCGAGCTGTTCGCCAGGCTGGAGCAGGAGGCGACGGAGAAGGGATTCGCCCTGCAGCGGACCGTCTCCGGTCTGGTCATGGTCCCCCAGAAGGAGGGGCGCAACTACACCCAGGAGGAGTACGAGGCGCTCTCCCCCGAGGAGCGGGAGAAGCTTGACGAGGCGGGGAGATATCTGACCGATAAGCTGAACGACGTGCTCCGGCAGGTGCGGGAGAACGAGAAGGGGACCAAGGAGGCGCTCGCCCGGCTAGACCGCGACCTGGTGCTGTCCGTCGTGGGGCACCACATCGACCCCCTGAAGGAGAAGTACGCCGGATTTGACAAGGTCCTGCAGTATCTGGAGGCGGTGCAGGAGGACATCATCCTGAACCTGGAGGACTTCAAGGAGCAGACACCGCAGCAGTCCCCCATTCCCGGGCTCAAGCTCCCCCGGGTGGAGCCCTCGTTCGAGCGTTACCAGGTGAACGTGCTGGTGGACAACAAGGACACCGTGGGGGCGGCGGTGGTGTCAGAGCCGAACCCGACCTACAACAACCTGTTCGGCCGGATCGAGCACATCATGCAGATGGGAGGGGTGGCCACCACCAATTTCACCCTGATCAAGCCGGGCGCCCTGCACCGGGCCAACGGCGGCTACCTGATCGTAGACGCCAGGGAGGTGCTGATCAACCCCTTTGCCTGGGACGCCCTGAAACGCTGCATCAGGAGCGGCGAGATCAAGGTGGAGGACATCCTGGAGCAGTATCGGTTCATGTCCATCGCCTCCCTCAAGCCGGAGCCGGTGCCGCTCCAAGCGAAGATCATCATGATCGGCTCCCCCTGGATCTACTACCTCCTCTACCACCTGGAGCCGGACTACCGCAAGTTCTTCAAGGTGAAGGCGGACTTCGACAGCCGCATCGCCCGGACCCCCGAGATCATGAAGGACTATGCCCTGTTCGTCGCCACCCACTGCAAGAACGAGAAGCTGCTCCCCTTTGACCGGAGCGGGGTGGCGGAGCTCCTGGAGCATTCGGCACGCCTGGTGGAAGACCAGGGGAAGCTGTCGTCCCAGTTCATGGAGATTGCCGACCTGATCCGGGAGGCGAGCTTCTGGGCCGGCAAGGAGGAGAGGACCCTGGTCACCCGGGAATACGTCAAGCGCGCCGTCGAGGAGAAGGTCTACCGCTCCAACCGGATCGAGGAGCGGTTGCAGGAGCTGATCGAGGAAGGCACCATCATGGTCGACACTGCCGGCACCGAGACGGGGCAGATCAACGGCCTGTCGGTCCTTTCCCTCGGGGACTACACCTTCGGCCGTCCCTCGCGGGTAACCGCCCGGGTCTACCTGGGGCGGGGGGGGATGGTCAACATCGAGCGGGAGGTGAAGCTCTCCGGACCGATCCATGACAAGGGGGTGCTGATCCTCAGCGGCTATCTCGGCGGGAAGTTCGCCCACGACAAGCCGCTCTCCTTTTCAGCCTCCATCTGCTTCGAGCAGTCCTACGAGGGGGTGGAGGGGGACAGCGCCTCCTCCACCGAGCTCTATGCGCTCCTCTCGGCCCTCTCCGGGGTGCCGCTGAAACAGGGGATCGCCGTTACCGGGAGCGTCAACCAGCTCGGCAAGGTCCAGCCGATCGGCGGGGTCAACTACAAGATCGAGGGGTTCTACGCGGTCTGCAAGGCCAAGGGGTTGACCGGGGAACAGGGGGTGCTGATCCCGCAGAGCAACGTGCGCCATCTGATGCTGCGGGACGAGGTGGTGGAGGCGGTCCGCTCCGGGCAATTCCACATCTGGAGCGTGGAGACCATCGACCAGGGGATCGAGATCCTGACCGGCGTCCCGGCGGGGGAGAGGCTGGCGGAAGGGGCGTATCCGGAAGGGACCATCAACTGGCTGGTGGACAAAAAGCTGCGGGAGATGGTGGAGCGCATGAAGAGGTTCTCCGGCCCGGCGGAGAAGGAGGAGCGGAAGCAGCCGGAGGAGGTGCGTCCCATCAGGAGTGAAGCGGAGGAGGTCAGTTAGATTTTCCCCCTTCCGGCGCATAGGCCACCACGCAATTTCTCCCGCTGGCCTTGGCCGCATAAAGGGCCTTGTCGGCAAAGGCGAGCAGGTCCTCGGGCTTTGGCGGCCGGTGCTCTTTGCAGGTGGCGATCCCGATGCTGACGGTGACCCGGATGTCGCGAGAGTCGTGGCCAAAGGGGCGGTTGCCGATCCTGGTGCGGATCTTTTCGGCAGCCACCAGCGCTCCCGCCAGGTCCGTTCCGGGGAGAAGGATGGCAAATTCCTCCCCGCCGTAGCGGCTCACCACGTCCGTTTCCCGCACGATTCTGCCGATCCTGGCAGCCACGTTTTTCAGCACCTTGTCGCCGAACGGGTGGCCGTGGTTGTCATTGATCTCCTTGAAGTGGTCCAGGTCGAGCAGGAGGCAGGCGAGGTCCTCCCGGTTGCGGATGGAGAGGAGGAAGTCGCGCCGCAGGACGTAGTAGAAATAGCGGTGATTGAAGAGGCCGGTCAGCCCGTCGCGGATTGACCGCTCCTTGAGTGCCCTGTTCAATCGCTTCAGCTCTTCGGTATATTTGACCAGCTCCGCCTCCACCTTCCTTCTCTCCTCCATCTCTGCCAGCGCCTTCTGGAGGACGACCCTGTTGTTGTCAATGGCTTCGGTAAGACTGGTTACATCCTGGATCGAGAACAAGGCGTGATAGCAGTCATTGGCAGGTTCGGGCAGGGCAGTGACGATCGTGTACTGGAAGCGCAGCTTCCCGCCGGGGAGGGGGGCGGGGATGATCTGCTTGTGCAGCTGCGAGGAAAAGATGGTGGGGGGACCCCCGCCGAAGGTGCTTTTTATCCGGCTGACGTATTTCTCCTCACCCAGGTGGGGAAAGCGGACGCTGATGCTCTCTCCGACGATCTGTCCCCGGCGGATGCCTGTCCATGCCTCCAGGCACTTGTTCCAGAACAGGACGGTGAAATCCCTGTTCAGGACAAAGTGCCCGATGGGGGAGTGATCGAGGAGGGCAAAACGATCGGCTGCCTTGCTGATGGTGAGGTTATCCATCGTTATCCTTGGGGGGGATGAGAGTATTCGAGCAGCGACAGGAGCGCATTGAAGCCGCCGAGTTCGACGAGCAGGATAATATTCCCTTCGATCTGATGGTCGTCAGTCCGGAAACGGGTGAGCGCCAGCAGGGCGGTTGGAGTGGCCGGCCGGGAATCCGGCTGCAGCAGGTCCTCGAACTTCCCTTCCAGATAGTGGGGGAGGGAGAGTTCGAAAGGCTCGGCCAGGATATTGCCGATGGTGCCGATGACGCAGTTTAGCAGGATGTTGCCGATTTCGCTCAGGGTGTCCGTCGTGACCGCATTCAGGTCGGAGGGGTGTGTCTGGTCGCCGACCAGGGCCGCTACCAGTCTGGCGGCGCTCAGGGGGGGGAAGGTGAGGAGCGCCCTGCCGCTGAACGGGCCGCAGAAGGCGACCTGGACGCATGACAGGTGGGGATTGCCGAAGCTGTTGCGGCCGTTGAGCAGCTCTTCCCGGGTCAGCATGGCGATAGACGGGACGTCCAGCTCAACGGTGCTATCCAGCATCATGTTCAGCGAAGATGCCGCCTGCCCCAAGCCGGTAATGACCATCTCACGCAGCGCATCCAGGTGAAAACGGGAATCGGCCGGCACGGCTATTCCCCTTTGGGCTGCAAGGTTTTTGCCAGCATCTCCAGGATCTCGTCTTTTTTGGGCGGCTTGGCGATAAAGCCGGCGGTCCCCAGCTCCAGGCACTGCTTCCGCTTTGTCTCCTGGATGTCTGCCGAAAGCACGATTACCGGCAGATTGATGCTGTTCTCCCGCAGGGCCTTGAGGAAGGCGATGCCGTCCATCTCCGGCATGAGAAGATCGGAGAGGGCGCAGTCCGGCTTCTCCGCGAGGACCTTTGCCAGTCCTACCCTGCCGTTTTCAGCCTCCAGCGTCTCGTAGCCGGCGTTTTTCAGGATCTCGCATATATTCAGGCGGGCAAAGAGCGAATCATCGACAACCAGGATCTTCGACATGGGGACCCTCCTTACTTCATTGCATGGCTGCTTCCCAGCTGCAGCGGCGGTAAACATCCGCAAATCCGGGCAAGTATATGTATTGTTGCCGGCAAATGCAAGAAATTTACGTCGGGGAAAGGAACATAGGGAGGGTGGGGTTCGGGGAAGGGATGATCCCCTCGCAGGGGCGCATGCCTTGCGCCCCTGCGAAAAATCTGCTCACTGCTCGGCACCTTTCGGCGTCCGCTTGCGCCGCTCCTCCCAGCGCGCCTTGGCTTTTCCCCGGATCTCCTCCTCTTTCTGCAGCTGTTCGGGGGTGAGGACCGGCTTGATTTTTTCGTAGGAGGCCTGCCGTATCTCGCGGGCCTTGTCCCGTTTCTGGACGCGGGACAGTGTTGTGTCGGCCTTGACCGCCTTGAGCTGGGTCTCCTCATCCTCCAGGATCGGCTTGATCTGGGACTGCTGCGCCTCGGTCAGACTGAGCCGGGTGGTCATCTTCGCGAGGCGCCCCGCTGCTCCCCTGGCCCGCGTCTGCCCCTGGCCGGCCGTCTGGCCCCCTCCCATTCCCTGCCCCGACTGGGCGAACGCGGCCTGCTCCAGCCCGGCAAGGGCGACCACCATAGCTGACACGACCAGGGCCATTTTCCGTTTCTTCATAAGGGCTCCTCCTTTTTGAGTGGTTCTTCCTTGTAACCGCATGACGGTTGACGGTTGCAAAACCATATGTTCTCAATCTATTATAGCAGCAGTTTTTGCCAGGGGAAGTGACGGATGGCCGAGAGGAGAAATGAATTGCCGACCCATTGCGCCGTGATCATGAACCCTGCCGCGGGGGGGTACTCCGAACGGAAGGCGGCGGAGGTTGCCGCCGCCCTCGAAGGGTGCGGCTTTGCCCCGGAAATTTTCCTGACCCGGCAGGCCGCTGACGCACCCCGGCTCGCCCGGTGGCTCTGCGCGGAGCGACGGGAGCCGTTCATCATAGCCGGGGGTGGAGACGGCACCGTGAACGGCGTGCTGAACGGCCTGGCGCCCGGTGTCGCGACCCTGGCGGTGCTCCCCCTCGGCACCTCGAACGTGCTGGCCAGGGAGGTGGGGATAGGCTCCATGGCCGATGCCCTCGGCAGAATCGCGCGGCGCGCGACCCGCCCCCTTCCTGTGGGGCTTCTGGAGATGGCCGGGGAGAGCCGCTATTTCCTGCTGATGGCCGGGATCGGCTTCGACGGCGCAGTGGTGGAAGGGGTCCGGCTCGGGGAAAAAAAGTGGCTGAAGCAGGGGGCCTATCTCCTCTCCGCCGTCAGATGCCTCGGCAATTGGGAGCGGCAGCCGCTGGAGATCATTGCCGACGGGGCGGTGCGGGAGTGCCACTCGGCAGTGGTCTGCAACGCCTCCCGCTACGGCGGCGGCTTCGTGCTGGCACGCGGCGCCGATATCTTCGCCCCCGGGTTCCGGGTGGTCTGCGTCAAGAGCGCCGCCAGGAGGGGGTACCTGCGGCTTACCCTGGCACTCCTGACCGGAAGGGATGTCGCGAGCCCCGTTGTGGAGGTCTTTGCCGCCCGTGAGCTGGCCATTTCCGGTGGCAGGGCGATCCAGGCGGACGGCGATTTTGTCGGCCGCGGCCCGGCCCTGATCCGGACGGTGGAGCGGTTCGCGCGGCTGATCGTATGATCCTAACATCGGGGGGGGAGCGGCCATGAAGGGATTGGCATCGTTGTCGCTGGCACTGCTGGCTGCCGTCTGCCTTGCGCAGGCGGGGTGCGGCAGGGGGGTGGAGTCTGGAAAATCGGGGGAGGAGCTGTTCCTGACCCACTGCAGCGGCTGCCATCCCGACGGCGGAAATGTAAAATACCCCCGGAAGTCCCTCGACAGGATGACCCTGGCGGCGAACGGCATCACCACCCCGGCGGGGATCGTGGCGAAGATGAGGCGCCCCGGCCCGGGGATGAAGACGTTCGACCGGCAGACCATCTCCGATGCCGATGCCCGGAAGGTGGCGGAGTATATCCTCGCCACCTTCCGGTAGCGGGAAAGCATTCATCTTCCGCTATCAGGTATCCTCACGGTTTGTTCCCCTCTGCCGGCAGGGTGAACCGGAAGATCGCCCCCTTGCCCGGTTCACCCTCGGTCCACACCTTCCCGCCGTGGTGCCTGATGATCCTTTCCACCGTGGCCAGGCCGATGCCGTGGCCTCTGAATTCATCCGTTCCGGGGAGCCGCTGAAAAGGAGCGAAGAGCTTATCCGCGTACGCCATGTCGAAACCGGCTCCGTTGTCCCGGACGAAACAGGCCGGCTTCCCATCGATCTCCGTCACGCCGAACTCGATGACCGCCTCTTCCCGCTTGCCGGTGTACTTCCAGGCGTTTCCGAGGAGGTTTTCCAGCACCACCCGCAGTAAGGCCGGGTCCCCGTCGGCGGTCACCTCTTCCGCGATGGCGAACGTCACCCGGCGCTGCGGCTCCGCCACTCTCAGCGCGGCGGTGATCTCCCGTGCCATGGCGCTCAGGTCGACCGTTTCCGGCTTGATTTCGCAGTGAGCCAGGCGGGAAAAGTTCAGAAGAGTGTCGATGAGCTGGTTCATGCGCAATGTGCCGTCATAGGTTTCCCGGAGGTAATCCTTGCACTGCTGATCGAGCTTGTCGCCGCACAGTTCCATGATAGCCTGGCAGTAGCCGTTGATAATCGTCAATGGCTTGCGCAGGTCGTGGGAAACCGTGTAATTGAACGCCTCCAGTTCCAGATTGACGGTTTCCAGTTCAAAAGCGCGGGCAGCCAGAGTGGTGTTCAGTGTCTCGATCTCTTCCTCCACCCGCTTGCGTGCCGTGATATCCTGACACACGACCAGTATGTTCAGCGCGCCGTTCAGGTCATACACCGCCTGCGCCAATTCCTCCACCCATAGCAGGCCTCCGTCTTTGCGCGTCTTGCGAAACTGCCAGCGGTGCACTTGATTGGGGTTTCGCAGGCACGTCCGCAGCTGCTCGGCCACGGCGGTGCGATCATCTTCATGGAACAGCTTCAGCACCGGCTGGCCTTCCAGCTCGTCTACCGCATAGCCCAGTTGACTCGCGCAGGTCGGATTGACCGAGAGCATCGCAAGCTCGGCATCGAGGGTGACGATCATGGTCGGATTATCGCGATACAAGGCCCGATAGCGCGCTTCGCTGAAGCGCAGCGCCTCCTCCGCCCGCTTGCGCTCGGTGATGTCTTCCGTAACCGCCACGAAATGGGTGATGTTGCCTTCGATATCCTTGATCGGGGAGATGGCGGCGTACTCCCAGTAGAACTCCCCGTTCTTCTTCCTGTTGATCATCTCCCCCCGCCATTCCCTGCCGGCGAGAATGGTATTCCACAGCTCCTCGTACAGTTTCGGCGGCATCTTGCCCGATTTAAGAAACCGCGGATTCTTGCCGATAACCTCCTCGGCCGTGTAACCGGTCACGTTGGTGAACTTGGGGTTGACGTACTCGATGGCCCCCCGGGCATCGGTGATCATGACGATGCTCGGGCTCTCCGTAATGGCGCGGTAGAGCTTGCGAAGCTCCTGCTCGCCTCGTTTCCGTTCGGTCGTGTCATGGAGGGCGACAAACCAGGCCGGTTTCCCATCCCACTCCGTCTCTATCCGCCACACTTCCACGGCCACCGTCCTGCCGTCACGGGACTTCAGGCTCAGCTCGGTCGGCTTTCCCGTGACGGCAGGTATTTTGAAATGTTCGCCGAGGAGATCCTCGCTCCGACAGCCGAAGATCGCGGTGGCGGCCTGATTCGCAAAACGGATGGACCCCCTGGTGTCGACGATGAGGACCCCGTGGGGGCTCATGGAGATGATATTGCGCCATCGTTCCTCGCAGGCCAGCAGTTCTTGGACGGCTATTTTGAGCTGGGCGCTGAGGGTGCTCTGTTTCTCCAGCATGACTGTCCTCCTCTTGCAGGGTGCGGCGGATTATCGTCACAGCCGGGGTAAAATCGCCGTACAGCAATTGTACCCATTGCTGGGGAGGTTGCAAACGGAGGGCGGAGTGCCCGAGCGGGAATTCATGAGGGGAGCTAAAGAAGGGTCAGCCGGAGCCAGAGCCAGGTGAGGCACGCCGCGGCGAGCCGTCCCGGCGGATGGTCGGTGAGGCGGTTCAGGTAGCGGTCGTAGAAGCGGAGCAGGGGAAGGTCAGCCGCGCCGGGGGGGGCGCCGCGCCGGAAATTGCGGCGGGTGTCGAGGGCAAGGGCGAGCTGCCAGGCGTTGTCCCGCACGTACCGGCCGGTGGCGTACCAGAGGCGGAGCCGCTCGCCTGGGGGGAGGGCCGCCATCAGCTCGCCGGTCCGGCGCAGGAAGAAGCGGAGATCGAGCGGCCCCGCGGCCTCCCGGCTCCCGTAGACCCGGGGGAGCTCCCGGAAGAAGGTGTGCCACTGCGCGGCGGCGAAGTTCATGATGATCGCGTTGAGGGTCTGGCGCTCCCGCAGCCCCTCGGCCTCGAAGCGGCGCGCCGAGCTCTGGATCTCGGCGGGGAGGAGGAGCCATTCACCCCTCTTCCGGCCCGCCTCGGCGAGGCGGGTTTCGGCCAGCATCGGCAGGGTCTGGTCAAAGGGACCGACCGCGGCGAAGAAACGGCGCCGCAGCAGAAACCCCTGGTCGCCGTGGGTGCACCCCGGACGGTCGAGGCGGGCCTTGCATTCGAAGTGGTAGTATCCCGGCGACGGGAGGCTGTCGCGCCGCCTGAAGCGGAGGGCGAAGCGGCCGGCGACCCGGTCGTGGCCTCTCCCGGCGATGGCCGCGGAGAGCGCGTCGAGCCCCTTGCGCAGCGCCAGCCGGTCGGGGAAGAGGGAGTCGGCATGGAGAAACAACAGATGTGCCCCCCGGCTGACAGCGGCGCCGGCGTTCAGCTGCCGGGCCCGGCCCGGCTCTGCCGCCACCAGCCGAAGGGGAAAGGGGAACTCCTGGGCGAGTTGCTGCGCCAGCTCCAGAGTGCCGTCCGTGGAGCCGCCGTCGCAGAGGACCAGCTCCAGCCCGGTTTCCCGTTGCGCCGCCAGGGTGCGGAACAGCTCCGGAAGGGTGGCGGCCTCGTTCAGGACCGGGACGACGACCGACAGCTCCTTCATTCCTCTCTCCGCACATCCACCCGGTTGTCGTAGAAGGTGCTCCCCCCCCCCTGGTCGGTGAGGCGCTGGGAGGTGAGGGCGTTGACCGAGCGGGCGCCGGGGGCGAACTCCAGCCACCAGACCCCTTCGGCCACCACCACCCCGGCCGGCACCTTCGGGGTGACACTGGCGAAGAAGACCGCCTCCCCAAACCCGTTCCAGGCGACCACCCGTTCCCCGTCGGCAATCCCCTTCCCTCCGGCGTCCGCCGGGTTCATCAGCAGCAGCATGCCCCGCTGCTTGTCCCGCAGCTCATCCTGCTCGTAGAACGAGGCGTTGAGGGCGAAAATGGTCGGGGCGGTCATCAGCCGCAGCGGCTGGGGGTCCCCTTCCCCGTGGGGGGGGAGCCAGCGGGGAAGCTGCTCCTCCTCCCGCGGGTTAAGGATCTCGATCCGGCCCGACGGGGTCTGGAACCGGCGGCAGGCGTCCGGCGGCAGGGTGAGCTCCGCCGCCTTCCCCTCGGAGAACGGGGAGAGGTCTGTCCCCTCCCGGAGCGGGGCGGGGAGCGCGAGGAGCCGGTCGATCAGGTCGTCGGCGCTCTGCCGGAAGAACGGCTCGTCGAACCCCATCGCCGAGGCCAGGAGCGCGAAGACCTCCCAGTTGGACCTGCTCTCCCCGACCGGGGGGATGGCGGCGGCGGCCCGCTGGATGCAGTAGGTGCCGTAGGCGCGGTAGAGGTCGCTCTGCTCCAGGGACGAGGTGGCGGGGAGGACGATGTCGGCGAAGCGGGCGGTGTCGGTCAGGAACCGCTCGTGGACCACGGTGAACAGCTCTTCCCGGGCGAGCCCCGCAAGCACCGCGTTCTGGTCCGGGGTGATGGCGGCCGGGTTGGAGTGGTAGACGTAGAGCCCCATCACCGGCGGGTCGGCGAGCTCATTGAGGGCGTGTCCGAGCCGGTTCATGTTGACGATCCTGGTGGGCTTCTCCATGAAGTCCTCCCGGAGCACCTCCCTGATGGCGAAGGCGCTGCCGGTGGAGGTGCCGGGGAAGCATCCCCCGCCCTCCCTGCCGTAGACGCCGACCAGCGCCGGGAGACAGGCGATGGTCCGGACGGTCATGGCGCCGTTGCCGTAGCGGGACAGGCCGCTGCCGAGGCGGATGAACGGTGCCCGGGCCGCGCCGTAGCCCCTGGCCATCGCCTCGATCACTGCGCCCGGCAGGCCGGTCAGCTCACTTGCCCGCTCCGGCGGAAAGTCGGGGAGGACCTCCTTTTGCAGCTCCGCGAACCCCTGGACCCGGGCAGCGATGAACTCCCGGTCCACCATCCCGTCCCGCGCCAGGACATGCATCAGCCCGAGGGCGAGGGCGCCGTCGCTCCCGGGGCGGACCAGGAAGACCTTGTCGGCCGAGGCGGCGGTGGGGGTTTCGTAGGTGTCGATCAGCCAGACCGTCGCCCCCTTCTTCTTCGCCTCGTGGACCATCCGGAGGAAGTGGATGCTGGTGGCCGCCGCATTGATCCCCCAGAGGATTACCAGGTCGCTCTTCGCCACCTCGTCCGGGTGGCAGGCGGGGGTATCGCCCATGACCCCCTTCCAGCCGGCGTCCTTGGCCGGGGAGCAGATGGTCCGGTCGAGGCGGGACGCCCCGAGGCGGTGGAAGAAGGGGTGGCCGGAGTTTCTCTGGACCAGCCCCATGGTGCCGGCGTAGGAGTAGGGGAGGATCGCCTCGGCGCCGTGGCGGGCGATGATCTCCCGCCAGCGCTCCGCAATGGTCGAGATCGCCTCGTTCCAGGAGACGGGGCGGAACTCGCCGCTCCCCTTGGCGCCGCTCCGGAGCAGCGGGGTAGTGAGGCGGCGGGGGGAGTGGACGGTCTTCTCGTAATGGAGCATCTTCGGGCAGAGGAAGCCGCGGGTGTAGGGGTGCTCCGGGTCGCCGCTCACCCGGACCGCATTCCCGTCCTCCACCTCGACCAGCAGGCCGCAGGTGTCGGGGCAGTCGTAGGGGCAGACGGAGCGCTTTATTTCGCGGGGCATGGTGGACCTCCTCTATGCAGGTTTGCGACGGTTCATGCAGGCGCGGAAATTGAGTATACCTCCATTTTGGTTTTTTACGCGCAAATTTTCGCGCTCTTTCGAATCGGCCTCACTTCCCTCCCGATGTTGTCGTTGACGGTCCTTTTCTATTTCCTTTCCACGTCTAAATTCTTGACTTGGAAACGGTTACGGCATATTTTAGGGCGCATTAACCACTGGACACTGATTTGCTATGCTCGTTAACTGAGAAGCAATGTGCGACGACATCCCAGCAACTGGGCGTAAAGATTCATAAAAAAGAGGAGTTCGCAGGCTGGCCCCGTCAGACAAAAAGACAAAGGCAGCGTCTTGATGTCAGACGGTATCCCCCGGAGCCACACATTAAAGGAGACAATGCATGAAGAACGGATTGATCAGGAATGTTGTGATGTTGGGTCTTATTGGAGCCATGGGTCTCACAATGCAAGGATGTTCAATCGGTAGAGCCCTCAGCGGTCCTTCTCCGGTAGCAGTTGACAGGGTCAAGATTGGAGAGAGCAGAAACACCATAATCTCTGTGTTAGGCATTCCAAAGGCCTCTGAGCCCAAACCAGACGGCAAAACAGACATGTATGAATTTACCGATGGTTACTCAAACGTCTCCAAGGCAAGGGTAATTCTATACATTGCAGGTGATTTCTTTACTCTTGGCTTGTCTGAACTTGTATTTTGGCCGATAGAACTGGCCGCCGGCGACGGCATCAAAGGACGCGCAATCGTTACATACGGAATGGACGATATTGCAAGATCTGTCATGCTGACCAAAGTTGATGGCACCCCATGGGAATATGCCGCACCTGACGTGGCACCGCCAGGAACAACTAGCAGCAGAATAGACCCTGGTAATGGTTCATTAATTCAAAATTGATAATTTGGCCGATGCGGATGCCGCGCTGGTGGCTTCCTGTCGGCGCGGAGCTTTCCTCGTGCGAATCAACTCTGATGCCCCAGCAAAATCTGCCATTTAGCTAACCAGCTAAAATAATTAGATTTATAGTGATTTTGTTCTTTCGTCTCAACGTGATTTATGGTATAATTCGCCAGCAATCTCAAGCTGTTACAAGGAATTTCCATGATTCACGTCAAAGACCACAAACAGTACGACATGTTCAATCCGTTCGAGCACCTTGGTCCGAAACGGCTGGCCCTTCTGGAATCATCTTGGGCGCATCTGTTCCGGGAAGAGATTCTCCACAAGCTGCCGGCGGAGCAACTGTTTCCCCTGTACAGCAAACATTTTGGTCGGCGCACTAAGGAACTGTATGCCATGCTCGGCATTGTCCTTTTGCAGCAGCAGCATGATCTGACCGACGATGAGGCGATCCAGCAGTTCTCCTTCAATATTATGTGGCACTACGCGCTGAACGTCACCGATCCATCTGACGTAAGCTCATACGTTTCCCCCCGTACCCTCTGGACCATGCGGGATATAGTTGGCAGACTTGGCCTGGAACAGTCGCTCTTTGAAAATGTCACCGGTGCCCTCACGAAACTCTTTGAGCTTGACCCGTCAAAGCAGCGGCTGGATTCCATCCACATCTTTTCCAACATGGCCCATCTGGGCAGAATCCGGTTGTTCGTGCGAACCATCCGGAAGTTTCTGGTCAACCTCAAACGTCATCATGCCGATCTGCATCAGGCTCTGGGCGAGGTCGCCGTCCGGTATGAGGAGAAAAACGACGGACGTTTTGCCGTAAAACCGAGCGAGTCGTCCCGGACGCTCCAGGAAGTGGGCGATGACTGTTTCCTGCTGGTGGAGCGTTTCAAGGATCATGAAGCCGTTGTTGCCATGGCCACTTATCAGCATCTGCTGCGGTTGTTTACCGAGCAGTGCGTTGTTGAAAAAACGGATTCTGCTACATCCGTCGTCGTCAAGCCTAACAAGGACGTACCATCCAATTCGCTCCAGAATCCGTCCGACCCTGATGCCGGCTACTGCGGCCACAAGGGGAAGGGCTATCAGATGCAGGTGATGGAGACCTATTCGCCGGACAAGAGTCAGCCGAATTTTATCACCCATGTCAAAGTCGAAGCGGCCCACGAGAGTGATTCGAATGCACTGCTTCCTGCCATCGAAGATGCGGCAAAGCGGGAGCTTGCCCCGAAAGAGCTTCTGGCTGACTCTTTGTACGGTAGTGATGACAATCTGGAACAGGCCAAAGAACTTGGTGTCGAAGTCGTATCACCGACCATGGGTACTCAGTCGCAGGCGATCGGTCTTGCCGACTTCGCCTTCTCCGACAGCGACGAAATAACCGCTTGCCCCGAAGGAAAGAAGCCACTGCGGACCAAGACCGGCAAGCATGGCGGCAAGATCGCCCATTTCGACAAGGCGCTCTGCGACCACTGTCCGAGGCAATCCGACTGCCCGGTGAAGCGGGTCAAGCGTAGCGTAACCATCAGCTATGACGCCAAGGCGCTACGGCTCGCCAGAAGACGGGCAAAGGAGAAGACGGAAGCCTTCCGCGAGGTCTATCGTTTCCGCGCCGGGGCAGAGGGAACCATGTCGGACCTTGATCGAATAACCGGGATCAAGCGTCTCCGGGTTCGGGGGATGCCACAAGTCAGGCTGGCGGCGGTACTGAAAGCGACCGGGCTGAACGTGATGCGCGCAACGACGTTCAAAAATCGCCTCAGAAGGGAAGAAAAGCGGAAAGCGAGGTCAAACCATTCCCCAAATGGCCTTATTGGTGTTGTCAAAGAGCAGATTTTACGACTACGGGACTTCCTTGAAGAACTTTCCGGGTATTTCCATCCCGTCAACAACCAAATCGTCCGCTTTGCGTCTCAAGCGGCGTAATTCGTTTTTGCGAGTGCATCATGAGTAGAGAACGCTTGGAAGAATTGATGAAAGAAGCAGATGAAATACTCGCAATAGTTGTTGCTTCAATCAAGACGGCAAAGAGCAGAAAAGCCAAATAATTCGGTTTTTGACTTCATTCCGCACTCCGAATTCAGTATTGCCTTACTGCTTTTCATTCCGCACTCCGAATTCCGCACTCCGCACTCGGTGGATTCCGAATTCTGCAATACCGGAGATATATGTTGAAGCATAGAAATAAGCGAATAGTTGTAGCAATGAGCGGCGGGGTCGATTCGTCGGTGACCGCGGCCCTCCTCCGGGAGGAGGGGTACGAGGTGATCGGCATCTCCATGCAGGTCTGGGACCATTCCCGCTTCACCGGCGAGGAGGCGTTCGGGAGCTGCTGCTCTCTGGACGACATCCATGACGCCCGGCGGGTCGCCGAGCAGCTCGACATCCCCTTCTACGTGGTGAATTTCGAGGAGGAGTTCCAGCGGCTGGTGATCGACGATTTCGTCGCCGAATATTTCCGGGGGCGCACTCCGAACCCGTGTGTGCGCTGCAACCAGTGGGTCAAGTTCGAGCTCCTCCTGCGAAAGGCGGTCGAGCTCGGGGCCGACTACCTCGCCACCGGCCATTACGCCCGGATCGAGCGGGATGAAAGCGGGGCGTATCGGCTTCTTACCGGGACCGACCGGGGGAAGGACCAGTCCTATTTTCTCTTCACCCTCACCCAGCAGCAGCTCGGCCGCACCCTCTTCCCCCTCGGTGGCATGACCAAGCAGGAGGTGCGCCGCCTGGCCTCCCGCTTTGCCCTGCGGGTCGCCGAGAAGGGGGAGAGCCAGGAGATCTGCTTCATCCCCGACAACGATTACGTCCGCTTC
>JAMPXD010000068.1 GCA_023701365.1 Geobacteraceae bacterium
ATCGACCAGGGTAACCCGCACCAGTTCCCCCCCCTCCCCGGCCAGGAAGGAGTCGAGCCACTCGCGCCAGGGTCCGCCCCGGTGCTTCCCCTTCTCCCCGGAGAGGACCAGGTAGTCGCGGGCGCGGGTGGTCGCCACGTAGAAGAGACGCTTCAGTTCGGCCCCCTCCTTGCGCCCTTTCAGCTCGGCGATCGCCCGGGAGGCGAGGGTCGGCTCCCAGGTGCCGCCGGAAGCGGCGAGCTTCATCCCGACCCCGCAGGCGTCATCGTACTGCACCGCCCCATGGTCAACCGGATGGCCGGCCCCCAGCTCCGGGATGAACACCACCGGGAACTCCAGCCCCTTGCTCTGGTGGACCGTCATCAGCCGCACCACGTCCTCCCCCTCGGCGGAGATGACCGCCTCCGCCTCGGTCGGCTCGGTCTCCACCAGCTCGACCAGGTAGTTGACGAAGCCCCGCAGCCCCCCCTCGCCGTTGCCGGCAAAGGAGCGGGAAAGCTCGATCAGCTTGCGCAGGTTGGCGGTCTTCTGCACCCCCTGGAAGGTGGTGAGGAGCGATGAGGCGAAATCGGTGCCGGTCAGGATCTCCTCCATCAGCTCGGCCAGGGTGAGCCGGTCCCGCAGCGGGCGCAGGCGGGCGAGCAGGAGGGCGAGGGCGCGGAGCCTGTCCCGGTCGGCGGGATCGATCCGGTCCCAGAGGGAGTTTCGAGTTTCGAGTTTCGAGTTTTGAGTTGAAAAACCTTCCCAGGCGCCGATGCCGCCGTCGAGCCGGGACAGGAGGTAGAGGGTCTCGTCGGAGACGCCGCAGAGGGGGGAGCGGAGCACGCCGGCGAGGGAGGCGAGGTCGCCGCCGAATTCCAGGTAGCGGAGGAAGTTGAGGAGGTCGAGCACCTCCTGGCAGCGGTAAAACCCCTTCCCCTTCACCACGTAGTAGGGGATGCCGTGCCTGCGCAGTTCCCGCTCGAAGACCTTCAGGTGGGTGAAGCGCCGCAGCAGCAGGGCGATGTCGCCGAACCGCAGCTTTCGCGAAGCGAAAGCAGGTTCGAGGTTCGAGGTTCGAGGTTCGAGGTTTTCATCCCCGGTCCCCGGTCCCTGGTCCCTGGTCCCCGGTCCCTGGTCGCCGGTCGCCGTGCTTCTGTCATAGACCTCGACCCCATCTTCCCCGGCGACGAGCCGGAGGATCTTCCGGGCAATGGCCGCCGCCTCCGCGCCCCTCTTCTCGGCGCTGGTGCCGTCCCCCTCCAGGGCGAGGAGCTCGACGCAGGGGGCGCCGTCCCGGTCTCGCCGCTGCGGCTCCAGGTGGTCCTCCGGGCCGTACCCCACCTCGAAGCCGGCGCCCCCCCCCGCCATCACCTGGCTGAACAGGCAATTGACGAACACAATGATCCCTTCCCGGGAGCGGAACGACTCCCGGAAATAGAGGTTGCGGCCGCCGCTGGCGGCCGTCTCCGCCTGGGCCTGGCCGAACACCGAGACGTCGGCGCCCCGGAACAGGTAGATCGACTGCTTCGGGTCACCGACCATGAACAGCCGCTGGCCGGGGCCGCAGAGGAGTTCCAGGAGTTCCTTCTGCAGCGGATTGGTGTCCTGGAACTCGTCCACCATCACCACCGGGAAACGGTTCCGGCACTCCTCCCTGAGCGCCCCGTCGCTTCGCAGCAGGTGGCGCACCTTCCCCTGGAGGTCGTCGAAGTCGAGCCCGCCTCGCCGCGCCTTGCGGAGCCGGTAGCCCTCCTCTACCTTCCCTGAAAGGAGAAGGAGGGCGACCACGTGGGGGGCGCTCCGTATCTGCCGCCAGGCGAGGCCGAGGGTCTCGATGCACCCCTCCAGCCTCTCCTTGAGCGGTTTTTCCTTGCCCCAGTTGCCGCCGATGCACGCCGCCATGGCGGCCAGGCGGAGCGGTGTCTCGTCGCCCTCGAGGGACAGGGGGGCGCGGCGGCAGAGCTCCGGGAACTCCTGGAGTTTGCGGTGGAAGGCGAGCTCCTTCCCCGCCAGCACCAGTTCCGCCTCCCCGGCCAGTTCCTCCAGGTCACGGAGCCATTCCCGGTAAATGACGGCGGCCTTCTCGTTCCACTGCTCCGCCATCCTGAGGAGCGCCCCGTCATCCATGCCGCTTGCGGAGCGCTTCCGGCGCAGATCGAGGAGGTGCTCCCGGAGCCCCTTCCCCCGCCCCGCGCCGGAGAGGGGGTACTGCTCCAGCAGAAGCCTGATTTCGGGGCTTCTCGCCTTCAGCTCTCCCTCGACCACCTCGTCCAGGGCTCCCCGCAGCTCCCCCCCCGCGGCCAGTTCGTCCAGCAGGACAAAGGACGGGTCAACCCCAGCCTCGGCCGGGTTTTCCCGCAGGAGCCTGGAGCAGAAGGCGTGGAAGGTGGCGATGGAGGCGTTGGGGAGTGCCCGGAGGAGCTTGTCCCAGGGGGCGGAGCGGTCGCCGGCAGCCTGCCGGGCCATCATTCCCTTCCTGACCCGCTCCCGCATCTCCACCGCCGCCTTGTCGGTGAAGGTGATGGCGACGATCTCCTCCACCGAAAGGGGGCGGGGGAAGCGGGTCTCGCCGGCCAGCAGGCGCAGATAGAGCTCCACCAGTGCCGCGGTCTTGCCGGAGCCGGCCCCGGCGGAGACCACGATGTCGCTCTCGAAGCGGAAGACTTCCTGTTTTGCGGGGGACCATTCCATGGGGTTCTCGCGTAATAGGGTCAGGTCTTGCACCCGCCCGACAAGGGCACCGCAAGAGATGCCCCCACGTTCAAATGCTTGATCAATAGCCGCATTCTGGCGGTTTTCCCACTACGAAAACGGCCTCGATTTTGCCGATGCGCTACACTTGGCATCTTCCGGCAGCGACGGAACCTTCTACACCTTCGACGCCCAGTTCAGCAAACGCGCCCGCGCCCTTGGGCTGCCGGTTGAAGGGGTGGCGTGAGCAATAACCTCACGGCAACATGATCCCGCAACTCCCGCAGATCCTCGCGAACTCGCCATCCACCGGCGCCTCAGCCCGCACCGGCCTTCCGTCCCGCGTCCGGAATGCCATGCTCCGGCAGTGGAGCATCATCCGGCTGGCGTGGTCGCCGTCGTAGCTGGTATCGCCGATGATGGGGAAGCCCGAGTGGACCAGATGGACCCGGATCTGGTGGGTGCGGCCGGTGAGGGGGCGCGCCTCGACGAGGGTCGCCGTCCCGCTCCGGGCGAGCACCCGGAACAGGGTCTTCGCCTCCTTGCCGACGAGGGCCGTCCCGTATCTGAACTTGGAGAGCTTGGCGATCGGTGCGTCCACCTCCCACTCCTCCTCGTCGGGGGAGCCGGCAATGAGCGCCCAGTAGATCTTCTCCACCCCGCCGGTCTTCAGCAGGTAGGAGATATGGGTGGCGGGGCGGCCGGTCTTGGGAAAGAACATGACCCCGGAGGTCCCCCGGTCGAGGCGGTGAATGACCCGGGCCGGCTCCCTGATCCCCTGCGCCTTCAGATAGACGTCCACCGCGTACTCCATGGTCCCCTTCAGCTGGTAGGAGGTGCGCTGGGAGTTCACCCCCACCGGCTTGTTGACCGCCAGGTACTCCTGGTCCTCGTAGAGGATCTCATCCTTGGTCAGCAGATACTCCACGCACCGCTCCGGCTCCAGGAGCCCCAGGGCGATCTCGTCCCCCTCCTTGAGCGTCCGGGAGGCGACCCGGACCATCACCTGGTCCACCGCGCAGCCGCCCCAGTCGATGATCTTGCGGATTTTAGTCTTGGACAGCTCCGGGAAAAGCGCCTTTGCCCCGTCGTCGAGCCGCATCCCCGCCTGCTCCCCCCCCACGATGACCTTGAGGATCACGGCCGCCTCCCCATCGCCCGGAGCAGGAGGGCGATGGTCTTGCCGTCGCTGATCCTCCCGTCCTGCGCCATCAGGACCGCCTCCGCCAGAGGCAGCCGGACCGTTTCGATATCCTCGTACGCCTCCGGGGTGGCCTCCGTCTCGGTGAGCCCGGTGGCGAGGAAGAGGTGGATCACCTCATCGAACACCCCCGGCGAGGAGTGCAGCACCCCGAGCGAATCGAGCCGGTGCGCCGCCAGCCCGGTCTCCTCGGCCAGCTCCCGCGCCCCGCAGCCGGCCGGCTCCTCGCCCGGGTCGAGCCGCCCGGCCGGCGCCTCCAGCATGACCGCATCCACCGCAGGCCTGAGCTGCCGAATCAGGGTCACCGTGCCGTCATCGTGGAGCGGCAGCACCGCCACCCCGCCCGGGTGGCGCACCACCTGGTAAGTGTGCCAACCCTTCTCCCCGATCCTCACTTCCATCTGCTCGATATCCACCACCAGCCCCTCGAACAGGATGGTCCGGTTGCGCGTCTCCATTTTTTTCGTTTCTCCTTGAGTATTTTCAGCCCGATAAAAATAGCATCATCCTCCAACGATGGGAAGCGCTGTTTTCAGGGGATGCGCTTTACAGACGGGGTTTGGGTGCTAAGATTAGGGTAAATAATCCAGTTTGCAAGGAGGCTATCATGTACGGTCAGGACAGGATCTACAAGAAGGTGGAAGTAATCGGGGTCTCCAAGGACGGTATCGAGGCGGCCATCCAGGCGGCGGTCAGCAAGGCGCACAAGACCCTGGACAAGCTCTCCTGGTTCGAGGTGGGGGACATCCGCGGCCATGTGGCGGAGGACGGCAAGGTCACCGAGTACCAGGTGGTGCTGAAGGTGGCGTTCCAGCTGAAGGACTGAAGAGGCATAATAGAGTGGAATATTACCCGCCTATCTGCTATTGTCCCATATGGTGCACAACCATAAAAATCAGAAAGGCGGAAGATATGGCACAGGCAAAAACTGGGGACAAGGTAACGGTTCACTATACGGGAAGGCTGGAGGGAGGAGAGATCTTCGACTCTTCCGAATGCCATGAAGACGACTGCGGCTGCGAATCCGGGCCGATGGAGTTCGTGATCGGCGAGGGGCAGGTCATCCCGGGCTTCGAGCAGGCGGTCATCGGCATGAGCCCCGGCGACGAGAAGACCGTCACCATCCCCGTAGCCGAGGCTTACGGCGAGCGGATCGAAGAGATGGTGGCGGTGGTCGATCGCACGGAAATCCCGCCCGATCTGGAACTGGCGGTCGGGCTGTCGCTGGAGGTCACCCAGGAGGACGGCCAGGCCTTTCCGGTCCTGATCACGGAGGTGACCGAAACTACGGTGACCCTGGACGCCAACCACCCCCTTGCCGGCAAGGAACTCACCTTCGACCTGAAACTGGTGGAGATCGGCTGAATTTCGCTGCACTAACCGAACAAGTTGAAAAAGGGGATAAGCCAAAGGCTTATCCCCTTTTCGTTGCGTTCAACGCACCCCGCCCGAAGTTACAAAACCTCGGACCTCGAACCTGCTAATTACCCCTCGGGAAGGAAGTGCTGCTCGTAGAGGTCTTCCAGGGACTGGAGGTGCTTGCTCTCGTCCGCCAGGAGCCGCTCGAACACGGAAGCCATGGGCGCGCCGGCGCAGCCGAGGGTGAACCTCTTGTAGAAATCGATCGACCCCTTTTCCAGGTGGATGGCGTATGCCAGGGCCTCCCGGACATCCGAATCGGCGGTAAGCTCCTTCTTTGCCAGGACATAGTCGAGATTCATGGTGGGGACCGGGCGGTTCAGCTCTTCGCCACCCTCCATGCTCCCTTCAAGCAGGGCCTTTTCCAGCTGGTGCTTGTGGTCGAGCTCATCCAGGGCCGCATCCCTGAGGATATCCTTCGCCCCCTTGCTGCGCACCTTGCGGATCGCCTCCAGGTAGTGCCTGAACCCCTCCTCTTCCATCTTCACTGCCATCTCGATGGCGGCCTCGAATGTGTAGCAGACCTGTCCCTGCTCGTTCATCGTGATTCACCCCCCTGTTTCAACGGAATATCATAAACTTTTACCACAGCGGCGCGCTAATCTCAAGCGCATTGTATACAGTATACCTAATGGAGCCCCCCAGGCATGGCGTTGCATCACCCCTCCTCCCGCACCCCCACCTCCACATAGCGGCAGACGCTGCCGAAGTCGCAGAATTCGCACTCCTTCGGGGTGATCTGGAAGTCCCCCCCCTTCATGGCCCTGACCTTGCCGCACAGCCGGTTGAGGAAGTTGCCGTCCCCGAGGAGGCGCCGCTCAGCCGGGTCGGCGCTGAAAAAACCGGTGAAATCCTCCTTCCCTTCGGTAAACTCCTTGTCCAGCCGGTCGAGCTTGCGCAGCAGGAGGTAGCGGGCGCTGAACCGGGTGACGGCAGGCCCGCCGGCCTCCTCCAGCGCGCGGGCCGCCGCCAAGAGGTAGACCGGCATCTGGAACGAGGTCTCCCCCAGGTGTTCCTTCTTCAGGAGGGCGCCGTACTTGCCGCGGTCCCCCGCCAGCTTGTAGTCCACCACCCTGAGCCGGCCGTCACCGGCCGCCACGTCGATCCGGTCGATCTTGCCGGTGAGGAATATCCGCGAGCCGTCGTCGTCCGCCACCTCCAGGTCGGCAAAGGGGTGCTCGAACAGGTCGGGAACCAGCGCGGAATCATCCGCCGCCTCCAGCTCCGCCACCCGTGCCAGGAGGGAGAGGATTTTCCCCTTTTCGATCTCCCAGAGGAGCGGCTCGCCGGTGTTGCGCTCCCCCTCCCAGGCTGCGAATATCCGCTCCGCCTCCTCCCGCATGGTCTCCCGCGCCAGGGCGGCGTCCCGCAGGGGGAGCCTTCCCTCCTCCCGGAGCCTGCGGAAGAAGGCGCACAGTATCTCGTGGACCAGGCTCCCCTCATCCCTGGCCGCCAGCTCCATCTCCGGCTTCTCCACCGGCGAGAGCCGCAGGAGCCGCCGGAGGAAATAGCGGAAGGGGCAGCAGCCGTATTCCTCCAGGGTGGTCGGGGCGAACCGGCTCCCCTCCGGCGATTCGTACCAGGCACGGAGCTCCGCGACGATGTCTTTCCGGGCCAGGGTGCCGGTATGGGGAGAGGAGAGCGCCGCCCGGGCGGACCTCTGCTCCGCCTGGAAGAACCGCTCCCGGCCCGCCTCGATCCCGGCGTTGGCCTCGATCCGGGCGAGGGACTGCACCAGTGGATCGGGGCCGTCCTCCGGCAGCGGCAAGCGGCAGAGCGCCAGGGCGTTCAGGAGCTCCTCCCGCTCCAGACAGAGAGCCGGCTCCGGCGTCAACCGGTTGACCGGGACCCGCTCCTCGGCCAGGGGAACCTTGGCCAGGAGCTCCTCCAGGAACGGGGACCGGAGCATCTGGCTCCCCCGGCCGTCCAGATAGCTGTAGGAAAAGGTGAGGGACTTGCCGGCGCAGCCGGTCGCCAGCCAGAACAGGAGCGGCTCCTCCTCCCCCTTCTCCCTGGAGGTCCGGAAGGGACGGCTGCCGCTTGCCCGTTGGAACAGGAGCTTGTCGGAATCCTTGAACAGCGGGTGGCCGTCGTGCCGCAGCGGGCAGATCCCCTCGTTGAGGCCGCCGATGAACAGGTGGTCGAAGCCGAGTCCCCGGGCGTCGTGGAAGTTCAGGATGGCGACCCCGCCCCCCCGTTCGCCGGCGAGATAGGCCCCCTCCATCCCCTGCTTCAGGAGCGTGACGAAATCGCCCGGCTCCAGCGGCTCTGCGGCCAGGCCGATGGTCACCATGTCCTTTTCCAGGTCCCGCAGAACCTGGCGCAGCAGGGTGACGGCCGAGGCGTCCCGCTTCAGCGCCCGCGGGTCGGCGGCCGCGATCCCCCGCCGGAATATCCGGTGCCGCTCGATGAACCGCTCCAGGAGCTCGGCGAACTCCGCCAGGGTCTTTTTCTTGCGGAACCCCTGGAGCTCCCCGAGGAGCGGCTGGAGCGCCCTGAGGACGGCCTCCCCCTTGTCCCAGGGTTTCCCGAGCCTTTGCAGGAAGGCGATCCTTCTCCCCAGCACCGCCTCCACCCCCCCGAGGGTCTCGTCGATGTAGCCGGAGGCGAGCAGGACCTCCTCCACCGCATCGGCGGAGACCCCGAACCGGGAGCCGTCGACGTAGGTCGATTTGACCAGTGCCAGGAGCTCCTCCCGGCCGAAGCGGGAGCGGACCACGGCAAAGGGGGCAAGGCAGGCCCGGACCAGCGGCGAGGTGAACAGGGGGGCGCCGCGCCGGTAGGAGACCGGGATCCGGTAGCGGCGGCAGACGTCCTCCATCATCGGCCCGTACCCCTGGATATCCCGGAACAGCACCGCGACGGCGGCCGGATCGATCCCCTCCTCCAAAAGCCCCCTGATCCGCCGGCCGATCTCCTCGCACTCCCGGTAGGGACCGGGCGCGGCGATCAGGGCCATCGCCCCGGGCGGCCCGCTCTCCCCCCTCTCGCCGCCGAACAGGGCGGCAAGGAACGGGGTCAGAAACGGCCCGGCAGGCTCGGCAAATACCGGCTCCAGTTGCAGGTCGCTGTTGTCCAGGGCCTCCACCGCGTCGGCCGTCCGGCCTACATAGCCGTAGAGGGTCCCCCGTTCCGGGTTCCAGGGGAGGTGGAGCTCGACCGGCAGGCGGCGGGAAAGCTCCGCCAGGAGGGCGAGCTGCAGCGGGGTCAGGTCGTAGATGTCCCGGCAGCAGATCGCGGCGACCCCGTCGAACATGGGGGGGAACGCCCCCCCCGCCCTGAGGTGGGAGAGGGCCGCCAGCTCCATGTCGTGGCGGTCCCTCAGGGCTCTGCCGGCTAGGGCCGCGTCGTACTCCCGGTAGAGGGAGGCGAGCTCGGCAAGCCGGCCGCTGCCGGGGAGGCGGCGGATCACCGCGGCAAAGAGCTCCGGCGCCACCAGGGCCTGCTTCAGCTCGGCGAACAGGGAGTCGAGGGCGCCGACAAAGCCGGGAAACTCCCGGAGCGGCGCGAAATGGCCGGCGCCGTCGCGGTAGCGCTCCCGCACCACCTCCCCGAGGAGGAGCCGGCGGCCGACGTTGGAGATGGGGCGCCGCTCGTCCCCGGCAACCGCGAAGATCTCCTCGGCCAGCCTGCGCAGGGTCAGGGCGGGGGTGCCGAACAGGACGCCGCTCTCCGTGACGGCCCGGCGGGTGAAGGCGTCGACCGCGGCGGTTGCGGGGAGGATGTAAAGAATGCCGGACATTGGGCGATTATAGCCCACCCGCCTTTTACTGGCAATTACTGAATTGTGCTGTAAAATCTTTCACGGGGGAACATTAGTTTTGCCACAGAGTCACAGAGACACGGGGATTTTCTCTGTGATTCCCTCCGTGTTTCTACGTCTCTGGCAGATGTATCGTTTCTTGGGAGGTACGAAATGAAGATATTCCTCACCGGCGGCACCGGCTTTGTCGGCGGCCACCTGCGGCGGGAACTGCTGAAGAGGGGACACGAGGTCAGGCTGCTCGTGCACAAGAGGGGGGACGGCTTCGGGGAGGGGGTGGAGCAGGTCGAGGGGGACGTGACCAGACCCGAGACCTTTGCCGCCGGGGTCAACGGCTGCGACGCCACCATCAACCTGGTGGGGATCATCAGGGAGTTCCCGGACCGGGGGGCCACCTTCGAGCGGCTCCACGTGGAGGCGACCGGAAACGTGATCGCCGCCGCCAGGGGGGCGGGAATCAAGCGCCACCTGCAGATGTCGGCCCTCGGCACCAGGCCGAACGCCGTCTCCGCCTACCACCGGACCAAGTTCCGGGCGGAGGAGCTGGTCCGGGGCTCCGGCCTGGACTGGACCATCTTCCGCCCCTCCATCGTGTTCGGGCCGAAGGACGCCTTCGTCAACATGCTGGCGGGATACATCAGGAGCTACCCGGCGGTGCCGGTCATCGGCGACGGGAAATACCGGCTCCAGCCGGTCTCCGCCGACGACGTGGCGCGCTGCTTCGCCATGGCCCTGGAGATGCCGCAGACCATCGGCCAGACCTTCGAGTTGTGCGGCCCCGACCGCCTCCCCTACAACGAGATGCTCGACATCATCGGCCGGGCGCTCGGCAGGGAGCACGTGGCGAAGCTCCACAACCCGCTCCCCCTGATGAAGCTGGTGGTGCCGCTGCTCCAGGGGTTCTCCTCCTTTCCGCTCACCATGGACCAGCTCCTGATGCTGGTGGAGGAGAACATCTGCGACGGCAGCTGGCGCGAGACCTTCCGCTTCGAGCCGGAGCCGTTCGCGGAGGGGATCGGAAAGTACCTCAGGCCGTAGGTTTAGCGTCACCCTTCCCCGCTGCCAGGACATACCTCTTGACCGTGCGCCGGTCCAGCCTGGCGCGGCGGGCGACCTCCTCATAGGTGCCGAGGCGCCTGTAGAGCATGGCGCAGTAGCCGGCCAGGAGCCCTTCCGCATCGAACGCCCCGTCCCTTACCCCGCGGGCGAACAGTTCCGCCTCGTCCTGGTCGCGGCCCCCCGGCTCCAGCCCCTGGTAGTGGCCGGTCAGGATGATCCTCTTCACCGCCTGCTCCAGCTCCCGTACGTTTCCCGGCCAGGGATAGTCCCTCCCCAGGTCGCGCTCCAGCACCCTGCGCACCAGCTGCTGTTCCCGGCTGCCGGTCTCCCCCGTCAGGCGGGTGAGGATGCTGCCGAGGAGGAGCTCCAGCTCCGCGGGCTCTTCCCGGAGGCGCTGCCGCAGGGGGGGGAGGGTGATCACGTCGGAGCAGAGCCGGTAGTAGAGGTCGGCGCGGAACCTCCCCGCCGCCAGCAGCTCGTCCAGCGGGCGGTTGGTGGCGGCCACGATCCGGCCGCTGAAGCGCCTCGCCTCGTGGCTCCCGACCGGGAAGAAGAGCCGCTCCTGCAGGACCTGGAGGAGCTTGATCTGGACCGGGACGGCGACGTCGCCGATCTCGTCGAGGAAGATCACCCCGTGCGGGGCGCAGCGGCTGAACAGCCCCTCGTGGTTCTCCACCGCGCCGGTGAAGGCCCCCTTCCGGTGGCCGAACAGCTCCGACTCCAGCACCCCCTCCGAATACTGGGACAGGTTGATGGCGACGAAGTTGCGGCTGAAGCTCTCGCTGAAGGAGTTGCGGACCGGGTCGAAGGGGATGAAGCCGGACCTGCCGATGGCCGCCGCCGCGGCCCCCTTGCCGGTGCCGGTCTCCCCCAGGAGCAGCATGGAGAAATCCTCCAGCCGGTCCCAGAGCCTCGTTTCGAACCAGCGGATATTGTGGGTGAAGACCGCGTCCCAGAGGTGCTTCCTGAGGGTCCGCATGGCCGGGGAGCGCCCCGTCAGGCCGTCCCTGATGAAGAAGAATGCCCGGCGGAGCTGGTAGAAGACGGCGAAGAAGCGGAGCGCCTCCTGCTCGGCAAGGCCGAAGCCGGCCATCTCCCCCAGCAGCTCCCGGGCAAAGGGGACCCGGCAGGGGCTATCCCCATCCTTCAGCTGGCTCCGGATCAGCGCGTCGAATTCCTGCAGATGCCGGTGGAAGAGATGGAACAGGAGCACCGCCCGCAGCACCTCGCGCCGCTCCCCCTCCAGGAGCCGCAGGTCGGCCCGGCCCCTCTGCCGCAGCCCTTCGACCCGCTCCCCGACCGTGGCGACCACGGCCGCCAGGAGCTTCTCCGGCGCCATCCCCTCCCCGCCCCCGCCGATCACCAGGTCGAGCTCGTCCCGCCTCTCGCCGAACGGGTTGGCGAACGCGGCGCGCGCCACCGTCTCGAAAAAGGCCCACTCCTCAGAAGAAATTAATTTTTTGTTTGCCATGCACGGAATGTACAGGTAATGTGCACGGCATGTCAAGAGGAGATGAGCCGGAGCCGGCGCCCGCCGGGCATCAGGCCGTCATTTCAGGGGAATGCGGAAGCCGGTGGAGATGGCACGATACCTGCTCAATGGAAGATCACAACGCTCCGTTTGTAATCCCCCCTTTCGTAAAGGGGGGCTAGGGGGGATTTAGAAAAAGAAAGCTGGCTAAATCCCCCTCGAGCCCCCTTTACAAAAGGGGGAAGTATTAATCACCGGTGAGGTCCCAGGGTTTCTTACCTAATGCACAAGGAAGCAGAGATGGACCAGCCACCCATCATCGACATCCACTGCCACACCGCCGGGATCGGCGCCGGGGGGAGCGGCTGCTTCGTCTCCGCGCAGCTCAGGCGGAGCTGGAAGTACCGGTTCTACCTCAAGGCCTTCGGCGTGACGGACGGGGAGCTGGAACGGGAGGGGGACGGCCTGGTGGTGCGCCGGATCTCGGAACGGCTCGCCCGGTCCCGGACCGTGCAGGCCGCGGTGCTCCTCGCCCTGGACGGCATCGTCGGCGAGGACGGCCGTCTCGACCGGGAGCGGACCGAGCTCTACATCCCCGACGCGTTCCTCGCCGCCGAATGCCGCAAGCACGAAAACCTCCTCTTCGGCGCCAGCATCAACCCGTACCGGCGCGACGCCCTGGAGCGACTGGAGCGGGCCGCCTCGGACGGGGCGGTGCTGCTCAAGTGGCTCCCCTCGATCCAGTTCATCGATCCCGCCGACCGCAGGCTCATCCCCTTCTACCGGCGGCTGCGGGAACTGGGGCTGCCGCTGCTGGTCCACACCGGCGAGGAGGAGTCGTTCACCTGGGCGCGCGACGAGCTGGGGGACCCGCAGCGGCTGCGGCTCCCCCTGGAGGAGGGGGTGACGGTGATCGCGGCCCACTGCGCAAGCAACGGCAACAATGAGGGTGAGCGGAACTTCGACCGCTTCCTCCGCCTCGCCGCCCTCTATCCGAACCTCCATGCCGACATCTCGGCCCTCACCCAGGCGAACCGCCTCGGCCACCTGGAAAAGGTGCTCCGTCGCGGAGAGTTGCACGGCCGGCTCCTCTACGGAACCGACATGCCGCTGGCCGCCACCCCCATCGTCTCCCCCTGGTGCCAGCTGTTCCGCCTGCCGCCCGGGGAAATTCGCCGGATCGCCGCCGTTGACAACCCCTGGGACCGGGACGTGGAGCTGAAACTGGCGCTCGGGATGACGGAGGAGATCCTCGGCAACGGGGCGCGGCTGTTACGCCGCATAAACGGGGAATTTCCGTAGGGGCGATCCTTGTGATCGCCCGGATTTTGGGCAAACACAAGGTTTGCCCCTACAAAAACCGAAGGGGTCGTTATGAACTCCACCGACACGACAGCAACCATCCCCCCGGCCTTCACCAGGCTCAACCTGGCCCAGGCCCTGGGAGCCCTGAACGACAACCTGATCAAGCTGGTCATCGTCTTCTTCCTGGTGGGCCGACAGGGACCGGCGGCGGCCGGCGCCATCGCCGCCGTCGGCAGCGCCCTCTTCGTCCTCCCCTTCCTCCTCTTCTCGGCCCTGGCCGGCTCCCTGGCCGACCGCCTGCCGAAGCAACGGGTGATCGTCGCGGTGAAGGCTCTGGAGATCGCCATAGCCTGCCTGGCCGCCGTCGGCCTCCTCCTCGGCGCCGCCCCCCTCCTCTACCTGACGGTCTTCCTCCTCGGCAGCCACAGCGCCCTGCTCGCCCCCGCCAAGTACGGCATCGTCCCGGAGCTGGTCGGCCGGGAGGAGCTCTCCCGGGCCAACAGCCGGCTGGAGATGTTCTCCTTCATGGCGATCATCGGCGGCACCGCTCTTGCGCCGTTCCTGGTCCGGGCGAGCGGCGGCCGCCACGGGGTGGCGGCCCTGGCCGGGATCGCGGTGGCCGCGGCCGGGCTGATGCTCGCCCGCACCATCCCCCGCGGGGCTCCGGCCGCCCCCGGCCGCCCCCTGGCCGTCTCTCCGGCCACCTACCTCCGCACCCTGCGTGAGCTGAGGAAGGACGGCTATCTCCTGCTGGCGGTCCTCGGCGGCGCCTACTTCCTGTTCGTCGGCGCCTTCTGCCAGCTGAACCTCCTCCCCTACGGCATGGCCCGCCTCGGCCTCGCCGAGACCGAGAGCGGCTACCTCTTCCTGGCGGCCGCCTTCGGCATCGGCCTCGGCTCGCTGCTGGCGGGGCACCTCTCGGGACGGACCGTGGAGTTCGGGGTGGTGCCGATCGGCGCCGCCGGCCTCACCCTCGGCGCCTTCCTCCTCCATGCCGCCCCGGCTAGTCTAATCGCAGTCCTTCCCCTGGTCTTCCTGTTCGGGGTCTCCGCCGGCCTCTTCATCGTCCCGCTGCAGGCCTTCATCCAGCTCCGCGCCCCGGCCGACCGGCGCGGCGAGATCCTCGCCGCCTCCAGCTTCCTCAGCTGGGTCGGGGTGCTCCTCGCCTCCGGCCTCCTCTTTCTCCTCGCCGGCCCCCTCGGGGTCTCCCCCGGCGGCTGCTTCACGGTCCTCGGCTGCATCACCCTGCTCCTCACCGTCATCACCCTCCGGGTCCTCCCCGACTTCCTGCTCCGCTTCCTCGCCCTGGCGGCCATGCGCCTCTGTTACCGCCTCACCATCACCGGGAGCCGCCATGTCCCGGCCGAAGGGGGGGCGCTGCTGGTCGCGAACCACGTCTCCTGGCTCGACGCGCTGCTGCTGATCGCCACCCAGCAGCGGCGGATCCGCTTCGTCATGGAGCGGAGCATCTACGAGTTCCCGCTGCTCCGCCCCCTCTGCCGCCTCATGCGGGTCATCCCGGTGTCGGCCCGGGACGGCAAGAAGGGGCTCGCTGAATTCATCGCCACGGCCCGGACCGCCCTCGACGAGGGGTACCTGGTCTGCATCTTCGCCGAGGGGGCGATCACCCGCAACGGCATGCTCAACGAGTTCAAGGGGGGGTTCCAGCGGATCGTCAAGGGAACGGTGCATCCGATCATCCCGGTCTATATCGGCGGCGCCTGGGGGAGCATCCTCTCCTACGCCCACGGCAAGCTCCTCTCCCGCTTCCCGTCACTCACCCCCTACCGGGTGACGGTCATCTTCGGCGCGCCCCTGGCGGCGGGGAGCACCCCCTTCGAGGTGCGGCGGGCGGTGATGGAGCTTTCCTGCGCCTGGTTCGAGGCCCGCAAGGAGCGGCGCCGGCCGCTGGGGGAACTGTTCGCCGAGACCGCCCGGGAGAACTGGCGCCGCCCCGCCATCGCCGACACCGGCGGCCGCTCCCTCAGCTACGGCCAGGCCCTTACCGGCGCCGTGGCCCTGGCGGAGAAGCTCGCCCACCGCAGCAAGGGCGAGGAAATGGTCGGCGTCTGCCTCCCCCCCACGGTCGGCGGGGCGCTGGTCAACCTGGCCCTCACCCTGAACGGCGCCGTGCCGGTCAACCTCAACTACACCGCCTCCGCCGACGGCATCCGTTCGGCCGTCAGCCAGTGCAGCATAAGGACCGTCATCAGCTCCCGCGCCTTCCAGGAGAAACTCGGCACCCTGCCGGACCTGCCCGGGACCGTCTACCTCGAAGACCTCCTCGCCGACCTCTCCACGAACGACAAGCGCCGGGCCTTCCTCAAGGCCCGCTTCCAGCCGCTCCGGTCGCTGGCCCGGCCGGCCGGCTTCTGCGCCGACCGGCTCGCCACGGTGATCTTCTCCTCCGGCAGCACCGGCGAGCCGAAGGGGGTGATGCTCTCCCACCACAACATCCTCTCCAACCTGGAGGCGCTCCGGATGGTGTTCCGGGTCAGCCGGCGGGACAACATCTGCTCGGCCCTCCCCTTCTTCCACTCGCTCGGCTTCACCGGCACCCTCTGGCTGCCGCTCCTCTCCGGGTTCGCAGCCGTCTACCACGTGAATCCCCTCGACGGCGAAACCATCGCCCGCACGGTGCGGGAGCACCGCTCGACCCTGCTGATCGCCACCCCCACCTTCCTGATGGCGTACCTGCGGCGGGCCAAGAGGGAGGATTTCGCGAGCCTCCGCCTGGTCATCACCGGCGCCGAGAAGCTGAAGGCAAAGCTCGCCGACGCCTTCCAGGAGAAGTTCGCCATCCGCCCCTTGGAGGGGTACGGCGCCACCGAGCTGTCGCCGGTCATCTCCCTGTCGCTCCCCGATGTGGAGATCGACGGGGTACGCCAGATCGGCTCCCGGGACGGCAGCGTCGGGCTGCCGGTGCCCGGCGTGGTGGTGAAGATCGTCGATCCGGAGAGCGGTGCCCCGCTCCCCGAGGGGGAGGCCGGGCTGATCCTGGTCAAGGGGCCGAATGTGATGCTCGGCTACCTGGGCCGCCCGGACAAGAGCGCCGAGGTCATCCGGGACGGCTGGTACGTCAGCGGCGACATCGGCCGGCTCGACGAGAGCGGCTTCCTCCACATCACCGACCGGATGAGCCGCTTCAGCAAGATCGGCGGCGAGATGGTCCCCCACGGCGCAATAGAGGATGAAATCCATGCCCTCCTCGGCAGACAGCAGGTGGTGGCGGTCACCGCCCTCCCCGACGAGAAGCGGGGGGAGAAACTCGTGGTCATCCACACGCAGGAGGCGGGGGACGCCGAGACCCTCCACCGGCTCCTCGCCGAAAGCCCCCTCCCCAACCTCTGGAAGCCGGGGCGGGACTGCTACCTGGGGGTGGACAGCCTCCCCATCCTCGGCAGCGGCAAGCTCGACCTGAAGGGCCTGAAGGAGATCGCCCTGGCGTCGTTTGCAGCGGAAAACAACGGCAGAAAAGATTTTGACAAATCCAGCTCCAGCCTATAAAATTGCCTACATACAAACATAGGGAGACAGTCATGGGAGCCACGGCGAAACAGGCAAATTTTGTCATTCCGGAAGATATCCTCGATGACCTCAGGAAGCATGTGGCGCGCAGGCAGCAGAGCCGGTTCGTCGCCGATGCGCTGCGGAAGGAGCTCAAGAGGCTGCGCCTGGAAACCGCGCTGGAAGAGAGTTTCGGCGCCTGGCAGGACAAGGACCACCCCGAATTGGCGGAGGGGGCCGAGAAATTCGTCAGAAAAATCAGGAAATCGTCCCGGCTGGCAGGCAATCAATGAAGCCCGTCCTGGTCGATACGGACGTTCTGATCAACTTTCTGCGGGGGAAACAGCAGGCGAAGGAGTTTCTGCTGGCTCAACTGGACAGCGGCCCCATCCTCTGCTCGGTCATAACGGTGGCGGAAATTTTCGCCGGCATGCGGCCGCACGAACAGGAAAAAACCAGGGGACTCCTCGACAACCTGGAAGTCGTCCCGGTAACCCGCGCCATCGCGGAAAAAGCAGGGCTTTACAAGGGGGGCATCAGG
>JAMPXD010000069.1 GCA_023701365.1 Geobacteraceae bacterium
ACGGTGTTCACATGGAGCCGGTCGATCCGTCCCGCCACCCAGGCTGTGACCTTCGCCTGGCGCGCCTGGTCGTAGGCGACGATACCGACTGCATTGATCTCCTTGGAGAGCGGCATCTCCTTAGCCTCGACCGTGGCGACATTGGCCATCACCATCTGGGTCGGCGAAAGGGAGACATGCCCGAGCATCGCCAGCTCCTCGGCGCTCGCCTGGGCACCTTCCACCTTCTTGACCAGGGTCATCCCGCAGATGGGGCAGGAGCCCGGCTTGTCCTTGATGATGAAGGGGTGCATCGGGCAGGTGTACTGGACCGGCCCTTGGGCCGCCTTCTCCCCCTCAGCCGCCTTCTTTGCGCCGTTCGGCTGCCAGAGGTACCAGCCGCCTGCTGCGGCAAGGAGAATGAGGACTACGGGCAGCCAGATTCTTAATGATTTCATTGCATTGCCTCGCGGTATTTACGTGTTGTAGGGGCGAGGCATCCGGCCGTCGCAGCTGGTGCTGCTCTGGCGGAGTCGGCTGCCTCGCCCTCTTTAATCAGCAGCAAAGCAAGGGCGACGCATGCGTCGCCCCTACAATACCATTTACGGGAGTTCCTTGCCGATGAGCGCCTCCAGCTGCGCCCGCTTCATCTGATAGTCGGCCAGCGAGTCGTAATACTCCCGCTCGTAGTTGAACAGGGTGACCCGGTTGTCCAAGAGCGTCAGGAAGTCCACCTTGTTGACCCGGTAGCCAATGGTGGCCGACTCCAGCGACTGCTCGGCCTGGGGGATGATGCCGCTCCTGTAGAGCTCGGCCAGCTTCCTGCGCCGCTCCAGCTGGGCCAGGAGGTCGGAGATCCCGGAATCGATGCCGTTCTTCAGAGTGTCCAGCTCGGCGCCGGCCATGGTGATCTCCGAGGATGACTCGGCCACCATGGCGCGCCGCCGCTCCCTTTGCAGCGGCAGGTTGAAGGTGACCCCGAGGGAGTACATGTCGAGCCCCTCCTCCTCCATGGCCCGGTCGCGCTGCATGTATTCGAGGGAGACGTTGAAGTCGGGATAGAATTCCTTTTCCGCCAGCCGCTGGCCCGCCCTCCCCTTCTCGATCAGGGCGGCCAGCCCCTTGAGCAGCGGCCGGTTTTCCCGGGCGATGAGGCGCAGCTCCGCGGCGGTCTGGGGGAGCGGTCTGATTTCGAAGTCGGGGATCTTGCCGACCGGGGTATCGGCCGGCCGGTAGAGGAGGGCGTTGAGGTTCGCCTGGAGGCTCTTTCGCTGCTGCTCCAGGGAAATCTGCATATCGAGCATCCGGGAGCGTTCCACCTGGGCCTTGAAGATATCCTGCTGCGCCCCCTGCCCCACGGAATACTTGGTTTCGGCGAGGGTGATGAAATCGTCGAGTATCCTGATGTTCCTGGCGACGATCTCCAGCGACTTGTCGGTGAAGTATGCCTGGTAGTACGCCTCGGCCACCATCCTGGCAAGCTCCAGCCTGCGCTCCTCCACCCCCCACCGGTAGGATTCGGCCTCCCACGCCGCCACCTCCCCCCTAAGCTGCCGCTTCCCCCAGAAGGGGAGCTGCTGGGATATCCCGATCACCTTCTGGGTCATCACGTCCATCCTGAAGTTGAACGGGTCTTCGACGATCCCGTTTTGGATCTTCAGCATCAGCATCGGGTCCTCAAGTGCGCGCGCCTGGGAGGCGCGGTTTTTGAACATCTGCCAGCGGGCCTCGGACGCCTTCAGCTCCGGGTTGTTGGCGATAGCGGCGGCGCCTAACTGGGAGAGGTTTTCGGCGGGGCCCGCCTCTTCGGCCCGGACGGGGTTCAGCAGGAGCGGGAAGAACAACAGGAAAAACAGGATGGAAAACCGCGCTGTCATGGTGACTCCTGGGCAATTTGTGGTACACCGGCTATTTCACATGCCGTGCCAGTTGTTAACTCATTGAATTGTAACGGACTTGGGAGTCTGCCAGGAACTCGTGTGAAGAATATTCCACAGTCGCAGGTGGAATATTCTTCGCCCCATAAGAGAATAAACCATCAGCGGGCGTTTTCAATGGCAGGGAACGGCCGGCAGGGGGAATCGGTGGAGGGGGAAATGGGGGGAGGCGAGGTTGCGAAGGGCGCTATTTATTTGTGCGCAGGCTCCAGGGGCGCGGAACGCCGGGGAACCAGGGTGCAATCGAAGTTGGCGGCGGCCCAGTCGAGGATCTCCCGGCACGGGGCATTGCCGAGTTGATCAGGGGGGGACTGGCCGAGGAAGCGCAAGGCGGCGAGGAGGAGCCCGGCGCCGGAACCGGCGCTGCTCGGGCCGGCGGCCAGGGAGACGGCATTGTCCCGCTTGGAGAGCTTGGTGCCGTCGGGGTTCACGACCAGCGGGAGATGGCAGTAAGTGGGGGCCGGGTAGCCGAGGATCTTCTGCAGGTAGATCTGGTGCGGCGTCGAGGAGAGGAGGTCGGCCCCCCGCACCACCTGGTTAACGCCGCTTGCCGCATCATCCACCACCACCGCCAGGTGATAGGCGAACGGCCCGTCCGCCCGCTGGATCACGAAGTCGCCGCAGGAGGCGGACAGGGCCTGGCTGTAACGCCCCATCACGCAGTCCTGGAACGAGATCATCTCGTCGTACACCTTGACCCGGACGGCCCGCTCCGCCTTCTCCGACGCCAGGCCGTCCCGGCAGAGCCCCGGATAGACCAGGCCGCCGTCCCCCTTGTGGGGGGCCGAGGCGATCAGGGCGATCTCCGCCCGCGAACAGCCGCACGGATAGGCGATCCCCTGCCGGATCAGCTGCTCCAGCGCCGCCTGGTAGGCGTCCAGGCGGCGGCTCTGGTAGACGACCTCGCCGTCCCACTGGAAGCCGAGGCTCTCCAGGGTGCGCAGCATGTCGTCGGCAATCCCCGGGATGACCCGCGGCAGGTCGAGATCCTCGACCCGGAGGAGCCACCGCCCCCCCAGCCGCCTGGCCATGGCATAGCTCCCAACGGCGGTCACCAGCGAGCCGAGGTGGAGCGGGCCGGTGGGGGACGGGGCGAAGCGGCCTATTACTGGTTGATTGTTTTGCATAAAACCTAAAAGAGTTTTCAGTCGAGAAACGAGCAGCAGTAGTCAACCAGCACTGTTACCCGCATGGTGAACTTCGAATCGGCCGGCACCTCGAAGGCCTCGCCCCCCACCACCTTCTTCCAGGGGCCGGCGGCGACCGACACCTCCAGCTCGCCGGCGAGGATCTCCATCAGCTCCGCCTTGCCGGTGGAGAACTCGTATTCCCCAGGCTGGGCGATCCCCAGGGTCTTCTTGCTGCCGTCGGCGAAGAGCACGGTGCGGCTGGTCACCGCGCCGTCGAAGTAGACGTTGGCTTCCCGGATCACTGTTACGTTGTTGAATTCGGACATTATGAACCTCCCCCAATATTAAGCAGGCACTGCCGCGACTGCATGATTGCGCGCATGATAGCAGATGGTTGCCCGAAAGGCAACGGATGGTAACCATTCAAGCGGATGAACCCGGCACCCTCAGGCGATCCCCGCCAGCTCCAGCCGGCCGCCCCAGCGCCGCCTCAGCTCGGCGCGGAGCCGGGCATGCTCCGGCAGCGACAGGCGCGGGTCCTGTTCCACCAGGGCGAACGCCTCCCGGCGCGCCTCCTCCAAAACGCTTCCGTCCCGCAGGATGTTGGCCACCCGGAAATCGGGGAGCCCCGCCTGCCTGGTGCCGAGAAAGTCGCCCGGGCCGCGGATCTCCAGGTCCGCCTCGGCGATCCGGAAGCCGTCGCCGGTCGCCTCCATCACCCGCAGCCTTTTCTCCCCCTCCTCGGAGAGCCGCCCGTTGGTGAGGAGGAGGCAGCGCGACCGGCCGCTCCCCCTGCCGACCCGGCCCCGCAGCTGGTGCAGCTGGGACAGGCCGAACCGCTCGGCATGCTCGACCACCATGATGGTGGCGTTCGGGACGTCGATCCCCACCTCGATCACCGTGGTGGCAACCAGGATGTCGATCTCCCCCCCCTTGAAGGAGCGCATCACAGCCTCCTTCTCCTCCGGCCGCATCCGGCCGTGGAGGACGCCGAGCCGCAGGTCCGGGAAGATGTCCTTCTCCAGGTGTTCCGCCATCTGGGTCGCGGCCTTCAGCTCAGACTTCTCCGACTCCTCCACCAGCGGATAGATCACATAGGCCTGCCGCCCCTTGCCGATCTCCTCCCGGATCAGGGAGTAGACCTGGGGCCGGCGCGACTCGTAGCAGATCCGGGTCTCCACCGGGGTCCGGCCCGGGGGGAGCTCGTCGATCACCGACAGCGACAGGTCGCCGTAGACGGTCATCGCCAGGGTGCGGGGGATCGGCGTTGCGGTCATCACCAGGATGTCGGGGGTCTCCCCCTTCTTCTTCAGGAGCCCCCGCTGGGCCACGCCGAAACGGTGCTGCTCGTCGATGATGCCGAGGCCGAGGCGGTGGAACTCCACCTTCTCCTGGATCACCGCGTGGGTGCCGATCACGATCTGCGCCTCTCCCGCGGCGATCTCCGCCAGCACCGCCGCCTTCGCCTTCCCCTTGAGCGAGGCGGTCAGGAGCGTCACCCGCACCCCGAGCTCTTCGCACCAGCGGTGGATGTTCAGGTAGTGCTGCTCGGCGAGGATCTCGGTGGGGGCCATGATCGCCACCTGGCAGCCGTTTTCCACCGCTACCAGGGCCGCCATCAGGGCGACCAGGGTCTTGCCGCTCCCGACGTCCCCCTGCACCAGCCGGTGCATCGGGTGGGGGGAGATCATGTCCGCCTTGATCTCGGAGAGGACCCGGCGCTGGGCGCCGGTCAAGGCAAAGGGGAGCAGATGGAGCAGCGGCTTGGTGTATTTGTGGGTGACGCTGAAGGAGATGCCGGGGGCGAGCGTCACCCCCTGCTTCTTCAGGGCGAGGCCGAGCTCCAGGAAGAAGAGCTCGTCGAACACCAGGGTCCGGTGGGCGGGGGTCATCCCCCGGTTGAGGCTCTCCAGGTCGGCGTCGCTCTCCGGCAGGTGGGCGTCCCGGAAGGCGCGGGGCAGCGGCACCAGCGAGTGGCGGGCCGCCAGCTGTTCCGGGAGGAGGCTCTCGACGCAGGGGGCGAACTGCTCCACCGCCTCCTTCATGATCTTGCGCATGGTCTTCTGGTGCACCCCCTCGGTCAGGGGGTAGACCGGCACGATCCTCCCGAAATTGACCGGGTCACGGGCCATCACCTCGGCCAGCTCTTCCCCGTCGCCGAGCCACTCCACCTCCGGGTGGTGGATCTCGCGCTGGTAGCCGAACTGGCTGACCTCGCCGGTGAAGATCCCGCGCCGCCCCTTCTTCCAGCTCTTCTTCATGAAGGCGGGATTGTAGTGGAACCACTTGAAGACGATGGAGCCGCTGCCGTCGCCGACCACCACCTCGAAGAAGCGCTTCCCCCCCTTGGTGGCGGCGAGGTCGGCGGAGAGCACCTCGCCGGAGAAGACGGAGGTCTCGCCGGGGCGGAGCTGCGCCACCCTGCGCAGCTCACGGCGGTCCTCGTAGCGGTTGGGGAGGAGGTAGAGGGCGTCCTCGGCGCTATGGACCCCCTTGCGGGCAAGCGCCGCGGCGAGCTTCGGCCCCACCCCCTTGATGAACTGGAGCGGGGTCTCCAGGTTCTTGCGGTTGATCGAATCATGGAGGGAGACCGGAGGTGACGTCGGCTTCTCCGGAACCGGGGTGAGCAGCAGCCGTCCCTCCCCGTCCAGCTCGGCGGTCAGGCGGCTTCCGGGCTTGAGGCCGAGGCGGTCGAGCAGCTCGGCGGGGAGGGAGAGCCGGCTGGAATCGTCGAGGGTAATGGTTGGCATGGGGCGGTCCATATGATGGCTTTTAGCGGACAATTCCATGTCCTGTCAAGACGATTTTCTCGTAATCGTTTGGGGTTAGACCGGTTTCGGGGAGTCGGGAGACGATAACAACAACTGGATATGCTGTCAAGTCCCACCATTTAACGGTTTTCATGGTGTCGGTTCGCACGGGCGCTTGGCCCGCCCCAAAAGTGTCACTTTTCGCAAAGGCACTTTTTTCTTGCAGGATTGGCGGGTGTCGGTGTATGTAAGTCTTTATTCATTGCAATTGCTGAAGTTTTGCGGAGGGGAAATGATTTCGCTTCGTCCAGGAAATGATGGATGACCAAGAGCCGTCTGTGCCGGTGTAATGCCGGGGCAGGCGGCTTTTTTGTTTTGGTGATGGGAAAAGATTCCCGTGGCTAATCCGGCGGATTTGTTCCCGTGGGCTAATCCTCCGGATTTGCCCGCGGCTAATTTCCGTCCGGCCTTTCAGGCCGATGCCCAGGTTATGCCCCGAAGGGGCAATTGGATATTAGCCGTGGGTGGCCGCAACGCGGCAACCCAGGGAATAAATGCAGACCCAATAAATCAGCGCCCCGGCGGGGCGCCGGAAATGCTTTGTCCGAAGTTGAGACGCGACCCCCTTTGGTGCCTTGGCGACATCGACGCCAACCAACAAATATTTTTCCGAACCCCTGATTGAATATCTTATTCGCTTGAATAGCTCCAGCCTATCAGTTGCGTCGCTCATTCTATCCTCCTGTTTTGTTGAATAAGTGGTTATCCAATAACAGGCGGAATTAGAATTTACAAGACTGATATAATAAAAGTTTTGTTATACGCTCCGGGGAGCTAACTCATAACTCAGCTCTTATATAACGTAGTTGATTAGTTGACTAAGTCAAAGGTTAATCAACAAATCAACTATGTCCCCTTAGCAACTTCCAAGCCCCGGAGATCGCATCAAAACCAATGGAGACAATCCTCAACGAAACCATGCCCGGTCACTGAAACCCTTGCCCGGTCTGGCTCAGCTCAACCTCCCGCCTTGTCCACTCTGAAGCCGATCCTTTAATAACACTCTTGCTTATTCAAGGTAAAGGGAATATATTTTAATAGCAGCGAACGTTATTAAAGGATTGTGTCCATGAAAACTTCAGATCTGAGCCCCGATCGGCAAAAGCTGCTTGTTCCCCTGAAGGAGTATCCGGGTGCTTCCGCGCTCGTACCCCCTCCTGCCCCTCGCACACTCGGACTGAAGGAAGTTTTCGGCGATGTAGTCAAGGCGCACGAGGCGCTTGGAGCAGTGCAGGCCGCCACATCCCGTCTTCCCAACCCGAACCTTGCCACGAGGACGCTCGACCGTCGGGAAGCCGTCCGGAGCAGCCAGATCGAGGGAACGTCCTCGGACGTCGATCAGGTCCTCGAGTATGAGGCAACCGGCAGCGACGACGGACTTCCACGGGACGTTGTGGTGACCCTCAACTACGTCAAGGCTTTGCAATACGGTCTGCAACAGGTGGCCACCAGAGGGTCCGCTGCCTTGGACCGCACACTTATTGAGATGCTCCACAGTCACCTCATGGAGGGGACCGACTACAAGGACACGCCCGGCCAGTTCCGGCAAAGACAGAACTGGATCGGCGGTCATAGAAACATCTACGATGCGAAATTCGTCCCGCCCCCTCATGAATATGTTGGGGATTGCATTGCAGACATGGAGGAGCTGCTGCGCTACGCTCCGTCCGAGGAAGACCAAACAGAGGTATCCATCGTCATTCGCATGGCGATCGTCCACGCGCAGTTTGAGACGATCCACCCCTTTATCGACGGCAATGGCCGCGTAGGGAGGCTCCTTTTACCGCTCATGCTGTTCGCCGAGGGCTATCCGCCGGTTTACCAAGCCGGGTTCCTCAAGGAAAACCAGCAGGAATATTACGACACTCTGGGCGCGGTGCAGTTGCGTGGGGAATGGGTGCCATGGGTCCGGTTCCTCGCCGAGGGGGTGCAGGTGGCCGCACGGGAGACAATACAAACAGCGGAACGTCTGACCGCCCTTCTCGATCAGTGGAAGACGCTAGTTCGCACCAGCAACGTCCGCAGCGACGCCCTACCCCACCGACTCCCTGAATACCTCATCGCTCACCCGGTTGTCACGGTCCGCTCAATCCAGGAGGCGTTCAATACCTCATTCCCGACGGCCAATGCCGCTTTGAGCGTCATGCGAGAGAACGGGATCATCGTGCCGCAGACTGAACGCAAACGGGACCGGATCTTCATCGCCACGGAAGTGATCAGCATTCTTAATCAGCCCCCTGTTCCAGACCAATAAACGAATTCGCGGAGGAATGATCAATGACTGAAGATCAATGGGGTCGGACCAAGCTAACAGACTGCAATAATAAAGGAAACTCGCATTTTTACCGCTTTTTACAGCGCATACGCCATGGTAAGCAAAGCGACGAACGCCACGGCGTTTACCCGCTATGCCGTGGTCTTCTCCATGCCAAAGGGGACGCCAGTCCTTGCGGCAAGGAAAGGTACCGTGATTCGGATCAGCCCGGATAAGATCGACATCCTGCACGAAGACTCGACCATCGGGACATATAGCCATCTTGAAAGGATAGTTGATGACATCGTTGTTGGGAAAACTGTGTCAAGCGAGGATATTATCGGCATAGCCGGCACGACAGAAGATAACAAGGATGCTTACATGCAGCTGACCGTCTGGCGCCCTGAGCCAGCGCAAGGCAATTCGTTGCAGGTCAATTCCCAACGGACAGGGCTTGCTGCCGTATCATTCCCATTAGCATTCAGCCGCACTGCCTCTGACAAAGGCACAGTCCTGATACAGGACCAACCGGTATCCAGAGACAAGTTGCCGGCATCAAGGAAACAGTCAAAGCGCAAGTGACAACCGGGGTGCCGACGACGGTCATTGCTGAAGACCGGCATCCGGTTTGCTAAGCAACAATCACGAACCCCACAGGCCCCCCGATGTCGCGGATACTGACATTTTTCCTGACCTTTTCAGCGATGAGCGCGTTTGCCGGCAATTCGCTGCTCTGCCGGCTGGCGCTGAAACAGACCGGCATTGACCCGGCCAGTTTCACCTCGATTCGGATCATCTCCGGCGCCCTTACCCTTTGGCTGATCACGCGGATTCGCGGTTGCGCGCACAGCGGGGGAGGAAGCTGGCCCTCTGCGCTGGCGCTCTTCATCTATGCCGCCGGCTTCTCATATGCTTACGTCAGCCTACCGGCAGCGACAGGTGCGCTGCTGCTCTTTGGCGCAGTGCAGGCAACGATGATCGGCTACGGACTTTTGGCCGGCGAGCGCCTGGGAATATGGCAATCCGCGGGGCTCGTGTGCGCATTCGGCGGAGTTGTGGGCCTGGTGCTTCCGGGCCTCTCGGCGCCGCCTCTTCTTGGTTCCGTCCTGATGCTGAGCGCCGGTGTCGCATGGGGGGCCTATTCCCTGCGCGGAATTGGTGCTGGCGACCCGATCTGCGTGACGGCCGGAAATTTCCTGCGTGCCGCACCCGCGGCTGCGCTACTGAGCGTAGTCACGCTTCCCTGGAACTCGCTCGATGGCTCGGGGCTCTGGTACGCCATGGCCTCAGGCGCCCTTGCCTCGGGTGCTGGATATGCGGTCTGGTACACGGCCTTGCGCGGGCTGAGGGCGACGAGCGCAGCAACAGTGCAGCTCAGCGTCCCGGTGATCACGGCCGTGGGGGGCATAGTTTTTCTCGGTGAAGGCGTCACTCTGCGCCTGGTGATCGCCTCTACCGCGGTACTCGGCGGAATCGCACTGGTAATAGTCAGCAGGCGACCGGCTGCGTGACCAAGGCGTTCCAACGGTCAGGAGGCGGATGGTCCTCGGTCCGGAGGTAATCAATGGGGTCGGACCAACCAGTATCCAGAGACAAGTTCCCTGTATCAAGGAAACAGTCAAAGTGCAAGTGACAACCTTCGAGAGGATGATGGCGAAAGAGGGAGACAGAGGGGTCGGCCGCTTCTGCCAAATTAAATGTCGCAGGATTCAGAAGCAGGGGTTACTATGGCTTTCGGGGATGAAGTGAAACTGGCTGGAGCCTTCCGAAGGAACAGTCTTCTTGTTGTTGCGCTGCTGGCTGCCGAGACTATCATTGCCATGTCGCCGCTTATGTCGCAGGGATGGTTCACCTCCCACGAGAGCCTCTGCCAGCTTGAGAGACTCTTTGCAGTAAGCCACGAGATGAGAAGCGGCGACTACTATCCCCGCTGGCTCTCCACTGCCTACTTCGGAAAGGGTCTGCCGCTCCTCAATTTTTATTCCCCCGCCTATTACCTCGTCGCCGGTTGGTTGCATGTCGCCGGAATACCTCTTGTCACCGCACTCAAGGTCATCACTTTCGCCATCTTTTTCGCCGGCGCCTGGGGAATGTACCTGTGGGTGAGAGAAAACTGCAACGAATCCGGCGCGGTGGTAGCAGCGACCGTCTACATGTTTCTCCCCTACCATTTTCTCGGTCTCTATGTCCGCGGCGCGTATTCGGAATTCATGGCGTTTGCGTTCCTTCCATACCTGTTCCATGGGATCGACCTCTCGTTGCGGACGGGAAGGGAGCTCCGTGGCGTTCTCCTTGTAGCCTTAACCTCGGCTGCGATCGTTCTGACACATAACCTGTCGGCGCTGATGGCCGCCCCATTCGCTCTTGCCATGTTCACGTGGCGCGCCCATATCGGGAAAGTGTCACTGCGCCAGAAGCTCGGCGCAGCCGCAGGACCGACTCTGGGCGCCGGCCTTTCGGCCTTTTACTGGCTTCCCGTGCTCGCCGAGACGCAGTACCTGGACAGATTCAAGGCAGTACTCACGGGCGGCTACTACAGTTACGACGTCCATTTCGTCTATCCCTTTCAGTGGTTCACCTCTGCCTGGGGCTTTGGCCCATCCGTGCCGGGTCCGAATGACGGAATGAGCTTCAACTTAGGAGTCGCGCTACTCGCGGCGCTTGCCGTTGCAGCCGTGGAGATGCGCTCCGCGATGGACCGGGAAAAAAACTTCGGCTACGTCACCCTTGGGCTGGGACTCCTGGGCCTCTTTCTTACCACCTCGCTCTCCTCGATTATTTACGACATCGTTGCACCGTTCCAGTATGTCCAGTTCCCGTGGCGTTTTCTTGGTGTCGCCACGCTGTTTTTCGCAGCATTCACAGGATTGTCGACAAGCGGCGCATTGGCAAGAAGAACGTCACTGGCGCCCGGCATCATTGTCACGGCGGTCCTCGCCCTCTGCCTCTTTTCCTCTGCGAACCAGCGGAAAGCGCATCAGAACGGCGAATACGACATCTACCGTATGGAGGAGATCAAGATTGAAAAAAAGGAAATCGGCCTGCTCGCGTCGCGAAACGAGTTCCGTCCCCGATGGGTCCCGTCTTACTACACTGAACCGGGGCGCGACCCTATAATTGTCCGCGATACATCGACGATGCAGGTAGCGAATCTTTCCACAGAAGGAGCAAGGCTGTCATTCCAGGTCGCAAAAGCGGACAGCAACCCGATGACGATCTACTGGTTTTACTTCCCCGGATGGCAGGCCGAGGTTGACGGGGTCCGTGTACCGGTCACCCCTAGCCGGCGGGGGTTCATTTCTTTCGACGTCCCCGCAGGCGCCCATAAGGTCAGATTATGGTTCGGCAGCACGTGGCCAAGAATGCTGGGATGGCTGATCGCCTGCGTTACCACCATTGTAATCGGAGTGAAAGCACTACTCCTTCGTCGAGGCAGGTTTTCGACTCCGCTTTCCTCCAATCTCAGCGGAGGGAATAGGTGTCAAACCTAGTGTCAAACCTACACATTTGACAGACCTGGTAATTGACTGAAACAACTGGAGTTCCCAACAGGGTGAAAGTCCCTGTGATCACAAGGAAAGACGAAAAGGGGTCTAGCCCTTGAACAGGGAAAATTGTTATTCGTAGGATGCTAAATTCTCTTTTCAAGGGCTGATAATATAAAGGCACCTCCCTGCATAGTGAGGAGTAAAAACTTCCTGATATGCTTTAAAGATCGCCATCTTTAAACTAACAGAAAAAGAATATAGAGAAGATAAAGGGGTCAACTTTCCATATTCCATTTTTAGGTCTGAGACAGGAGGCCAGGGCAGTATGACGTGATGTGTGTTTAGTGGAAAATGGAGAGTTGACCCTTACATCTCTTTCAGGCAGCGAGCAGTTCTTTCAAAACTTCCGGCTTTTTGATGGCAATGGTAATAAGAGACTTCGCCGCGCCCGACGGTGTGCGCCGCCCTTGCTCCCACTCTTGCAGGGTGCGGAGCGACACGCCAAGCATTTTAGCGAACTCGTTCTGGGAAAGACCGATCCTTAGACGTGCCGAGGCTAGGGGAGAAACATCTATAGTGGAAACTCGTCCGACCCTGCCAGACTTGATGTCCCGCACAGCCTGGAGCAGTTCCTCACCGATGTTACGCTTTGCATCACGTTCGAGCAGTTTTTTTTCATCGAGTGGCATTTTCCATCTCCTCTTTGAGGGTTTTGAGAATGTGGCCGGGAATGCTGTCGATAGCACTCTTGGCATAAATCAGAAGCAACCAGATTTCTCCGGCTCCAGTCCGGGCAAAATAGAGGACTCTGACACCGCCGCTTTTGCCGGTCCCCCGACGGCTCCAGCGTACCTTGCGAACCCCACCGGAGCCGCGCACCATATCACCCGCATCTGGGTTGGTGGCAAGGAATGCCTGAAAAACACCGTACTCGTTGTCGGTCAGGTAATCATGAACCTGCTTCGTAAATAGCGGCGATTCGACAAAAGTGACCATGCATCTATCATACGGCAGTGACGTATAAAGTCAACCCAAATGTTCAACCAGCGCAGCAGCGGTGAACCCGCTAAAAAGGCAAAAGCAATCGTAGTTCTGGAGTAACTCAACGAACTCAAGGACGTCCTATTGATCATCAGAAATAGTCGGCCAGGCCGACGGAGATTCGTTCGAACCTGAGCAACTCCGCAGGGAGGAAAGACAGTGGGGAAAGATCGATAAAAAGCGATGAGGCGGCGGGGATCGACGGGGAAACCGGACGCTTTTCCACAGCTATCCAGCGACCAGAGGGGAGGGGGATCTCGACCGCGGACCGGCGACCGCTCCCGCCCGGCAGGATGATCGCCTCGAAATACTGCACGCTCCCCGCGCCATGCGCTCGCAGATACCCCGCTGGTGTCACCTCTTCGTGATCAGACTGGACAAAGGGTATGCCGCGACGACGGGCTGCCGCATGCTGAAAGCGCCGCTTATAGGGAAAGGAGCAGTAGTGGACCGGGAGATCGATGCCATGCTCGAGCGCATAGCGTACCAGCCGCAGGGCTGTAAGTTCAGATTCCAGTACCATCACACTCTCCCCGTGCATAAAGGTGTAGGGGCGGCTTGCCAGGTGTTTGGAATTGTGCGGCGTCAGGCGGAGTTGATGTAGATTCAGATGCTGTATCCCTACGGAGGCCATTCCCGCCAGTTTGTCCCGCAACAGCACCTCTTCTTCCGGGACGGCAGGGATCTCCACGGTCACGGTCGGTATCACGCCTACCGCCAGTTGAGCCTTCGAGAGGCTGTAGTTGGTGGCGCCGATGTCAAAGCGGATCTCGCCCAGGCCGGCAGAACGGAGCTCGCCGGCGATCTCCCTGATCATGAGCGTGCCGTTAGTGTACATCCAGAGATGGACCGCATCGCCGCAGCGGCGACGTACGGCGTCGATATAGGAAAGGGTCCGGTCCAGGGTAAGGAGCGGCTCCCCGCCGCTGATGCTGGCACCGGTGAAGCCGAACAGGGCCACGTATTCGGCGTAATCCTCGGCAGAGGCAAACGGGATGCCGTTGGTCAGCGGATCGCCGGTGTCGTCCTGCGAGGTCGGGCAATAAAAGCAGGAGGCGTTGCAACGGCCGTTGATGAAAAGGCATGACCAGCCGCCGGTTGCGCAGGTCTGGCAGCCGGGTGAAAGCCTGCGGCAATCTACCTTCGTGTCGGAGCAACCGAACTCGGCATTTTCCCGCAGCCAAGCCAGCAGTTCGCCTCTCTCGTCATGCGCAGCCGCAGCCTGCGCGAGCGTCGGGAACTCGAGAAAATCATACTGGCGGCCTTATTCTTCGCGGTTGCCGGCGATCAGCGAATTGCGGTGGTCATCAACGGACATCAGCTCCCCTTTGGGTGTATCGTTGCTGAAATCCTGATGTAAACCTGAAATTTCAATTTCGAAGTGAAAAGGAAAATAGCGGTGTTTAATCGGGCAGGTCAGTAGTGGGCACTATGGTGACCATAGCGTAACTGACCCTAGCAGGTATGGGGCAAATAAGATACACAATGTTTCGGAGGCAAGGGTGCAAAGGGATCAGCCCTTGACACGGGACGAAATTGAAAAAAGCCTCGCCCAAACCGAGCGTGCTGAGTTCATGGAAGTGTTTGAAAGTCTGTGAGAGTTGGTCAAGACAACGGAAGTTTGACGAAGGGCGAACCGGAGCTAAAGGGAGACAGAGGGGTCAACCCTTGTCAGCAGGTTCGCCATCGTTATTTACAAGAAGGGCGGGCTCCCGCTGTGCCTTGTGGAAAAAGAGGTTGGTCAGGCACAGTCTGCTGCCTCCTCCATAAAGGATCAGAAGGATTGCGACGGCAATCAATGGCAGATGCCCGCTCAGCTCCAGAAATGCCTCGTCGGTCTTGCCGACCAGGAAGAAATAGAGGTTGCTGGAAACCAGGAAACCTGCCAATGCCAAGGTATTGATTCGGGTAATCAATCCGAGGGTGAAAATAATTGCAAAAATCAACTCGGTACACCCTGCACAGAGGATGAAGACCCGGTCAGTGAAGATTTGCTCCCCCAAAGCCTTCATGAAGTTGATCTGGTTTTTTTCCAGAAAGCGGGCGGCCAGGTTCGGGTCGATCAGTTTTTCGGTCCAGGCCAGCACTCCGAGGGCAATCCCCGTATGAATTCTCATAACCGGCAGGGCATAGGACCTGACACGGTCGCCCGGAGCCGATTGGAGCAAAAGAAACAGAGCGATTCCGAGAAAGTTGAAATATTCCAGTGACGTGATAAATCCGAACAGGCCGGTGCTCGCCAGAAAGAGGACAACCATCAGGACAGCCCCCAACCGGACCGCCTTGTTGGCAATGAACAAGACGCCGATCCCCCCCTGGGCGAATCGCAGGAGGAGCCCAAACAGGCTTTCCTCTGAAAGATGGGGAGCAAGGATGGCGCCCTTGACCGCAGTCAGCAGCAAGGCGAGCCCCACCAGCCCCTGAAACAGGTGGACTGCCTGCTGCCGGCGGTCTTGCGCAAACGTCACCAGCTTTTCGGGAGGACCGGGAAGATAGCGCTCCATGAGCAGGGCCATCGTGACGCAGACCAGAATAATTCCCACCCAGGTCTGCACCCAGGGTTCTGCGAAGGAGAATTGGCTGACTTGCACCAGCTGTTCGGAATCTTCCCGGACGAACCATTTGACATGGGCCGAGGCAAGTACTGGCAAACCCAGGAGTAGGGTCAATACCAGCGGCAGGTGCAAGATGCACGACCTGCTGGTTGCCCCTGACCATATGACCGTTTGCGACCCCGATACCGACCTCTTCTTCATATAGGCCACCTTTCCTTTACTTACTTGCCATGCCGTACCGATGCAATTCCAATTTTCATGCCAATAGCGGAAAAACTCCTCTTTCCGGGCTGGAGGGGAGATGCAGAGATATCAGCAGGCAGTCAAAGGGTGCCCGGTTTATTATGCGACTTGGCATGGTTGATCCCGATTAGTTCAGTTATATCGGCCGGTTAACCGCAATGTGGTTTTTTGCGATTACAAACCATTGCACCCGTCGAACATTTCTTCATACTTCCCCCCGGGTTTTCTTAGAAATATTTTTTTTGACTTTTATTGTCCGGCTGGGGTAAAAAGGAGGAGCCTAATTTACTAAAAGCATTGTGGTACACGACAATACTCAACCATCCGCGAGGATGGGGCGGAAAGCCTACAGGGTCTCCACGAGACAGCCGGGTTGCCGAAATATCATATGATATTCGGCCCCCCGGCTTTTTTATTTCCGAAGTCGCGGGTTCCAATCTGTCCGACCTGCCGTTGCTGCACCTGGAACGGCCATTCCATGGGGCAGTCAGCGGTTAAGGATAATCAACCGAAAACAGCTTGATTTTATGTGCCAGATGTTGCACACTACGACCTATTCCAGAAATTGAATAGATCAAATAGATAGACGACAATACTAAACCACCCGCGAGGGTGGGGCGGAAAGCCTAGGGTCTCTTGCAGACAGCCGGGATGCCGAAATATCGAAAACGATATCCGGCCCCGGTTTTTTTGTGGCCGGTATCAAAAACGGGAGGTGATTGAAGCAGTACAAGCAACGCGCCTGAAAAGGCGCAGGTTTATGCCGGTCCGCGGATCGGCATGAAAACGCAATTGGTGGTACACGATAATACTCAACCATCCGCGAGGATGGGGCGGAAAGCCTACAGGGTCTCCACGAGACAGCCGGGTTGCCGAAATATCACATGATATTCGGCCCCGGCTTTTTTTTGCCGCATACACTTGCTGCCGGGCCATGACGCAGGAAAGAGGGAATACGTCCATGACTGCTATCGAGAAGGAGAATGGAAGCATAACCAGGGAACGCTTTTTCCCGAGCAAACAACAAAAGGAGTAATAATGAAAGGTTTCAGTAGAGTGTCGATGCTGTTTTTCTTCGCCCTGACGCTGGCAACGGTTCAGTTCTGGGGCACGGAGGTGCGGGCACAATCAACGTATTTCACCAGCAGAGGCTGCGTCAACTGTCACGCTGCGCCGACAGTTGCCACCTGCGCCGGATGCCACCAGCACAGCGGCACCCTTACCGCGACGACGAACAAGACGACCTCCTACGCCCCCGGCGAAACGGTGACTTTAACCCTGACGTCTTCAGGCGCACGGACCGGCTGGATCGGCGTAC
>JAMPXD010000001.1 GCA_023701365.1 Geobacteraceae bacterium
GTAAGCTCCAGCGCCATCGGGTGCTCCGGGGCAAGGGACATGAAGGTGGCGCCGTAAAGGGTATCCTGGCGGGTGGTAAAGACCTTGATTCCGGCAAGGCGCCCCTCCACCGGGAAGTCGATCTCGCAGCCGCAGCTCTTGCCGATCCAGTTGCGCTGCATGGTCAGGACCCGCTCCGGCCAGCCGGGGAGCTTATAGGTATGGTCCAACAGCTCCTCGGCGTAATCCGTTATCCGGAAAAACCACTGGTCCAGCTCCTTCTGCACCACCCCGCTGTCGCAGCGCCAGCAGCAACCCTCCTCCACCTGCTCGTTGGCCAGCACCGTCTCGCAGGTGGGACACCAGTTGACGAACGAGTTCTTCTTGTAGGCCATGCCGTTCTTATACATCTGGAGGAAGATGAGCTGTTCCCACTGGTAGTACTCCACGCTGCAGGTGGCCAGTTCCCGGTCCCAGTCGTAGGAGAGCCCCATCTTTTTCAGCTGGCCCCGCATGTAGTCGATGTTCTCATAGGTCCATTTGGCCGGATGGCTCTTGTGCTGGATCGCGGCGTTCTCCGCCGGCATCCCGAACGCATCCCACCCCATCGGGTGGAGGACGTTGCACCCCTTCATCCTCTTGAAGCGGGCAATCACGTCGCCGATGGAGTAATTGCGCACGTGCCCCATGTGAATCCGGCCGGACGGATAGGGGAACATCTCCAGCAGATAGTACTTTTCCCTGCCATTATCTTCGGTGGCCCTGAAACTCTTGTTGTCTTCCCAGAATTTCTGCCACTTCTCTTCAACGGTTTTCGGACTATACTTACCTTCCACGCACTACCTCCGGATGCTCTCAGAATGTTGAGACCTGAGACTTGGGACCCGAGACTTGAGTCAGGCCAGGAGTCTCAGGTCGCAGGTCCCCAGGTCCCAGGTCAGCTAGGCGATGTTGAGCAGAGCCCTGGCCACGTCGAGGATCCTGGTCGGCTGGATCGGCTTGGTGATATAGTCGTTGGCCCCCAGCGCAAGCGCCCGCTCCCGGTCCTCCTGGGCGCCTTCGGTGGTAATCACCACCACCGGCGTATTCTTGTAATTGGCATCGTTGCGCACGAGGCTCACCAGCTTCAAGCCGTCCATGATCGGCATGTTTATATCGGTGAAGATCAGATCGAACTTCTCGGCGGCCAGCTTCTTCAAGCCGTCGACGCCGTCGTTCGCCTCCACAATCCTCACGCCGCGCAGCCTCTTCAGGGCAAAGGAGATGAGCTGTCTCATGGTGGGGGAATCCTCAACTATCAAAACCTTATATTCTGACATCTCAGTTTGTCCTCCGAAAGGTTAATGACTATCTGGTCAACAGATCAAGAAATCCCTGAATGGTTGAAAGCTTGCGCTCGGAGTCGGAATAGAGCCTGGAGCTGAAAACCGCGGTTGCCGCATGACCGGCGAGCAGCGTAAAGAGCTCGTAATCCACATCGGCAAACTGGGTCTTTTGTACCAGCAGCTTGTAAATCACCAGCACGCCGATGACATGTTCCTTGATCTGCAGGGGGATGCAGACCATCGGCTTCAGCAGATCCGGCACATCCGCGCCTGCATCCTCGCTGAAGTGGCTCTCCCCGGTCTTTGCCACCTGGCCGATTATGCCGCTGCCGAATTTCACCGAGGGGATATCCTCCCGGGCTATACCCTCGGTGGCGACCGCCTGCAGTTCGTTGGTCTTTTCGTCGAGCAGCATGATGGCAAACTCTTCGGCGCCGATCAGGTTGATGATGATCTCGGTGATTATCTGCAGCACCTCTTTGAAATCGAGGGTGGAATGGAGCTGGTAGCTGGCGATGTAGAGATTGGCCAGGTTATTGTTCTCCTGTTCGATCTCCACGTAGCGGGCGGCGAAATCCTGGTTTTCCTGTTCCACATGGCGGATCCGGGCGAGGATTTCCTCCTTTTCCCGCTCCAGTTCCGCAATGCGCTGGAGCAGCAGGCGGTTCTCATCGGTATCCTCCACATCCCGGGCGATGCTCTGCTGGGACTTCTCCAGCTCGATGATCCGGTAGCGGAGCCGCTCGTTCTCCTTCATCAGCTCCTGGGTGAACTCGGCCCCCTTCTTGAAGACCTGGAGAAACTCCTCCCCCCTGCTGGAAATCCCTTTTTCTTCGTCAGTTGACATATATGCTCCTATTCTTCATCACGGTTGTGCTCGCCTATCCAAATAGTGCGGAAGAGCGCCTCCGCACGTCAGTCTTCTGCTCCGTCACCGGTGTCACTCGAAATCGGGAACCAGACCGCAGCGCACGATGATCTCCCGCGCCATCCGGTCAAGGGGAACCACCTTGTCCACCAGCCCGGTGGCTATCGCCTCACGGGGCATGCCGAAAACGACCGCCGATTCCTCGGATTCAGCCAGCACTTCGCCGGCTGCCCCCTTTACAGCCCTGACCCCCTTGCTCCCGTCATTCCCCATCCCGGTAAGAACGACCGCCAGCAACCGTGCCCCGTAAATGGCCGCCAGCGAAGCGAGCATGACGTCCACCGAAGGGACGTACCTGTCCTCGGGGGAGGGCTGCACCACCCTGGCCACCACATCGCCGGCTGACTGCTGGAAGATCAGGTTCCGGCCGCCGGGGGCGATCAGCGCCTTCCCCGGCAGCAACAGATCGCCATCCTTCGCCTCCTTCACCTCAAAAAGGGATGACCGGTTCAGCCGCTCGGCAAAGGCCCTGGTAAAGCCGGGCGGCATATGCTGGGAGACTGCGACGGCAAAGGGGGACTCCCCCGGCAGGGAGGACAATATCCCCTGCAGCGCCGGCGGACCGCCGGTGGAAGCGCCGATGGCCACAACCTGGATCGGCGACTTGCCGCTGGCAGCAGGGGTGGCCATGACCGGCTTCTTTTTTTTCCTGCCCGGTTCAGGGGAAAGCAGCGGTTCCCGCTTCAGGATCCGGTCCATCTTGAGGTTGAAGACGCTCCGCACCTTTTCCTGCAGGTCCCCGGTTATCTTCAGGAGCTCGTCGGAGATACGGCTGGTCGGCTTGGCGATGAAATCGACCGCGCCGAGCTCAAGAGCCTTGAAGACCCGCTCATCCTCGCTCTTGGCGCTGATGATGATGACCGGGGTCGGACAGGAATTCATGACGATCCGCAGCAGGGTAAAGCCGTCCATGCGGGGCATTTCCAGATCGAGGGTGACCAGGTCGGGCTTCAGATCGATAATCTTGCGGATCCCCTCCTCGCCGTCGGCGGCATATCCCACGACCTGGACATTCTCAACACCCTCCAGCATCTTGGTAATGGTGCGCCGGTTGTAGGCCGAATCATCGATCACCACCACCCGTATCTTCCTCACAGGAGACCTCCCGTGGCAAGGGGTCTTTGATACACCATGTCGTTCTTCAGGTGCTTGAGGGCAAAGGCGGTGGAAATATTCATGAGCGATTCCGAATGGCCGAGGAGGAGATAACCCCCCTCGTGGAGCATCCGGTAAAAAGTCTCGATCACCCTTTTCTTGGCGCTCTGGTCGAAATAGATGATGACATTGCGGCAGAAGATCACATCCATCCTTCCCAGCAGGGCCAGGCGGTTCTGGTCGAACAGGTTCAGGTGGCTGATGGTCACGAGCTCCCGCACCTCGTCGTTCACCCGGAAACCACCTTCCTGTTCCTGAAAAAAACGCCTGATGTAGCGCTCTTCCGTGGTCCGGAAGGAAGACTTGCCGTACACCGCCTTGCGCGACTGCTGGAGGACCCTCTGGCTGATGTCGGTCCCGATTATCTCCACCCGCCACCCCTGAAAGCAGCCCATTTCCATGATCAGCATGGCGATGGTGTAGGGCTCCTCCCCGGTGGAGCAGCCGGCGCTCCAGATCCTGAGCGATTTTTCGCCCCGCAGCTCCTTCGCCGCCTTCAGCTCGGGGAGGATCTCCTCGGTCAGCGCCCTCAACTGGAACGCTTCCCGGAAAAAATAGGTCTCGTTGGTGGTCAGGACGTCCATCAGATCGGACAGTTCCTGGTCCTTTTTTCTGTCGTACTTCAGAAAGTGGTGGTAGTCCCTGAAGCCCTGCAACTGATGGAGCGGCAGCCTCCTGGCGAGCCGTTTTTCCAGGAGGTACCTGGTATCGCTGTCGAAGAAGAGGCCGCAATGGCTGTAAATGATGTCCCGGATCAGGCGGAACTCTTCTTCGCTCATCTGTATTTCCGGTTCGGAAAAATACATCACCGCAGCCTATCCATTATGTCAGCTATCGTTTCCTTGACCAGATCGTCGGACTCGGTCTCAAGCGCGGAGCGCAGGCGGGGGAGCGAGCCGGCCCCCCTCTGCTCGGCCATGGCATTGATGAAAGTGCGCCGCACGTCCCAATGGGGATGGGCCAGGAGCTGCTCCCCGTATGCGTCGATCCAGTCATCTCCGTCACGGGCAAGGATCCCGATGGCAGCCTTGACCACCTCTTCATCACAGTTTTCCAGCCCCTTCCGGACGATCCCCGGGACCGCGTCACCGCCGATCTCCGCCACTGCCTCCAGGGCGGAAATAAGCTCAAGCCCTGCCGAGCTCTCAAGCACCCCGACAATCGCCGGCAGCGCCCTGTCGCTCCCCACCCTGCCGAGGCTCTTGAGCGCCGCGCATTTCACCCAGGTATCTTCATCGTTCAGGGCCAGAAGCAGCGGCTCAAGGACGGCGTCTCCGCCGATATCACCGAGTGCGGCGGCGGTGGCGCTCCGGACATCGACATCCTCATCGGCGAGCGCCATGACCAGATGGGGAACGGCGGCGGACGTTTTCAGCTCCGCCAGGGAAGCGACCGCCGCCTTGCGCACCATGGCGTCCTCATCCTTGATCAGGAGGGAGAGCTTCTCTGCGTCGCCCAGGGCGGCAAACAGAATGGCGGCAAAGCGGCGCTGTTCGGCGGGCTTGGCGCCGGTGAGCTCGAGAGCTACCCGGAGCACCGCCCCCCTGTCAACTTCGGCCAGCCGGGAGAGTGCTTCGACAGCCCCCTCCCGCACAGCGGGCTCCCCGTCCTCCAACAGCCGGACGACATCGTCGATGAGAGCGGACAGCCCTGTCTTGCCGGCGGCCAGCACCGAGACCTTGCGCAGCATGGGGGTCTCGCCGCGCATCCCTTCGCGCAGAAGCGCTGCACACCCGCCGTAGCAGAGCTCGCCGCACACGTAGGCGATAAAGCAGCGCTCTTCCTCATCGGCAGTGGGAAAGGCGCTGAGCAGGGAAGCAGTGCCCGCTTCCCCCATGTTCCGGAAGGCGAGCAGGCAGTGCTTGCGCAGCCTCTCCTCGCGGCAGCCGTGCAGAAGCCGGGCAACTGCCCGCTCGTCGCCGATGAGCCCGAGGATCTTCACGATCGCCTCTTTCAGCCCCCTGTCGTGCCCCTCCATCGAGGCAAGGAGCCCATCCACGAAGGGGGAGCCGGCCAGTTCCCTGAGCCCCGCGTCCGCCAGCCGGGCGGCAAGGTCGGCGGGGAGGCGCTCCCGCACCTTGACCAGGGCGCACGCAGCCGACTCACGGGCGTTCCTGACTCTTTCCTTGAGACCCTCGATCAGCAACGGCACCGCTTCAGCACCGCCGATGGCGCCGAGACAATCGAACACCGCTTTTTTCAGGAGGTTTTCACCGGCCAGGGGAGCAACAAGATCGAGCGGCACCGGCCTGCCAATCCTGCTCAGCGCCTCGAGAACGGTAAAGCGCAACCACACATCATTTATTGCCAGGCTCCGAACGAGGTGCGGAACCGCCTGGGGATCGGCGATCTTGCCGAGGTTCTCCGCCGCCGCTGCGCTCACGTTCGGGTCAGGATCGTCGAGCGCCTTTATCAGCAGGGGAACGGCAGCGGCAGCACCGACTGTCCCGAGGATGTCGATGACAAATTTACGGACGTCATGATCGGCATCGTTGATGTGCCGGGAAAGGGTCGGCACAGCCAGGGCTCCCAGCCTTTCCAGTGCCTCGACCGCCGAGTTGCGCAGCCCGGCGTTATCGTGGGCGGCCAGCATGGCGACCAGGGTCTCCATGACCTCCCCCCCTACCGCGCCCGCCAGCAGGGCCTCGACCGCCTCCTTGCGGACCCGCCAGCTCCCGTCCCCCATGGCAGTGAACAGGCTGCCCTGCACGTCCGCCAGGGGATAGGCTGCCAGCCCGACCACGGCAAGTCTGCGCGTCTCTTCGTCAGGAGACCGGAGTTGCCCGGCCAGTATCTCTCTCTTGTCCACTATCATCTCCATCGGTTGCGCAACAGCGTCGGAGCGGTCACAGGAGGTGACCCTGCTTTCGTCACAGGCCGAATTCCCGCCTTTTCTTGGCAAGGAGCTCCTCGAAGGCGTCCTCCAGGTAGGAGGTCACCTCCCGTATCTCCTCTGCTACCCGGCGCAGGTAGAGTGCCCTCCCCTCCCGGATGTCGTCAGCCAGGAGCTCGTAGAAAGTACCGCTGCGCACCCCCTCCTCCACCTTCGCCTGATTGTAGAGGATGATATCGGAAACGATGATCCGGGCAAGCCGTTTCGCCTTCTTGTGGGCCTCTGGGAGCTCCGGCGCGGCCGGGGCCGGCGCAGCCGAGGTTTCCTGCTCTTCAGACCGCTTCAGCTCCTCGCGGACAGCCTCCTGGGCGGCGAGCTCCCGCATGGAAGGCCACTCAGGCGCGGCCTGCCCCTCCTCTTCGGCCGGCTGCTTCTCCTCCGGCGGCGCCTCGACCGGTTTCTGCCCGGAAACCAGCCGGTAGATCATGGCTGCCAGCGAATCGGGGATGTGGTGCTTTTCGATGTATTCGTCGGCCCCGTAGAGGGAATTGGGCAACCGCTTATATCTCGTCTTGTCATAGATGGAGGCGATGAGAATCAGCCGGACCGACGAGAGGGCCGGATTTTTCCTGACCGCCTCGCACACCTCGAATCCGTACATGGAGGGTAGCGCCACATCGAGCAGCACCACATCCGGCTTTTGCTGCTCGATTGCCGTCAGCGCGGCCCTGCCGTCGTTATAGGAAAACAGGTCAAAAGGCTCCGTTGCCAAAACCTTTTGCACCGCACTGCAGAATGCCGGACTCTCGTTTGCCACAACCACCCTGATTCTGTCGGCGGCCGGCGGGACGGCGGGGCTGGGCAGCGCCACGGGGGGAGGCGGTGGCGCCCCCTTCCGGACAACCCTGAAAATGGTGCGGCATTTGCTGCAGCGGAGCTTAACCCCGTCGGTTCCCACCTTTTGTTCATCAAAACTGAATTTTGTCTTGCAGGAGGGACAGGCGATCAGCATAACAATCCTTTCATGGCAGTGGCGATAAACTTAATTCCGGGTCACATCCATGCGGTTCAACTCGTCCGATTCGCGATCGGAGAGAATCCTGTCAAGGTTCAGGAGCATGACCATGGCATCCCCGGCAAGGCAGACCCCCACCAGATATTCCGCGCCGACGCCGCCGGCCACCCGGGGGGGTTGCTTTATATCCCTGACAGGGACGGAGATGACTTCGGTGACCTCGTCAACGACCAGTCCCAGCACCTGACTCCCGACCTTGACGATCAGGAGCCTGGTATCCCGGTTGTGGGGAGCAACGGGGAGATCAAACCTCTTGCGCAGGTCTACTACCGGGATGACAGTGCCGCGCAGGTTCAGCACCCCCTCCACGAAGCCGGGGGACTTGGGGAGGTTCGCCAGCTTTTGCAGCCTGATAATCTCTTTGATGCGCATGATGTCGGCCGCGTACAAATCTTCACCGAGCCGAAAACAGGCAATCTGAATTTCATGGATATCCGTGGTCATCAAAGCCCCTTGTCTCTACCTGGAGAGAAGTTCCTGGATGGTGTCCAGGACCTTCGACGATTTGAAAGGCTTGGTGATGTAGGCATCGCTGCCTACCTGCTGGCCGCGCGCGAAGTCCTGGCTGTTCTTCTTGGCCGTCAGCATCACCACCGGGATGTGACGGGTGTCCGGATTCTCCTTGATCTGCCGGCAGACCTCGAAACCGTCCATCTCGGGGAGCATGATGTCGAGAATCACCAGATCGGGCCTGTTCAAGCGAACCTCCTCCAGTGCGGCCCTGCCGTCCATGACCCCGGTGACGTTGTACCCCTTCGAGGAGAGGAGGATGCTCTCCAGCTTCAACAAGCTCTCTTCATCTTCCACGATAAGTATCTTGTTCTTCGCCATAGCAAACCCCTTTCGCTGGATCAACCGAGGGTCAGATCGAGGATCTTCTCCTGATTGAGCAATATCAGCATCTGCCCGTCAAACCGCCCTATGCCGCCGACAAAGTCCCGGTCGATGCCGTCAAGCACTGCCGGCGGCTTTTCAATGGTCGCCGCGGCGATCCGCACGACCTGGATCACCTCGTCCACCAGTATCCCGAAAAACTCCTCGCCCCTTTTCAGGACGACTATCCGTTCCTTCGCCGATTTTTCGGCGCCGGGGAGCCCCAACCTGAGCCGCATGTTGAAGACAGGAATGATGATGCCGCGCAGCGAAAGGACTCCGGAAACGAATGCGGGGGCACGGGGGACCTCGGTGACCGCGCGCGGCTTGATGATCTCCTTGATCTCCATGATGTTGATGGCGTAAATCTCGGAAGAAACCCTGAAGCAGAGAAACTCCCGGAACTCTTCGTTCCCCGCCTCGGCGGCCGCAGCGGCGTCCGCAAACGCCACCTCGTCGGCAAGAGCTGTTTCCCGGCCGGCCAGCAGAACCGCCAGGGGATCGAATACCGCCGGCGCCTCCCCACCGGCCCTGACAGGTCCGGCTACAGGCTCCTCCAGCGGAGGGGCGAAGCCGGACCACGGGTCGGCCGGAGGCGCAACCGGTGCAACCGGCGCGACCAGTTGCACAGGCGCCAGATCCTCTTCGACCGGCTCGGCTTCCCGAGAAAGGACGACGGGACGGCCGAGGTCCGCTTTCTTATCCTGCTGCGCCTTTTTTCGGAGTTCCGCCAGATTCATGGGTAACCTTCGTCCTCGTTAGATGGAGAGCTCATCCTTCAACCCTTCGATGATGGCCCCGTCAATCCATGCCGCCTCCCTGCCGAACCCTTCCAGCAGGGCGTTGGTGGCTATGATATTGATCCTGCGGGGGACCCCGCCGGAAAGCTCGAAGATCCCCTGAACCGCGTCGGGAGAAAAAAGACCGGCGCTCCCCCCTGCCACCTCCATCCTGAAGTCGAGATACTCCAGGGTTTCCTCCGGGTCGAGCGGGCTCAGGTGATAGTTGATGGCTATCCGCTGCCGGAACGGCTCATAGACGGGAGCTGCGAGAATCTTGCGCAGCTCCGGCTGCCCCATGATGATCATGCTCAGAAGATTGCGGTCATCGAGCTGAAAATTGGTGAGCAGCCTGATCTCTTCGAAAATCTCCCGGCCAGGCACCAGCTGCGCCTCGTCAATGACGAACACCGGGCAGCAATCCTCCTGGTGAAAACGGTAGAGCGCCTCGGTAATCTCCCGCAGCAGCTCATCCTTGCCGCTGGCAGGTGTTGTCACCTGGAGCCCCCTGGCAACCCCGCGCAGAAACTCCATGACGTTCAGCCGCGGGTTGAAGATGAAGCTGAAATGATAGCCGTCCCCCATGGAATCCATGAGCGCCCGGGAAATGGTGGTCTTGCCGCAGCCGATCTCGCCGGTCAGCAGGGCGATCTCGCGCTCCTCGATCACGTACTGCAGGCGCGCCAGTGCCTCCTGGTGCCCCCTGCTCAGATAGAGGAAACGGGGGTCAGGGGTCTTGCTGAACGGTTTTTCCCGCAGGCCGTAGAATTCTTTGTACATGTGTTAATCTCGTTCGGCGTGCAAGGTTCAGGTTCAGGTTTAGTGCGATATTACCTTAACCTGTGGGCGAAGCGGACGAAAACCTCAAGCTGGTTCATCCGTTGCCCCTGGTGGCCTCGTTGATGATCCCCCCCACGTCCAGGACGAGGATGGTCCGCTGGTCCCCCAGGTCTGCAGCCCCCGAAATCCCCCTGAACCCCTTGAAGGTCTCCCCGATCGACTTGATCACGATGTCCTGCTGGCCGAGCAGATCGTCCACTGCTATGCCGAGCCGCTTTTCGGCGACCCCCACCACCACCGCATAAAAAGAGTCACCCGTATCCGCAGTGCCGTCCAGTTCGAAGAAGCTCCCCAGCCGCAACAGCGGCAGGGTGGCATGGCGGAGCTGGATCACCTCTTTCCGTTCCACCGTGAGAACGTCCCTGCGCTCCACCATGATGGTCTCCTGCACCGAGGTGATTGGGATCGCGTAGGTCCGTCCGGCTGAGGCGATGATCAATGCCTTGATGATGGCGAGGGTGATCGGCAGGGTTATGGTGACGCGGCAGCCCGCCCCCGCCCTGGTCTCGATATCCACCATCCCGGAAACCGCGGCGATGTTGTTCTTTACCACGTCCATCCCGACGCCCCGGCCGGAAATCTCGCTCACCTTGTCGCTGGTGGAGAAACCGGGGAGAAAGAGAAAATCGAGGGCGTCCCGGTCGGAAACCGCGTCGACGTTCGCGACCAGCCCCTTCTCCAGCGCCTTGCGCTTCACCTTGGCCAGGTCGATCCCCCTGCCGTCGTCCTCCACCTCGATGACGACGTGGTTCCCCTTCTGGAAGGAGGAGAGCCTGATCGTCCCCTTCTCCTCCTTCCCATGCAGGAGCCGCTCCTCCGGGGTCTCGATGCCGTGGTCGATGGCGTTCCTGATGATGTGCATCATCGGATCGGAGATATCCTCGATGATCAGCTTGTCCAGCTCGGTGTCGGCGCCGAACATCTTCAGCTCGACCTTTTTCCCCTGTTCCCGGGAAATCTTCCGGACGATCCGGGACATCTTCTCGAACAGCTGTCCGACCGGGATCATCCGGATCTCCATGACCCCTTTCTGCAGATCGGTCAGCTTCCTCTCCAGCCCCTTGGCCGCCTTGGAAAGCTCAAGGGAGAGGGTGGAGAAGCCGTCACGCCTCATCCGGAGCGTAAGGTCGGCGATGGTCGAATGGCAGAGGACCAGTTCGCCGACGATGTTCATCAACTCGTCAAGCTTCGCTATATCGACCCGCACCGTCTGACTGAAGCTTTTGGCGGTCAGCGCGGTATCCTCGCCGGCCGCCGGCAGGGACTCCGCCGGCTCGGGAACGGCCGGCCGGCCAGCCGTGTCGAGCCGGGTAACGGCGACGTTCTCCCCTTCCACCATGGCGGCTACTTCCACGACATCCTTGTCGGAGCCGTACAGGATCTCGAAATCTATGCAGAGGCCGAGCCCCCCCCCCGAACTCGGCAGGGTGCTGATCACCTCCCCCTCCCTCTTCAGGATATCGGTGAGCTCCCCCAGGTCCTGGTCGAAGGTGGCGAGATTGAACGAGGCGCGGATCGAATAAATCCCCCGCCCCCTCTTGGCATTCTCCAGAAGCCGGTGCTCTTCGTACTCGGTCAGGGTGTTGAGCACCTTGGCGGGGAGCCCGAGCCTGGCCAGCGGTGAAGAGAGGTCGGTTATCCGGGCCGCGGCGCTGCAGGAATTTATCCGGGCCACCGCCTGGGCGACCGTCTGCGCCTCGGCTGTCTCCTTCCCCGCACCCCTCACGAGGTTTCCCATCAGGTCCATGGAGTCGAAGAGCACACCCATGGTCCCCTGGTCGAGGGAGACCCGGCCGAGACGGAGCGAATCGAGGAGGTTTTCCAGGTTGTGGGCCAGCTCGGCGATCTCCGCAAAGCCGAACATCCCGGCGAGCCCCTTGAGGGAGTGGGCGCCGCGGAAAACGGAGTTGACAAGCTCCGGTCTGCAATCCCCGCTCTCGGCGCAGTCACTGAGGCCGACCAGATCGAGGCTCAGTTGATCGATGATTTCCTCAGCCTCCGCCAGAAAGTCCGCGACGGCTTTACCCAGTTTGTCATTGGCATCGGTCATGAAAAATCTCACGGTGTGTCGATTTAGGCTAAGGGCTCGCGGCAAAGGGCAAAAGGGAAAACCTTAGCCCTTGGCCTCGCAATTATCCGAGATATTTCCGGATCAGCTCCTGCAGCTTCACGGGATGGAACGGCTTAACCAGGTATTCGTTGGCGCCGAGCGCCAGTCCCTTTTCCATGTCCTTTTCGCTCCCCTCGGTGGAAATGATGAAGAGGGGGATGGACTGGTAATTGGGGTTGTTCCTGACGTAGCTGATCAACTCCAGGCCGTTGATGTCGGGCATATTGATGTCGGTGATGATCAGGGCTACATTTTCCCGGGGGAGGAGACGCAATGCCTCGAAACCGCTCCCCGCCTCCACAATCTCATATCCGTCCATGGCCTCGATGGTCGAGACCAGGAGAGACCGCATGGTCGCAGAATCTTCGGTGATCAGTATCTTTTTCACGTTTCCTCCGAAAAACTTCTTTCCTTCAGGCGACGCACCAGCAGGGCCTTCTCCATGGCCAGCCCCGCCTGGGAAAGAAATATTTCCAGCGCATCGGTGTCGCCGACGGGGGCTGTCCCGGGGAGGTTGTCGCCGTATAAAACGGCAACCACCTTCCCCTCGCTGATGATCGGGCCGAGGAAGACCTCGGCCGGGGCGCTTCCCCCCAGCTGGGAAAGGAGATAGCGGTTCCAGCCACTGTCATCCGGCTTCATCTTGACCGGTAGCTGGGATTCGATCACCCGGCGGAACAGGGAATCCTCACCCCGGGGTATCCGCAGGTTCCGCACCGATGAATCGGCAACTCCTTCACAGGCATCGATGCCGAACTGCCCCAGGCCGACTATCTCGTCCCGCTTGACCAGGAAGACAACCGCACGGTTCATGAACTCGGAGGCAAACCGGAGCACCAGGAGAATGATCCCCCCCCCAGCGCCGGTTCGTACAGCTCCTCGATCATCCCCCTGAGGAGAGAGATGCCGGTGCTCTGCTGCGCGGGAGCGGCAGCCGGCGCCGGCTCCTCCCCCATCTCCAGGCGGAGTTCGTCGCCGATGTTGACCTTGTCGCTCCACTCCGACGGGACTTCGCCGGATTCAATCCTCGCCAGCTGCTCCAGCAGCCTGTCGGCAAAGGAACCGAGGGAGGCGGGATCGCCGATTTCCACCCTGCGGGGCTTCATGATGAAGGCGAACCCAAGCCTGCGCACCTTCCGCTCGGCATCGCTGTTGTGGCAGTCCGCCATTGCCAGGGCCGGCAGGTCGGGGAAATTGTTGTGGATCAACTCGAGCAGCTCCACCCCGCCGAGCACGCCGGAGCCGTCCATCCGCGGCATGATCAGATCTACCAGCACGGTCGGCCGGCGGCCGTCACGGTAGAGGGTGTCGATCCTGATCAGGGTCTCTTCGCTCTTTTTGCAGGCGGCAACGTGGTAGCCGCCTCCCTCCAGAAGGCGAACCAAAGCCGCTCGGGCAGTTGCATCATCGTCCACCATCACCAGCAGCCGCTTTTCCTCGCCGGGAGGGGGAGAAACGGCGGCCGGTGGCGGGGTCTCGGCGAGATGGAAGGCGAAATCGTCGATTTCATCAGGGGGGGGCGGCGGCGAACCGGTGGCAGCATCGCCGGCTTCGGCGGATTCGCCGCGGTGCCGCATCTCGTCGATGATCCTCGACCCTTCCATGGCCAGGAACTGGGGGTTGAGACCCTGGTCCAGCATGAACTGCAACGGGTCCATCCGGATGGAGTCGCTCACCTCCACGCTTTCCTGCAGCTCGAAGTCGAAGGTCCCCTCCGACCAGGCGAACAGGGAATAGACCACATTTTCGATCTGCTCGCGGACCACCTCTTCGATGACGCTGTCGGCAATGCCGAAACTGGTGATCAGGATCGTCCCGAGCCGCTCCCCGAACCCGCCCTGCTCCTGGAAGGCGAGCGCCTTCTTCAGGGTGCCGACGTCGAGGATACCCTTCTGGATCAGCACCTCCCCCAGGTTCTGCTGGAACGTGCTGGAAGTGGCGCGCACAACCTGGCCCTGGCGGAACACCACCCTACCCTCGCGCCCCCTGCTATGAAGCGCGAGTATCCCGGATTTGCGGCTGAGGCTGACTATCTGCAGGATCTCGCCGAGGCCGAGGTCTTCCAAGTTTCCGACAAGGCTCATATCACCTGAACTCTATGCTGTCCGTTATGGGTGAAAATAGTTGCTGATAATAAACCATCCGCGCTGCCAAGTAAAGCAATTTACGCCCCTTTTCCCCGCTCTTTGCCCTTAAAAAAGAGACGTAGCGGGGTCCCGGTAAAACCGAAGGCTTCGCGGAGTTTGTTGGCGAGGTAGCGCTCGTAGGAGAAATGGATCCCCTCCGGCCTGTTGCTGAATACCACGAAGGTCGGCGGCCTGGTCCCCACCTGGGTCGCGTAGTAGAGCTTGACCGGCCTCCCCTGGAACATCGGGGGCTGATGGCTTTCCACGGCATCGGCAAAGACCCTGTTGAGCTCGGCCGTCTGCACCCGTTTGCTGTACTGGGCCATGACCTTGTCCACTTCGGTGATGATCTGGCCGGTCCGCTGCCCCGACAGGGCCGAGACGAACAGGACCGGGGCAAAGGGGAGGTATTTGAACTCCATCCTGATCCTCTCCACGAACTTGCCGACGGTGGCGTTGTCCTTGCTGAGGGTGTCCCACTTGTTGACCACGAAGATGCAGGCGCGCCCCGCCTCATAGGCATAGCCGGCTATCTTGGTGTCCTGCTCGGTCACCCCCTCCTCGGCGTTCAGGACGATCAGCACCACGTCGGCCCGCTCGATGCTGCGCAGCGCATCCACCACGCTGTACTTCTCGATCTTCTGGGTGGTCTTCCCCTTGCGCCTGATCCCCGCCGTGTCGATCAGCAGATAGGCCTTGCGGTTGCAGGTAAACGGGGTGTCGATCGAGTCCCGGGTGGTGCCGGGAGTGGGGTTGGCCACCACCCTTTCATAGCCGAGCAGCCGGTTGACCAGGGACGACTTCCCCACGTTGGGGCGACCGACCACCGCAATCCTGGTCACCTCCTCGTCCTCACCGGCGACGCCCCCTCTGGGAAGCGCCTTTACCACCTCATCCATCAGGTCGCCGACGCCGCGGTTATGTTCGGCGGAAACGGCGAACAGGTTGTCGACCCCGAGGCCGTAGAAGTCGCCGATCCCCAGCTCCTGCCGGTCCCCCTCGATCTTGTTGATGATGTAGAAGACCGGCTTGTCCACCCGGCGGAGCATCTCCGCCACTTCCCGGTCGGCCGGGGTCAGGCCGTCCCTGCCGTCCATGACGAACAGGATCACGTCCGCCTCCTCGATGGCGAGCTGGGACTGTTCCCGCATCTGCTGCAACAGCCGGTCGCTCGTCTCCGGCTCGAAACCGCCGGTGTCGATCAGGATGAAGGGGACATCGAACCGGTCAACGTTGCCGTAGTTCCGGTCCCTGGTCACCCCGGGCTGGTCATCGACCATCGCCTTGCGCCGGCCGTAAATCCTGTTGAAAAGGGTCGATTTCCCCACATTGGGGCGCCCCACTATTGCTACGATCGGTTTCATGAATCTCCTTGTAAATCCGTGCTGCGTGCTGCGCTAGGCCGTCGGATCAGACAGATCATTCGGCTCGGTCCGATCCGACTGATCCGACGCGGCCTCGCGCAGCACGGCCTTACTCATACCCCAGCTCCTTCAGCATCCGGCGGTTTTCGCTCCAATCCTTGCGCACCCGGACGAACAACTCCAGGAAGACCTTCGCGTCCAGGAGATGCTCGATCTCCCGGCGCGCCTGGATGCCGATTTTTTTCAGCATCTCACCCTTTCTGCCGATCACGATCCCCTTCTGGGAGTCCCGCTCCACGTTGATCGCCGCGGCGATCGAGATCAGGCTGCCGTCCGGCCGTTCCTTGAAGCTTTCCACCTCGACCGCCACCGAATAGGGGACCTCGTCGCGGGTGAGGCGGAACACCTTCTCCCGGATTATCTCCGCCACCAGGAACCGTTCGGGGAGATCGGTCAGGATTTCGTCCGGGAAATAGAGGGGCCCCTCCGGGAGGTAGCCTGATACCGACGCCACGACCCGCTCCACGCCGTCGCCGCTCAGGGCGGAAACGGGGATGATCTCCCGGAACGGATAGAGCCGCGCATACTGGCCGATGCTCTTCAGGAGGTGCTCCTTCGGCACCAGGTCGATCTTGTTGATCACCAGGATGACCGGGGTCTTCACCCCGGCCAGCAGCTCAAGGATCAGCGACTCCTGGCCCCCGGCCGGGGCATCGGCCTCCACCAGGAACAGGATGACGTCCACCTCCCTGATCGATGCCAGGGCCTCATCCACCATGTATCTGTTGAGCATCGACTTGGCCCGGTGGATGCCGGGGGTGTCGATGAAGACAATCTGCGCCCCGGGGATGTTGTGAATCCCCTTGATCCGGTTGCGGGTGGTCTGGGGCTTATCCGAGGTGATGACGATCTTTTCCCCCATGATGCTGTTCAGGAGTGTCGATTTCCCCACGTTGGGGCGGCCGATGATCGAGACGAAGCCGGAGCGGAACGGTTCAGCAGACATATATTAGTGTCCTCCAGAATAATTCAAGTCAAGCAGGCTGCCGCTTCTTTCGAAATGTTCGGCCGAAACGCGCAGCTCCAGGGGGGAGAGGCGGGGATCGGCCCTGATCGCGGCGACCTCGATCCACCGCTCCCGGGAAAGGCGGATGAGGTTCTCGCGCCGCTGCCCCACCAGATCGGAAAGCCGCGGCGGGGCACAGAAGAGGGTGACCGGTCGCTCGGGGGGGGAACCGGCGGTCAGAAGAGAGATGAGGTCGAAAAAGAGCTCCCCCTCCACCAACTGGCGGAAAGCAGGATGCCAGGGGCCGGCGACCACGGCGGCGCCGGCCCGGAGCTCGTCGGTAGCCTGGAGCCCGATCCGGACCACCGGCACGGAAGCGCGCAGGGCATCAAGGAGCATGACCTTGCAGAGCGCCACCGCCTCCCGGAGTGGCAGGGGGGTATAATCTCCCCCTTGGTACATGGCCTCCAGCTCAGTGCCGGCAAGCACCAGGGTCGGGTAGATCCGGAGAAAGTCGGGCCTGAGCGCCAGGGTGCGGCGAAGCGTGGCCAGGGCCGCCTCGGGAGTATCGCCGGGGAGGCCCGGCATCAGCTGGGCACCCACCCGGAATCCCGCATCGGCGAGGAGCCGGCAGGCGTTTTCCCCGTCGCGGGCTGTATGGCCCCGTCCGGCGCGGGCGAGGACGGCGTCGTCCAGCGACTGGATCCCCAGCTCCACGGTCCGAACCCCCATCTCCCCGAGGAATTCGACGGTGCGGCTATCGACCGCGTCGGGGCGAGTCGACACCCGCACCGAGGCGATTTCCCCCGTTTCCAGCAGGGGCTGAAGCGGCCCGAGGAGCCGTTCCTGGAGATATTTGGGGAGGCTGGTGAAGGTCCCGCCGAAAAAAGCCGCCTCCAGGCTCCTCCCCCCCCCTGAATCCCGGTATGCGGCTATGCGCGCCAGCATCCCGGCGGGAGTGGGAATATCCTCCGCTGCGCCGGAGATCTTCACCTGGTCGCAGAAGACGCATCGATGGGGGCATCCCTGGTGGGCTATGAAGAAAGGGACAATGAGAGGCTTCATGAAGCTCCGGCCGGCGACTTCGCCCTGAGGCGGTCCAGCCCGGCCCTGGCGGCCGCCTGCTCCGCCTCCTTCTTGGTCTTGCCCGAGCCCTCTCCGAAAGAGTCCGCCCCGACGAATGCCTCGACGGTAAAGAGCCGCTCATGGTCGGGCCCCGAAGGCTCCCGATGGACGTAGCGCGGCACGGTCCCGAAGAGCGACTGGGCCAACTCCTGGAACTCGGTCTTGCAGTCCCTGGCGACCGAAACGGCTGCCCCCCCCGCCAGCAGCGGCCCGAAATGGGACTCCACCAGGCGCCGCGCCGGCAGGGCGCCGCCGTCCAGGAAGACCGCGGCCAACAGGGCCTCGTAGGCGTCGGCCAGGAGCGACCGCTTCTCCCTGCCGCCGCTTTTTTCCTCGCCGCGCCCCAGCCTCAGATACCTTCCCAGATCGATCCGGCGGGCGAGCTCCGCCAGGTTTTCCTCCCCCACCAGGGACGCCCTGATCCTGGTCAGCTCCCCCTCGCGGCTCGCGGGAAAGCGCTCCAGGAGAAGATGGCTCAGGAAGAAATCGAGCACCGCATCGCCGAAGAATTCGAGCCGCTCGTTGTCCTTGCCCCCCTGCTCCCCCGCTTCGTTGAGAAAGGAGCGGTGGCTCAACGCCTCGACCAGCAGTCGCCGGTCGCTGAAGCGGTAATCCATGGTGCTCTCAAGCTCCGCAAGCATGTCGTTGTTTTCGCTATCCATGGTTATAGGCATGCGCCCTTTAATCGGAGACTATGCGCCCTGTGATTTGAAACAATATCCCGGCAGTATAGCGAAACATATTGATTTTATCAATAGATATGGGGGGTCGGGGGGATAATTGTCTTGATTAATTACCGCCCCTCTCCTATAATTCTTTTTTTATGCAGAACGCCACATTTGAGCGCTACCTGCGTTGGCGCGGCTTCGGCTCCCTCGACGTACCAATCTGTACGCCTCGGTCGCCTCTTCCTTGCCGCCTTGGTATCATCTCAAATCTGACGTTCTGCCAAGCAGCAAGGAGCGCCCTGCATGGCCTGTTTCATCACATTCGAAGGGATCGAGGGGTGCGGCAAAACCACCCAGTTGAGGCTTCTGGCCGATAACCTCAGGTCCGGCGGCCTTCAAGTGACCGTGACGCGGGAACCGGGGGGATGCCCGATCGCCGACCGGGTGCGGGAGATCCTCCTCGATGCGGCGAACAGCGCCATGACCCCCATGACGGAGCTCCTCCTCTACGCCGCGGCGCGCAGCCAGCATGTTGCCGAGGTCGTCGCCCCGGCCCTTGCCGCGGGGGAGATCGTGCTGTGCGACCGCTTCACCGACGCCACCATAGCCTACCAGGGGTACGGCAGGGAGCTCGACCGGGGGGTGATCGCGGAGCTTAACCGCCTCGCCACCGGCGGCGTCCGCCCCGACCTCACCCTGCTGGTCGACTGTCCGGTCGAGATCGGCCTCGGGCGCGCCATGGCGCGAATCAACAACTCCCCGGGCGCCCGTGAGGAACGCTTCGAGCTGGAATCGCTCCAGTTCCACCAGCGGGTGCGGCAAGGCTATCTCGCGCTGGCGGAGCAGGAGCCGGGCCGCTTCATCGTCATCAACGGCGCCGGGAGCGTCGAGGCGACGGCAGCAGCCATCGTCGCCGCCGTTCTCCCGAGGCTGCCGAAGGGGTAACCGGATGCCATACGGGGAGATACTCGGCCAGGAGCACAGCCTCACGGTCCTCAGGCGCTCGCTGGCCACCGGAAAGACGGCGCACGCCTACCTGTTCGAAGGGATAGAGGGGTGCGGCAAGAAGAAAACAGCCCTCGCCTTCATCGAGGCGCTGTTCTGCGGCCGGGACGAAGGGTGCGGCAGCTGCCCCTCCTGCCGCAAGATCGCCCGGCTCCAGCACCCCGACCTCCATCTGGTCGAACCGGACGGAGACTTCATCAAGATCGACCAGGTCAGGCAACTCCAGCGGGAATTGTCCTTCCGCCCCTTCGAGGCGCCGCGCAAGGCATGCGTCATCGACGAAGCGGACCGGCTCAACCCGGCGGCCGGCAACGCCCTCCTGAAAACCCTGGAGGAGCCGCCCGGGAGCGCGCTGATCATCCTGGTAACGGCAAAGCCGGGCGCAATGCTCCCCACCATCCTCTCCCGCTGCCAACGGCTCCATTTCCCGGCGCTGCCGGAGCAGACCGTGGAGGAATTGCTGGTGAACACAGGGTGCGCCCCGGAGACCGCCAGGATAGCCGCATCCCTGGCTGGAGGGAGCCTGAAAAAGGCGCTCGAGATCAGCGCCGACGAGGCGCTGGCCGGTCGGAAAGAGCTGCTGGAGCGGATCGGCGCCCTTTCGACCCGCGACATAGCGCCCCTCTTCGCAGCCGCCGAGGAACTGGCGGGGGACAAGGAAAAGGCCCTGGAAATCCTCGATCTCCTGACCACCTACCTGCGCGACATCCTCCTCAGACAGGGGGGGAGTACCGAGGTGGTCAACGGCGACCTGCTTTCCCTGATCGAGCGGAACGCCGCCCGCTTCTCGCTGGAAGAAGTGATGGAGCGGATCGGCCGGGTGTTCGAGGCCCGCTCCGCGCTCCAGCGCAACGTCAATCCGCGGCTCGCCCTGGAAGTGCTCTTCATGCGGCTGGCGGACCAATAACCGAACATCGAACATCGAACATCGAACATCGAACCTTTTTCAGTCCCCTGGAGGATATTTTGACAATACGGATAGCAAAGGTGCAGTTTCACACCGCCGGCAAGCTGTACGATTTCAACGCCGGCGCCCTTGAGCTGAAGCAGGGGGACAAGGTAATCGTCGAGACCGAGCGGGGGAGAAGCATCGCCACCGTGGTAGTCGCCCCCGTTGAATTCCCCAAGGAGCTCGCCCAGGAGGGGATGAAATCAATCATGAGGAAGGCCTACCCCGAGGACCTGGAAGCCGCCACCCGTAACGCCGCCAAGGAGAAGGAGGCATACGACTTCTGCCTGGCCAGGCTCAAGGAGCGGGGGATGGCGATGAAGCTGGTCAAGGTGGAATATCTCTACGACGGGAGCAAGGCGATCTTCTATTTCACCGCGGACGGCCGGGTCGATTTCCGGGAGCTGGTCAAAGACCTTGCCCATACCTTCCATACCCGGATCGAGATGCGCCAGATCGGGGTGCGGGACGAGGCAAAGATGGTGGGGGGGATCGGCATCTGCGGCAGGGAGCTCTGCTGCTCCTCGTTTCTGCGCGAATTCGAGCCGGTGTCGGTGAAAATGGCCAAGGAACAGAACCTGGCGCTGAACCCGGTCAAGATCTCCGGACAGTGCGGCAGGCTCCTCTGCTGCCTCGGCTATGAATTCGAGACCTACTGCACCCTCAGGAAGTGCCTCCCCAAGTGCGGCAAGGTGGTCCAGGCGGGCAAAGTCAAGGGGGAGGTGGTAAAGCTCGACCTCCTCGGCGGGACGGTCACCATAAAAACCGACAGCGAAGGGGAGGTCGTCCTCAAGGGAGACGACATCAAACCGGAGAACATTTCCGACCGGGTCAAGAAGCCGCTGAAGGAGAATGAAAAAGCCCCGGAAGCGGAACCGCGCAGGGAAACCAGGGAATCGCCCCCCCGCGGGAGCGGCAAAGGCCGCCGGGAACGCCCACGGGAAGGACGGGACAAGGAGAAGAAGCCGTCCCGCCCCGGCAATTCCGGGGGAAATGACAAGAGCAAATAACAGCTATCTCCGTGATCATAGTTCCGTTTCTGAAAGGAGAGACGATGAGCCGCACCTATTACGTCACCACCCCCATCTACTATGTTAACGACGTCCCTCATATAGGCCATGCCTACACCACCCTGGCCGCCGACGTGCTGGCCCGCTACAAGCGGCTCAAGGGGCACGAGGTGTTCTTCCTGACCGGCACCGACGAGCATGGCCAGAAGGTGGAAAAGGCCGCCAATGCCGCGGGAGAGACCCCCCTGGAGCTGGCCGACCGGGTCGTCAAGCGCTTTCAGGCGCTCTGGGAGAAGCTCGACATCTCCTACTCCGATTTCATCCGCACCACCCAGGAGCGGCACAAGAAAGGGGTCAGCCAGTTCTTCAGCCAGGTCCTGGATAAAGGGGACATCTACCTGGGTGAATACGAAGACTGGTACTGCACCCCCTGCGAGACCTTCTGGACCGAGACCCAGCTGATCGACTACAAGTGCCCGGACTGCAACCGCCCCACCGAGAAGCTGAAGGAGGAGTCCTACTTCTTCCGGATGAGCAAGTATCAGGAGCGGCTGCTGGCGCACATCGAGGCCAACCCGGAATTCATCCAGCCCAAGAGCAAGCGCAACGAGATCCTCTCCTTCGTCAGGGAGGGGCTGCGCGACCTCTCCGTCTCCCGCACCTCGTTCCGCTGGGGGATCCCGGTGCCGGGAAACGACCGGCACATCATCTACGTCTGGTTCGACGCCCTGACCAACTACATCACGGCGCTCGGCTACCCGGACGAGGGGGGTAACTTCGGCAAATTCTGGCCGGTGGACGTCCACCTGATCGGCAAGGACATCCTCCGCTTCCACGCCGTCTACTGGCCCACCTTCCTGATGGCCGCGGGGTTGCCGCTGCCGCAGAAGGTCTTTGCCCACGGCTGGTGGACCGTGGAGGGGCAGAAGATGAGCAAGAGCCTGCAGAACGTGGTCGAGCCCAACATGCTGATCGACAAATACGGGGTGGACGCGGTCCGCTACTTCCTGCTGCGGGAGGTGCCGTTCGGCCTGGACGGCGACTTCTCCCACACGGCCCTGGTGCACCGGATCAACTCGGACCTGGCGAACGACCTGGGGAACCTCCTGAACCGCTCCACCGCCATGATCAACAAGTACTTCGACGGGATCGTCCAGGAGCCGGCGGCTGAAAACGACATCGACCGGGCCTTCCGCGAAAGGACCTGCGACATGGTTCGCCAGGTAGAGGCCCACATGGACGAGCTCGCCTTCAGCAAGGCGCTTCAGGCCATCTGGGAAGTGGTCTCGGCGGGGAACAAGTACATCGACGAGACCGCCCCCTGGACCCTGGCGAAAGACCCGGCTCTGAAACCGCGGCTCGCCACCGTCATGTACCAGATGCTGGAGTCGCAGCGGGTCGTCTACTGCATCCTCTCCTCGTTCATGCCGCGGACCGCGGCCAAGGGGCTCGGCTATCTCGGCTGGGAAGGTGAGGCGACCGAAGCGGGGCTTGCCTGGGGGGGACTCGCGACAGGGACCCGGATCACCAAGGCGGAGCCGCTCTTCCCGCGGATCGAGGAGCAGGGGGAGTGAATTCTCTCAGCGGTTCGAAAAGCTACAAAAAGGGGCGCCGCTAGGCGCCCCTTTTTTTCGCAAATAGTCCCTCCTATAAGCTTCCGATCGCCCCCGGCCGCAGCTCCCCCGGGGCGAACAGGAAGAACAACCTGAACAGGCAGTACTTGTAGAACTCGCTGAAGAGCAGCCGGAAGCTGCCGCCGTGGCTCCACCACTCCTCCTTCAGGTTTCTGGTGTCGACCGGATGGGGATAGATGGCGATGTCCTTGGGGAGGGTGTTGCGGAAGAGCAGGACTGCCCGCTTCATGTGGTAGCGGGAGGTTATCAGCTTTATGGAGCTCACCTCCTTATTCAGGATCAGGTCCCGGGCATAGAGGGCGTTCTCCAGCGTGTTGCGGGAAACCTTTTCCAGAAAGACCCCCTCGCCCCCCCTCTCGCCGGTTCGCTCTCTGTACAGGTCGCCCTTGCGCACTGCGGGATCGACCCCGATCAGGAAGAGGTAGCGGGCCTGCTGCTCCCGGTAGAGTCTGACCCCCCCTTCGACCCGCCCCCGGCCGCCGGCCAGGACCACTATGGCGTCTGTCTTCACGTTCCGCTGGCTCACGGAAAAGGTCTTGTAGGCAAAATCGATGAAGAGAACGGCCAGCGCCAGCAGGATAATCACCGCCAGCGAAAAAAGCCCCTTGACTATAGACATTGTTCCAGTTCAACCCCTTAAATTATTTCTTGCACGACGGGTTTCATTATGCTATAAATTAATGCTTCAAACAGCTTAGGAGGGTTAACTGTATGTCCAAGATATGTGAAATATGCGGCAAAGGCCCGAGCTTCGGGAACAACGTGAGCCATGCCAACAATAAAACCAGAAGGACTTGGCACCCGAATCTCCAGAAGATCAAGGCCATCAGGAACGGCAGCGTCATGAGCATCAAGGTCTGCACCCGCTGCATCCGCTCCGGTCACGTCGTCAAAGCGATTTAAAGGCAGTTTTGAGTTCTTAGTTCTGAGTTTTTAGTTAAGAATCGAAAAACTCCAATTCCAGGGAAAGCCGCGTTGCTTTGCAATTGCGGCTTTTTTGCCTTTGTTCCGTGAACAACTCAAAACTTATAACTCAAAACTCATAACTGTCATGGCGCCAGCGCGATGACCTCGATCTCCACCCTGGCCCCCCTTGGCAGCCCCTTCACCTCGACGGTGGACCGGGCCGGCGGCTCACCCGGAAACCTCTCCCCGTAGACCTCGTTGACCACCGCGAAATCCGCCAGGTCGGTGAGATAGATGGTGCTCTTCACCACATCCCCGCAGGTCAGCCCCGCCGCCGCAAGTACAGCGGCGATGTTCTCCATCACCCGCTCGGTCTGCTCCCTGATGTCGGCGCCCCGCAGCTCGCCGGTCACAGGGTCGAGCGGGATCTGCCCGGAACAGAAGAGGAAGCCGCCGGCCTTCACCCCCTGGGAATAGGGTCCGATCGCCTTGGGCGCCTTATCAGTCGTGATTATCTCTTTTGACATAGCGACCTCCTGTCATATTGCAAATTGCAAAGTGAAAAGTGCAAAGTGTAAAATTTGAGTTTTTCCAATTTGCGTTTTGCAATTTGCACTTTGAATTTTGCATTTCTCTCACCCCTTCAGCCGCTCCACCCTGATGACCCCCTCCACCTTCATGATATTGTTCAGCACCTTATTGAGGTGGTTGAGGTCGGTCACTTCTACCTCGAAGGTGTTGATCCCGCGCTTGTCAACGGTGCTCTGGACGCTCGCCTTGGAGATGTTGGCCTCGCAGTTGGTGATCGCCTGGGTGATGTTGGCGAGAATCCCCTTCTGGTCGTGGCAGTGAACCCGAATGTTGACCGGCAGGGCCGATTTCCTGGTGGTATTCCAGGCGATCTCGATGCGCCTCTCCGGGTCGCTCTCCAGGGCGAGCGCGCAGTCCGCCGTATGGACGGTCACCCCGCGGCCGCGGGTGATGAAGCCAACGATGTCGTCCCCCGGCACCGGGTTGCAGCACTTGCCGAAACGGACCAGCACATCATCGACCCCGTTGATCTGGATGGCGCTGGGAGATTTGCGGATCAGCTTTTCGATAACCTTGCCGACCCGGGTTTCCTTCCGCTCCTGGCGCTCTTCCAGCTTCTCAGCGGGGACCAGCTTGCCGATGATCTGGTTGCAGGAGAGCTTGCCGTATCCTACCGCCGCCATCAGGTCGTCTTCACCGACAAAGCCGAACTCGACGGCCACCCTCCGCATCTCGCCGCTCTTCTGCAGCTTGCCGTAATTGAGGGAATAGCGCCGGAACTCCTTGTCGGCAATCTCGCGGCCGAGAGAGATGCTCCTGATCCGCTCCTCGGTCTTGATCCAGGCCCGAATCCTGTTGCGCGCCCGGGAGCTCCTGACGATCTTCAGCCAGTCCTTGCTCGGGGTATGGTGGGGCGAGGTGATCACCTCGACGATATCACCGGTGCGCAGCTCGTGCTTGAGGGGAACCAGCTTGCCGTTCACCTTGGCGCCGACGCAGCGGTGCCCCACGTCGGAATGGACGCTGTAGGCGAAGTCGATCGGGGTGGACCCCTTGGGGAAGGCCTTCACGTCCCCCTTCGGGGTAAAGACATAGACTTCCTCCGGGAACAGCTCCACCTTGACGGTGTCCATGAACTCCTTGGAATCCTGCAGCTCCTTCTGCCATTCCAGGAGCTGGCGGAGCCAAGCGAACCGCTTCACGTCCTTTTCGTCGTACCCCTTCCCCTCCTTGTACTTCCAGTGGGCCGCGATGCCGGCCTCGGCAACCCGGTGCATCTCCCCGGTCCTGATCTGCACCTCCATCCGCTCCCCGAACGGGCCGATCACCGTGGTATGGAGCGACTGGTACATGTTCCCCTTGGGCATGGCGATGTAATCCTTGAACCGCCCGGGGATCGGCTTCCAGGTGGAATGGATGATGCCTAGCACCTCGTAGCATGCCCGGATGTCCTCGACCATGACCCGGATGGCGATCAGATCGTAGATCTGGTCGATGTCGACGCTGCGGCTCTCCATCTTCCGGTAGATGGAGTAGAGGTGCTTGCTCCGGCCCGAGACCTCCCCCCTGATGTCATGCTCGGTGAGCTTCTGGGCGATGATCTTGCGGACCTCCGCCACATCGGCTTCGCGCTCCTTCTTCTTCTTGGTCACCTTGGAGGCGAGGTCGTAATAGAGCTGGGAGTCGAGATAGCGAAAAGACAGATCCTCCAGCTCGCTCTTGATCCAGGAAATGCCCAGACGGTTGGCGATGGGGGCGTAGATGTCGAGGGTCTCCTTGGCGATGCTCCGCTGCTTCGGTTCCGGCTGGTACTGGAGGGTCCGCATGTTGTGGAGCCGGTCCGCCAGCTTGACGAGAATGACCCGGATGTCGTGGGACATGGCCAGCAGCATCTTGCGGAAGTTCTCCGCCTGGCTCTCCTCCTTGGTCTTGAAGTGGATCTTGCCGATCTTGGTGACGCCGTCCACCAGGTTGGCAACTTCCGTGCCGAAGATCTGCTCCAGTTCCTCGTGGGTGGCCAGGGTGTCCTCCACCGTATCGTGGAGCAGGCCGGTGACCACAGTTGCCACGTCGAGCCTGAGTTCTGCCAGGATCCCCGCCACCTCCATCGGATGGACCAGGTAAGGCTCCCCGGAGAGACGGGTCTGTCCCTGGTGGACCTTGGCGCAGAAGACGTACGCCTTCCGAATCAAATCCAGGTCAGCTGACGGATTATAGGAGGAAACCTTGTCGAGGATGTCGTTTAATCGGATCATATGTCGAAACCGGCAAAGGGCAAAGGGCAAAGGGCAAGAGGGGAAAGCATCAGCCTTGGTCTGCCTCACCTTTTGCCTTTAGCCCTTTGCCCTTTGCCTAATGCAGACAAAAAAAGGGCGGAAGCGCACTGGCTTCAGCCCCTGTAACCCGATAATTAGCGGCTTTTTCGCGATGACATGTCAAAATTGACCTTGCCCTTCGCAATTTCACGCAAAGAGAGCACCACGTTCTTATTATCCGACTTGTTCTCGATCAGCGGCTTGGCCCCCTTGTAGAGCTGTTTGACCCTTTTCGCCGCCAGCATGACCAGGAGGAATCTGTTATCAACCTTTTCCAGACAATCTTCAACGGTAACCCTTGCCATATATACTCCTTTCAGTCTACCCTTCAGCCTTATTTATATTTCAAATTTATCCGCTACCGACGCCAGCACCCTGGCAGTCTTGCACCCCTCGGCGACGATCACCGCCTTGAGCTGTTCCACTGCCCTGCTGAAGACATCGTTTACTATGATGTAATCGTACCAGCGGGATTCCCTGATCTCCGTGGCTGCGCACTCGATACGGCGGGCGATCACCTCGGCGCTGTCGGAGTTGCGAAAGTCGAGCCTGCGGCGGAGCTCGTTGAAGTCCGGCGGAAGGATGAAGATGAACACCCCGCCGGAGTAGCGTTCCTTCAACTGGCGCGCCCCCTGACAGTCGATGTCGAGGATGACGTCAACGCCGCTTGAGCGGAACTCCTCCAGGGTCCTGAGCGCCGTGCCGTACAGGTTGCCGTGGACTTCCGCCCATTCGGCGAATTCATCCGCCGCAACCATTCGCTGGAACTCCTCGCGCGGGACGAAGAAGTAGTCGCGGCCGTACACTTCACCGGGCCGTTCCTGGCGGGTGGTGTAGCTCACAGAATGCCGCAAAGACGGGAAGATGTCAATTACTTCCTTGCAGAGCGTGGTCTTGCCGGCCCCGGACGGCGCGGAGATGATATAGAGTATGCCTTCCCGTTTCATGTGAACCCCGGTGACTGGGGACTGGGGATTGGGGACGGGCGCAGGGATTTATCCCCGGTCGCTGGCCCCTGGTCCCTGGTCCCGATTATTCGATGTTCTGTATCTGCTCGCGGATCTTTTCCAGCTCCGCCTTCAGCTGGACCACGCAGGAGGCGATCTCGGCATCATTGGCCTTGGAGCCGACGGTGTTCACCTCCCGGTTCAGCTCCTGGAGGAGGAAGTCGAGCTTTCTCCCAACCGGCTCCTCCAGCAGGAGGGTTTCATCGAACTGCCGCAGGTGGCTGGCAAACCTGACCAGTTCCTCCGTTATGTCGCAGCGGTCGGCCATGAAGGCGATCTCCTGGGCCAGCCGCCCCTCGTCCACGCCACTATCACCAGCCAGTTGCTCCACCCTTTCCTTCAGCCTTCTGCCGGCCTCCGCCACCACCTGGGGGGCACGCTCCGCCACCCGCCCAATCAGCAAGGAGAGCGTTTCCCGCCTCCCCTTCAGGTCCTCCATGAGCTCCGTCCCTTCCCGCAGCCGCATGGCGTCAAGGCCGGCGACAGCCGCTTCGACGGCGGCCAGGAGCTCCTCGCGGAGCGACTCCGCCATCTCCTCGCCCCCCCCAGCGCCCAGAACATCCCGCTGGGAAGCGATCAGCGGCAGGGTTATCGGGTCATGCATCCCCAGCGCCTCCTTCATCCGGGAAAACGCCTCATGATAGGCCCTGGCAAGCTGCAGGTTGACCACCGGCAGGGCTCCCGCGCCGGCAACCCCTTCCTGCTGGACGAAAACCTCGATCTTCCCCCGCTTCAGCCGCCCGGCCACGCATTTGCGCACCTCGTTTTCAAACGCCATCAGGGGGCGGGGGAGCTTGACGTAGATCTCGCCGTAGCGGTGGTTCACCGACCGTATCTCGGCGATTATCCGCCCTCCGGCCAGCGCGGCCTCGGCCTTGCCGTAACCGGTCATACTCTTGATCATTGAAGCTCCTTTTGAATTCGGAGTGCGGAATGCGGAACGCGGAATGAAGAAGCCTTGAATTCCGCACTCCGAATTCCGTATTCCGCATTACTAGCTGTACCTTTCCAGGATTTTCTCAATAATACCGGTGGTCGATTTGCCGTCCACGAACTCGACCAGCTCCAGCCGGCCGCCGTACGACTCCACCAGATCCTTCCCCACTACCCCTTCCGGCGCATAGTCCCCCCCCTTGACGAGGACCTGCGGCCGCAGGGCCTCGATGAGCTGCAGAGGGGTGTCCTCGTCGAAGATTACCACATAATCGACGCAATCCAAGGCGGCCAGAAGGTGGGAACGCTCCTCCTCACCGATCAGGGGTCGCTTGTCCCCCTTGAGGCGCCGCACCGAAGCGTCGCTGTTGAGACCCAGGACCAGCAAGTCGCCGAAAGAACGGGCCTTCTGGAGGTACTTCACGTGGCCGGCGTGGAGGAGATCGAAACAGCCGTTGGTGAAAACCACCCGTTTCCCCTGCTCTTTTTCCTCGGCGATGACCGCAGCGAGGACGTCCCGGTTCTTGATCTTGGCGTCGCTGTCCCGGTGGCCGCGTCCCACCTCGGCGATGATCTCGGCCGGGGTGACGGTCGAGGTCCCGAGCTTGCCGACCGCTATCCCGCCAGCCACGTTGGCAAGCCGGGCGGCCTCCTCGAAGCTGTGGCCGCAGGCAAGAACAAGCCCAATGAGGGCGAGCACCGTATCGCCGGCGCCGGTGACGTCATAGACCTCACGGGCAAAGGTGGGAATATGGACGGTGCGGCCGGAGGCCTCGAAGAGGGACATCCCCTGCTCACTCCTGGTGACGAGAAGCGCCGCAAGCCCCCCCTCGCGGAGAAGGGTATCGGCCGCATTCGCGAGGCTCTCATCGCTGTCGATCCTCACCCCGGTGGCGATCTCCGCTTCCTTCCTGTTGGGGGTGAGGATCGTCGCCCCCCGGTACTTGCGGTAATCACTCCCCTTCGGGTCGATCACCACCGGTATCCCGAGCCTGCGGCCGGCATCGATAATCGCGGCGAGGACCCCTTCCGTCAGGACCCCCTTGAGGTAGTCGGAAACCATGATGACCTGGTAACCGTTCGCCCGCTCGGCGAGGAAGGCGGCGATTTTCTCCTCGAATTCGCGGCTGAGCGGCTCCCTGCTCTCCCGGTCGATCCGGACTATCTGCTGGTGGGCCGCCACGACCCTGGTCTTTTTGCTGGTCCTGCGCATCGGGTCCTCGAAGACCCCCGCCACGTCCACACCTTTGCCGCTGAAGGCATGCTGCAGGATGGTGCCGTTGTCATCCGCACCGATCACGCTCAACACCGTCACCCCGCACCCCAGGGCCACCAGGTTGTTCGCCACGTTCCCGGCGCCGCCGAGCCGCAGTTCCTCCCTGACCACGTCGACCACCTGCACCGGCGCCTCGGGGGAGATCCGCTCCGCCCGCCCCCACAGATATTCATCGAGCATCAGGTCGCCTACCACCAGCACCCTGATATCCCGTGCCTTCGCGAAGAGAGATTCCACGTCCTTGCGTTGCATGAACAAGCCCCGTTTCAAGTTTCGAGTTTCGAATTCAAGGTTTGACCAAGCCGGCACCCCTGTTCAGGGGAAGAGTCTGGATACCGCCGCCAGCAGATCCTCAACCCTGATGCTCCGCCGGCACTCGTCATCCCTGTCACAGCGGGTAATGAAACAGCTGGTGCAGTGGAGGGGAGACTGGACGACGACATGCCTTTTCCCGCGGGGGCCGCTCCGCCTGCCGTCCGAAGCACGGTAAAAGGAGACGGTAGGGGTGCCGACCGCCGCTGCCAGGTGAACCGGCCCGGTGTCTCCACCCACCACGAGATCAACCTTCTTCAGGAGTGCCGCAAACCCTTTCAGGGGGAAGCGGTCGATGACCCGCACACCGTTCCCGATGGCCGAGGCAATGGCCATGGCTTCCCCTTTTTCCGCTTCATTTCCCCATGACAAGAGAATCGACGATTCCGGGTATTTGTCAAGCAGGGCCTTCCCCAGCGCCACCCACCCCCCTTCATGCCAGAGCTTGGTGGGCCAGGTAGTCCCGCAGTGGAAAAGGAACGCCAGCCCGTCGTTCAGCGTTGACAGCAGGACATCCGCGGCGGCATCGTCAGCAGGGGAGGTGGCGATGTCGGTCGCCAGCTCCATCTCCCTGAAATCTCGGCCGAACGGCACGCTCACCAGCCGGAGACACTGATCGCTAACGTGGTAATCCTGGCGGCGGACCGGTATCTGCCGCGTGGTGAAGGCGAGATTGACCGATTCCTGCAGCCATTCCCGGGCAAAGCCTATCCTGTCGTCCGCACCGCTCAGCCAGCAGACCAGGCCGCTCTTCAGGTTCCCCTGGATATCGAGGACAAGATCATGGCTCCGCTCCCGCAGTGCCCTTTTCAAGGCGCCGATCTCCCTCAGGGTAGCGCCGGCCAGGGGGTTTTTCCGCCAGACCTTGGTGCGCACCTTGTAAATGCGGCTGATCAGCGAGTTTCCCTCCAGCACCTCCAGGAACGGCTCCTCCACCACCCAGTCGATCTCGATGCCGGGAGAAACCGTATGAAGATAGGCGAGCACCGGCAGGGCATGGATGATATCGCCGAGGGCGCTCATTTTTACGATCAGGACCCGCACGACCGGCTCTCCTTTTCCCCGGGCATTACTAAAGTAGAAGAACATCCTCTGCGGCAATCTTGATGACGGCTTACCGCTCCCCCCAGCGGACCAGCGTCGCCCCCCATGAATACCCGACCCCGAAGCCGACCAGCATCACCAGGTCCCCCGAGCGCATCCTCCCCTCGGCCAGGGCGTCGGCCATGGCGATCGGTATCGTCGAAGAGACGGTGTTGCCATACTCCTTGAACGAGACATAGAACTTTTCCGCAGGAATTTTCATCTTCCGCTGCAGGTGCTCCAGCATGAAGCGGTTCGCCTGGTGGAAAACGAAGAGATCGATGTCGGCAAGGGTCTTCTCCGCACGGGTAAGGAGAGAGTGAACCGATTTGGGCACCGATTCGAGGGTAAACCTGAAGATCTCCGCGCCATTCATGTAGAGGTTTTGCCGGGTACGCATGTTTCCCTGGTCATCCACTTCCGGCAGCTGGCCGGCGCAGTGGGGCTGGCGGAATCCTCCCATCGGCACGATGAGGTTTGCCGCTCCCCGGCCGTCGGTGCCGTAGACAAAAGGACCGATGGCAGGAGTCGCGCAACCGTCGTCGCCGCGGATCAGGGTCGCCGCTCCGGCGTCGCCGAAGAGGGTCCGGACGCTCTTGTCCCCCGGATGAATGAACTTGCTGTAGGTCTCGGCGGTGAGGAGAAGGACATTCCGTGCCTGACCCGCCTCGACCAGCGCCGTGGCAAGGCCAAGGCCGTAGACGTAGCCCGAGCAGCCGAGGTTGAAATCGATGGCGCCGATGGCGTTCGGCAGGCCGAGGCGGCTCTGGAGGAGACAGGCCGTGGTCGGGAGAAAGTAGTCGGGACTCTGGGTGCAGAAGAGGAGGTAATCGATCTCGTCGCGCCGGACGTCGCCCCTGCTGAACAGTTTCTCCGCCGCCGCAACGGCGAGATCCGATGAGCATTCACCCTCGGCGGCGATACGGCGGCAGGCGATTCCGGTCTTCTCCTCTATCTTCTCGACACTCCAGTCAGGGAATTCAGAGGCAAGCTGATCATTGGTGAGGAGATTTTCCGGCAGATGATATTCGATCGCCGCAATTGTCGCATGCATATCGTCTCCTCTCAGAATCCCGCGATCTTCATTCCGGGGATGCCGAAAAATGTCGAGCCAGCGGGGATGTCGCCGGAAACTACCGTCCGGGCACCGATCCGGGCGCCAGGCCCTACGGTTGATCCGGGTGCAATGATGGCATGGCTGCCAAGAAACGCCCCCTCGCCGATAACGGCACCCTCGCCGACGGAAGAGAAGCCGCTGATCGTCGCCCCCTCCCCCACTACTGCATCAGCGCCGATGGCTGTGGAGCCGAGGATGGTGACAAACGAGCCGATCCGGGCTCCCGGACTGATGACAACATCGGTGGCAACGATGCAGCCGGCACCGACTCGGGCGGTAGGGGAAACGATGGCACAGGGATGGACAATGCTGGTAAAGCGCGCACCCCGCTGCACCAGTGTCCGACACAGCGTCAGCTTCCCCGCCGGATCACCTATGGCGCAGACAATGAACTCTTTCCCGGTGAAGCTGAAATCGAGGGAATCGCAGAAGATGGGAAAGCCGACTTCATAACCGTCGAGAGCGGAAGGGATTGAATTGAGGAAGCCCCTTAACTGCCACCCCCTCTTTTCAACAGGAATTTCATGTGCCCAGCTGAGGAGTTCACGACCAAGGCCGCCGGCGCCGACTATGTACAGGTCAGGTAGCTGCGCCATCGCTCACACCGCCGCGACTGAGGAATCGGTCACTTTTCGCGCCGGGACTCCCCAGACGGTGGTTCCGGGGGGGACGTCGCGCACGACCACGCTCCCCGCCCCGACACGGCCGTAGTCACCGACCCGGAGATGGGGGAGAATGACCACGTGCGGCTGCAGGAGAACGCCTTCGCCAATACGGACGTAGCCGGTAACATCGCAATGGGTGCCGATGGTGGAGCCGGCCCCCACCACAACATCGTGGGCGAGACCGGTAAAGGAATGAACGGTGACGAACTCGTGGAGGACGACATCGCCGGTGAGTTCCGTCTTGGGGGAAAGGATGCAGCCTTCGCCGATGATGTTGCGCCGCGGGCGCCCCGTGTAGGGGTACGTGAAGCCCCGGAACCTTCCTCCCCGCTCCCTGATCCCCCGGCAAATGGAGAGCTTGTCGGCCGGTTCCAGCAAGGCGCACAGGAATGAATCGTTCTCCTGGGGCAGATACTCCCGGGCGGCCCCCAGGCAGGGGAGGCCGACGGGCGCCGTGGAGCCGTCGCCACTGCCGGTGTCAAGGTACCCCTTCAGGGTAGTCTCCGGAGGGAGACCGACGTCGACCACCCATTCGAGAAGCTCCCGCGCAAAAGCCCCCCCGCCGACGAAAATCAGGTTGGTAGTCATGCTGCCCCGGCGGAACAGCCACCGTCGACGACGATGGTGGTCCCGGTAATCCAGCGCCCGGTCTTATTCCCCAGAAGAAAGGCCGCCGCGTAGGCGATATCGCGGGCCTCCCCCAGCCCCAGCGGGTAGGCCGCCTCCATCCGGGCCGCCTGCTCGGGAGTGACTATCTGGAACCACCGCTCCGCCATCTCCGTGCGCACCAGCCCGGGAAGGAGGGCATTGACGCGGATGTCTTCCCGGGCCAGCTCCAGCGCCATGCAACGGCAGGCGGCTTCCAGCCCCGCCTTGCTGGCCGCGTAGGCGATCTGCCCCGGCTGCCCGATCCTGGAAGCGACGGAGGAGATGAAGACGATGCTCCCCGGAGTCCGGCAAACGCCTTTCTGGCGGTATCCCTTGGCCAGGCCTACAGCCGATTTCAGGTTGATGTCGAGCGTCTCCTGGAGCTGCGGCTCGGTAATGAAGCGGAGCGGCGTGGTGGCCTGCATCCCGGCGCTGTGAACGATGCCGTCCAGCGGACCGCTCTCCGCCGCAACCCTTTTCAGCCAGGACGGTATCGCCCCCATCTCCGCCAGGTTGACCACCTCGATCCGGGCCGGTTGCGCCAGCATGTCGGCGGTTCTCTGCAGCTCTTCCTCCTTGCGCCCGGCGAGGACCAGCGTCGCGCCGAGTTCGTCGAGAACTACCGCCGTTTCCCTGCCGATGCCGGAGGAGGCGCCGGTTACCAGGAAGGTGCAACCGGCAAGGTCCATCGGTCCCTTCATAATGGAGCCTCTTTGCCGATTTGGTCGCTGCCGAGAAAAACCATTTCCGGCATGACCATGTCGCCGGCGTTGCAGGTAAGAGAGCCCCAGGAGTAGCCGACACCGAATCCCGCCATGAGGAGGTTCATCCTGCCGCGAGAAAGCTGCTCCCGCAGGCAGTGGGTCATGGTCATCGGAATCGATGCCGAGCTGGTGTTCCCGTATTCGCCGAGGCTCAAGGGGACCTTGTCCGCGGGAATCTTCATCCGCTTCGACAGGTATTCCAGGATGAACTTGTTAGCCTGGTGCATGACGGCGGCATCGATGGTTTCGACCGTATTCCCCGAGGCCTCCAGCACCTGCCGCACCATCTTCGGAACCTCCGCCAGGGTGAAGGCGAAAATCTCCGCGCCGTCCATGAAGAGTTCCTCTTCGTTGCGGCGGTTACCGTTCTTGTCTTCGTGGCGCACCCGGGTCGAATCGTCCGACGGTTTCCGGCACCCTCCGGCCGGGATTATCAGGTTCCGCTCCCCCCTGCCGTCAGTGCCGAGGATGAAGGTGAATTCCCCCCCTTCCTCCGTCGCTTCCACGATGGTTGCCGAACCAGCGTCGCCGAACAGCATGTTGACCGAGCGGTCCTCCTCGGACACCTTGGTGGAGGTGTCACCCGCCATGAGCAGGACCCGCCGCATCCCTCCGCCGGAGATGAGGGCGCCAGCCAGCCAGAGCCCGTAGACATACCCCGAGCAGCCGAGATTGACGTCGAAGGCGGCACACCCGGTGGAAAGCCCCAACCGTTTCTGGAACAGGCCAGCGGTGAACGGCACGTAATAATCGGAACTCTGGGTGATGAAGATGACCGCGTCGATGGAGTCGCGGCCCCATTCACCCTCGGCAAAGAGACTTTCAGCGGCGGCGACGCAGAGATCTGAGGCGCACATGCCGGGCGGGGCGAGATAGCGTTTCCGCACCCCGGTGCTATCCGAGATCTTGGTCACCTCCTCCTCCCCGTACCGGCCAAAAAACTCGGAGGGGAGCCGCACGGTGTCGGGTACCGCGCAGGCAACCCCTGCGATACGTATGCCGGAAATCCTCGCAAGCGCCATAACCCGGTTACCCCTCGATCCCTGACCCGACAATCCGCACCAGGTCCTCAACCGTCTTGCTATCCGCAATATCCTTCGGCGACGGGGTAAAGCCGAAATTCTCATCGACCAGGGCGATGAACGCCACCACCGCCAGAGAATCCCACTGTTTGATATCACCCAACTCGCTTTCGCCCGTGAGCGTGCCCGCCTCAACTTCCACCAGATTCTCGATCTCGGCAATAAATTCTTTTCTTGTCACTTTGTTCTCCTTTGGACAGGAATTTGGCTTTTTTCAGATGACTAAATTCACCCAACGTCAACTTCCCAAGTAAGTTTATATAGCACCCCGAATCAGCCGTTGTCAAAGAATTTGTTACGGTGCCGCCCCCCGGGAAAAGGGTCAAGGAACGCTCTGACGCCCGGGCATCGGTGCAGCAATGGACATGATGTCGGCGTTGAGAAGGGTGCTGAACTTAATGGCACCGGCACGGTTCAGATGATCGTTGTCGAAGAAGTGGTCACGGGTGAACCTGTCGTCCCGCAAGTAGTTCAGGTACCGCACTCCGTAGCGGCGGGACAGCTCCGCCAGTTCCCTGGTCATCGTGGCGTAGCTGGTCGGGTCAAGATGCGCATGATAGGTGGCATTGACCGGCATCGTCACCAGAACGGGGGTAACCCCCTTTTTCTGCAACAGCTCGATGGCAGCGGCGAGATAGCCGGAGTTACGCCGGATGTTGGCTCGCGCCATCCCCCCCTGGTGGAACGCCACCCGCTTTTTCCCTGATTCAGCCGAGATGTCCCCTGCTGAAATGCCATCTTTGGGGTACCAGCCGTCGGCCCCGATATGCTCCGCCACCCGGAAATTCTTCAGGAGGAACCTGCGGCTCTCCCGGTAGCCGTAGAGGGAGATGAAACAGTACCGGCGCAGAGCCAGGGGTGAGTATCGGCGCTCCACCTCATCCGGCAGGGGGATTCCGTAGAAACGCTGGTAGAAGAATGAGCGCCAGTCTTCCACCGTGGGGGAGAGCGACGATTCCAGGGAAAAGTATGAGACCGGCAGCACCACGACCCGGAGAGATTTCAGCCTCTCCAGCTCCCGCTGGAGAATGGCGAAATCGTAAAAGAGCGATTGGCTGGAGTTGGCCATGTTATAGGCCTTCAGGTCGAAACGGCCCGGGTCGATGCCATGGTAGGCGTGGGAGGAGCCGAGGACGAGTAGCTGGACATCTCCACTCCCGGCGTGCAGCTGCGCCATCTTTACCGTGTAACTGTTGGGAATCCGCCTCAGCCGGCATTCGGAGTACCCCGCCAGGAGGAGGAACGGCAGGAGGAGGGCGATCGTTTTCAGTGCAAGTTTTCCCATGGAACCGGTGGCGCTTCCTTTCCCTTCAGAACTGGAAGTAGATGAACTTGGTCGTATCGTCGAAGACCCCGTAGAAGAGGATTGCCGTCAGTGCAGCATAGTAAGCCAGCCACCGCACCGGTGCCGGCCGCTGCGCCAGAGGCAGCCGTCTACCCGCCTGGTCGAGGAGCATGAGGGCCGCCACCGCTACCGCCGCCACGATGAGATTGTGGGTCCCCTGGCCGAGGCAAACCAGCTCCCGGAACCCATCCCTGCCGACAACGGCACGGAGCTGGCCGGGGATGTTCCTGAACAGGTTTTCCACCACATGGACGGCATCCCGCAGGGAAGCCGCGCGAAAGAAGATCCATGAAAAGCAGACCAGGTGAAAGGTGACGAAGGTCTGCCAGCAGCGGGCGAGCCGGGTCCCGGCAATCCCCAGTCGGGCGTGGATTTTCTTCTGCAGCGGCTTGTACATGACCGACGCCGCAAGATAGAGGCCATGGAGGAGCCCCCAGGCGATGAAGGTCCAGGCTGCTCCGTGCCAGATGCCCGAGACCAGGAAGGTCACCAGGAGCGCTCCTGCGGTGCCGAGGCTCTTGCCACTGCGCCAGTAGAGCTGCAGCGGCCGGAAAATGTAATCGAGTATCCAGCGGGAGAAGGAGATATGCCAGCGCCGCCAGAAGTCAGCCACCGATGTGGCCAGGTACGGCTTGTTGAAGTTCTGCGTCAGGCTGATATTGAATATTCGGGCGGAGCCGAGCGCCATGTCGGTATAGCCGGAAAAATCGAAGTAGATCTGGATCGCGTAGAGATAGGTGGCAATGATGAGGGGGATGCCGCTATAGGCGTCGACATTGCCGTAGACCTGATTGACGAAGGGCGCCAGCCGGTCCGCCACCACCACCTTCTTCAGCAAGCCCCAGGCAAAGAGGAGAAGTCCGGAGCGGACGTTGTCGTAGTCGAACGCGTACTCCTGCTTCAACTGGGGGAGGATGTCACCGGGCCGCTCAATCGGACCCTGGAGGAGCTTCGGGAAGAAGGCCAGGTAGAGCGCGAAGTAGCCCGGATGCCGCTCCGGTTCATCGATCTCCAGGAGGATATTGGCAAGATAGGAGATCGCCTGAAAAACGTAATAGGAAACGCCGACCGATACCAGCAGCCCCCCCGGCTTCCATGCCGTCCCGATAACAAGGTTCAGGTTTTCGGCGATGAAGGGAACGTACTTCATTCCTGCCAGCAGGAAAATGTTGGCAACTACCCCTCCCCAGAAAAAAAGCCTCTTGACTGCGAGGCCGGGGGTGCGGTAGATGGCGATTCCGGCCCCGTAAGTCACCGCCGTCACCAGCGCCAGTGCCGCCAGCAGGTAAGGGGTCCCCAATGCCAGGTAAAAGAGGATGCTCGCGGTGAGCAGGATGATCCACCGCTCCCGGGGGAACAGGTAATGGTGGAGGAGAAAGACAACGGGAAGGAACAGGAAATACGAAAGGGAGTGAAACGTCATTGGGGGTTTCCGATATCTGCGCGCAAAATATCACCGGTGCGGGGGCTCCTGACTATCCCTTCTTCCGCCGTGCCCGGGAAAACAGCTTCCGACCGAGGGTGACCGCACCAATCCCTGGACCGCCCCGGCCGGCAACGGTATCACCGCGCCGGGCCGGGAAGGCCTTCCGGAGATTATCGTCTCTTCCGAGCTATGAGGAGGCAACTGTCAGGGGAGGTCGTCCGCCGGATCTCCTGCAACTGGAGTCCGGCCCCCCGCAGCAGCGACTCGAACTCGCCCCGGGTGCGCCCCTTGCCGCCGGTCAGAAACATCCGTTCCAGGTCTTGCAGCTTCAGCACGCGGTCCGCCCCATTGCTGTCATCCAGCACCCCCTCGACGATGATCAGCACGCTCTCGTCGGTCATGGCCGCACTGATGTTGCCGAGGATCTTGGGGACTTCGGTGTCGGACCAGTCGTGGAGCACGTGCTTGATCATGTACACGTCGGCGCCGGCGGGAACGCTTTCCAGGAAACTCCCCCCCGCGAACGTGCAGCGATCGGAGAGGTTGGAACGGCTGAGCCGTTCGCCGACAGGTCCCTCCATGTAGGGGAGGTCCACGATGGTGCCGCGCAGATGCGGGTTGGCCAGCAGGACCGCCGAGATCAGGCTCGCCCGTCCCCCCCCCACGTCGACCACGGACCGATAGGGGGTAAAATCGAAGGCGCCGGCAACGGCCTCGCATTGGGTGTCAGTGACGGAACTCATGAAATCGACGAACAGCTTGAGGGTCTCGGGGGCGATCTTGGTGTGCTTCCAGGCCGGCTCGCCATGCGCCAGCTCGTAGCCGGTCCGCCCGGACCGCATCATTTCCAGCATCTGCCCTGCGGCGGGATAATACTGTTCGCCCCAGATCAACACATAGTAGCGGAGCCAGGACGACCGCTCCGTTACCAACGGCTCGGACAGCGGCGTGAGACGGTAGCGGCCGGACTCGTCGCGAGCGAACACCTCCCAGCTGGCAAGCGCCCGCATGATCTGCTGCAGGTGGGCTTCTCCGGCGCCGGTCAACCGGGCCAGCTCAGCCACACTCTTCGGCCCGCTCGCCAGGTGATCGACGATGCCGAATTTTGTCGCCACGAAGACCGCCTGTCCCGCCCATGCCATGTTCAAGATTGTGAACAGATCGACCGGCGCCGACGCCGGAGCCGGCCCGTGCAACAGACATTTCCAACTCTGCTTGATGCGTTTGCTGAATTTTGACACGTTCTCCTCCGTAATTAACTGTGCTTTTTAGCGGAGTGACTGTATCACTCCGGCCAAGCCACTGTGAAAAACGATTTTCTATCCCCCTGCTTCCGGGTAGTAATCAAACTGCCTTGAATAAAACCTCTTTTGATTATCCATGAATTTGTCGTAGCCATACAGACTGTTTATCTTCTGCATATTTTCATCGATGATTTTCATATATCCATCTTCATCCGCTTCCAGCCTTCTGATATCATTGACAATATTATCAAGGAGATCGTCATAGCTTGGATAGATATTGCCCATTTCCAGAAAAGACTCATCCGGAAAGAAATTCTCGTTATACACGGCAAAGCCCAAACTATTGACCACGACAGCGTTTATTAAATAGCCGTCAAATCCCTCGCCGAAGGTAAGAGAAAACTTGGATTTTGTAGCAAGCAACATATATTCGGCAAAAGTCATGTTTTTCACGGTGACCAATTTATAATCCGGCAACCTGCTTTCAAGCAATTGAATCACCTTGTTTCTGCAGTCCCTCTTATCCGGAGACAAAACTATGACTTTTTCCTTGTCCGCAAATTTAAAGACGGGATATACACTTAAATCTATGAAAACTGAAAAATGATGCGTTGGCATCCGGAATTTATTGCAGATCTCTTGGTTGCAATAACTGTCATGAGCCGTTGTCTGGGTTATCCTGTCGGATAATTTCTTCAAGGAAGCGAGTTTTTCTGCAGCTGGCATCAACTCGATATTCTGATTCAGAATATTTATGCTGACTTCATCGATATTGGCAAACAACTCTTTTCCTTCGTCTGTCAAACTGTCATGAAACCTGTCCGAAAGAAGCTCAGGCACATGAACTATGATTTTCTTCAGGTTATCGAATTTGGAGAGCTGGCTAAACCTGTAGACCGTTTCCTTGCTCAAAAAAAACTTGTTCTTGAAATATGTCCTGAACCCGGGATAAGTAACTATGATTACCTCGGAGCCATGAACCTCCCTGATCTCTCTTGCCGCTGTCGCCAGAGAGAAAATGGACATGACCCCCCCTGAAATTCTGTTCTTTTCAGGGACGACGAAAACGATCAGATTTTCGGCACTCTTATCTATCTTGGTGAATTCTTTGTTCTGCAGGTAGTAGCAATACAGTAACTGCACTGCCCCGATCGGGTGCGATAAGACATATTTCAACAGTTTCATGGCCACAAATCCTCGATAGACGGTCTTGCCTCTTGCGAAACGATGCCAAACCCGGAGATGACCCATTTCTCAAGGTTGCCGCGGGGGGTGACTATATCACCACGGCCAACCCGCTGTCAAAAAATTTCATGGGGATTCCGGACAGGGCCTCGTCATACGACCAGGGAGGGTAATCGCGAGCATCCGTTGCTTATTATGCCGCCAGACCGCCGCAATGATTGGGGACTTCCGCCGCTGCACCGCTCCTCTTGGCGGAGTGCTCCGCCAGGATCGACCGGACTGCGCTGTAGACCTCGTCGACCGTTATGGTGTCCATGCACTCCCGGAAAGGGGTGTGGCCGCAAGACTTGTGGGAACCACAGGGAACACAGGGGAGCGAGCGGTTCCGGACAAGCACGTGCCCCGGCCCGACCGGACCGCTGCGAGCCGGGTCCATGGAGCCGAACAGAGCCACGACCCTGGTTCCCACGGCCGCCGCCACGTGCATGGGACCGGTGTCGCCGGTCACCAGCAGGCAGGACTTCCGGAGCAGGGCCGCCAGCTGCGGCAGGGTGCAGCCGGCTGCCAGCAGCGGCCGTTTTGCCATGGCCGCCGCAATTTTCTCGACGAGCTCCCGCTCGTCATGGCTCCCGACGATGACTACCGCCGCCCCCGCCGCCATGAGACGGTCACCCAACTGGGCAAACCGCTCCGCAGGCCAGCACTTCACCTGGCTGCTCGTCCCCGGATTGAAGGCGACAAGCGGCACGTTCCCGAGCCCGGATTGCCGGATGAAGGCATCGGCGTACGCCTCGTCCTCACCCTTTACCGGGAAATCAAGGCGCATCTCCACGGATGAAGGATCGATACCGAGAGGCTGGAGGGTCTCCAGGTGGTTGGTCACCGCATGGATCATCCGCCCTTTGGCCTTCTGGTAGACGAGGCAGCGGGCCGGAAAAGCGGCCGAGAGGAGGAGCCATCCCTTGAGGTTGCTGCGCTGATAGTTGATCACCAGGTCGAAGCGCTCCCGGCGCAGTTCCAGCCACAGGCGCAGGAAGGCGGCCGGCCGGCGGTGCGCGCCGCGCTGGTCGTAGATAACGACCCGGTCCAGGAGGGGATTGGCTGCAAACATCGATGCCGTCACTGGCGAACCGAGCACCAGCGTGATGGCCGCGGCCGGCCAGCGCTCCTTCAGTGCCCGGATCACCGGGGTCAGGTGGAGGAGGTCGCCTATGGCCCCCGGCTTGAATATGAGTATCCTTGCATAGCCTGTCATAACAAATCCTTGCAGAAAACCGGGGCAGGCCCTATAATGCCCGCGCATCCGGTTGCCGCCCCTTGCGGTGGCGGCCGGTTAATGCTCATCATACGACCAAGGAGCTTCCATGCTGGTATCTGCGCCCATTTCCGTCGGTGAACTGCTCGACAAGATCACCATCCTCGAAATCAAACTGAGCCATATCACGGACCCTGCAAAACTGGCAAATGTCGCCCGGGAACTGGAGGTGCTCAGCGCCGAACGGGACCGTTTTCTCGCCATTACCGACGCCATGGGCGCGGTGATTGCCGACCTCAAAGCGGTTAACGAAAGTCTCTGGCAGATCGAGGACGATATCCGCGATTGCGAACGGCGCCAGGATTTCGGCGAGACCTTCATTGCCCTGGCCCGCGCCGTCTATCGCACCAATGACCGGCGCGCCGCGCTCAAGCGGACCCTCAACGAGCTCACCAACTCTTCATTGGTGGAGGAAAAATCCTACCAGGACTACTGATGCACAATCCATGAAGCGTCAGTAATTACCTTGAACCATTAATTAATCTCGTATTTATCGTGATTCAAGAGTCACAGGGTAGCAGTCAACCGAAAGCTATCACCGCGCGCCCAGCCGTTCGCTGATCTCTGCCCCATGGGCGACGGCCGTCCGGATTATCCGGCAGATGGTGGCAATGTCGCTGTCGCTGACGGCGGTGCCGGTGGGAAGCACCAGCACCCGCCCGGCCAGCTGCTCGGTTGCCGGCAGCAGCAGGCGGGCATGGGGGAAGTAGGAGGCATAGGGCTCCATCCTATGGCAGCCCGGGTAGAAATAACGCCGCGCCAGGACATTTTCACCATGCAGGATTTCCATGAGCAGGTCGCGGCTGATACGGCTCACCTCCTCATCGATCTCCAGGACCAGGTACTGAAAATTGTTCCGCTCCCTCTCGTCGTAGCTTATCACCCCCACCCCCGGCAGACCGCTCAGCTCCTCCCGGTACAGCAGGTAATTGCGGCGATTGACGGCAATGAACTGGTCCAGGCTCTCCAGCGAGGAGAGCCCCATGGCCGCCGACACCTCCGTCATCTTGCCGTTGGTGCCGAGATAGACCACCCTGTCATACCCGGCAAACCCGAAGTTTTTCATCAGCCTGATCTTTGCGGCCAGCTCGTCGTTGTTGGTGGCCACCGCCCCCCCTTCGAAGGTATTGAAGAACTTGGTGGCATGGAAGCTGAAGACTTCCGCGTCTCCGAACCCGCCGATTGCCTCTCCCCGGTGCGAACAGCCGAAGGCGTGGGCCGCGTCGAACAGGAGTTTCAGCCCGCGCCGACGGGCAATTTCCGTCAATGGTTCAACCGCGCAGGGCCTCCCCCAGACGTGCACCCCGATGATCCCGGTGGTGCGCGGCGTGATCAGTTCCTCGACCCGGCGCGGATCCATGTTGTGGGTGAGGGGGTCGATGTCGCAAAAAACCGGCGTGATCTCCTGCCATTGCAGTGAATGGGGGGTGGCGATGAAGGTGAAGGACGGCACGATCACCTCACCCGCCAGCCCTAGCGCCCGGATGGTGATCTCCAGGGCGATGGTGGCATTGCACATGGTGATGCAGTGCCGAACGCCCGCCAGCTCGGCAAGCCTGCTCTCGAATTCCTGGGCGTAGCGGCCTTCATTGGTCAACCAGCGCCGGTCAAGGATGTCGCCGATCCGCTCCATGAAACTGTCGCGGTTGCCGATGTTGGGGCGGCCGACATAGAGTTTTTCGGGAAACGCCGGCTTGCCGGTGAAGATCGCCAATGTGTCGATGGTTTCAGCTCTGCTCATGGTATCTGACCCTTTTCGCCTAACTTACTTGGTTTCCCTCTTGAGGACGATGCCGGGGTCATCGAAGACCTGGCGGAAAATTTCGGTGAGCGTTTCCATGGTCGTCATGTCATATCTCCAGTGTTGAAATGTCGCCGGCGTCCTGGCCGAGGTAGCCGGCCTTCAGGACCCGGCGCATGATCTTGCCGCTCTTGTTCTTCGGGATCGCGCCGGTGAAGACGATCTCCTGCGGAGTGGCGATGGATGAGAGCCTGTTGCTGACGTGCAGTCTGATCTTCAGTTCCAGCTCCCGGGAAGGGGAGAACTGCCGGTGGAGGGCGACAAAGGCCACCACCTTCTCGAAGAGGAGCTCGTCCGGCGCGCCGATGACCCCCGATTCCGCCACCTCCGGGATCTCCAGCAGGGCGCTCTCGATCTCGAAGGGGCTGATGAGGTGCCCCGCAGTGTTGATGACGTCATCACTGCGGCCGAGGAACCAGAAGTAGCCGTCCTCGTCCCGGTAGGCGGTGTCACCGGAAAAATAGTTGCCGCCGCGGAACTTCTGCCGGTAGACCGCCTCGTTGTTCAGGTAGCCGGCGAACATGGAGGGCCACCCCGCCTTGACGCAGAGGTTCCCCTGCTCCCCGTCCGGCAGGGGGGTGCCGTCGTCGCCGATGATGGCGGCCTCGATCCCGGCAACCGGTTTCCCCATGGAGCCGGGGCGGACCTCCAGGCCGGGGCGGTTGGCGATCATGATCGCCCCGGTTTCGGTCTGGAACCAGGTATCATGGATCTCCCTGCCGAGGGTGCGGCGCGCCCAGTGGATCACCTCCGGATTGAGGGGCTCGCCGACGCTGAAGATCTGCTTGAGGCGGTCGAGGCGAAACCGCCCGAAGAGTTCCCGATCCTCCCTGAGGAGCATCCTGAGCGCGGTCGGCGCGGTGTACCAGACGGTCACCCCCTCCTCCTCCAGCACCCTGAACCAATGCTCCGCATTGTAGCCGCCGCCGAAGTGGATCTGGGTTACGCCAAGGCTCCAGGGACCGATGATCCCGTAGGAGGTGCCGGTGACCCACCCCTGGTCGGCGGTGCACCAGTAGGTCTCGTTCGCGCCGAGGCCGAGGATCTCCCGCGCTGTCTGGTGCTGATGGAGGACGCTGCGGTGGAGATGCTGCACCCCCTTCGGCTTGCCGGTGGAGCCGGAGGTGTAGTGGAGGACCGACGGCGTCTCGGCCGGGGTAAAGGGGGCGGTGAACTCTGCGCTCGCCTCCCGCATCAACTGGCGGTAGCTCAGGACGTCGGCCGACTGGTGCTCGTCGATGTCCACCACGATGATGTGGCGGAGGCAAGGGAGCTGGTCGCGGACCCGGGCAATCTTGCGAACCAGCCCCTTCTTGGTGACGACCCCCCTGGCCCGTGAGTCGCCGAGCCGGTCGAGGAGTGCCTCCTCGCCAAAGTTGGAAAAAAGGGTGCCTGCCACCACGGTGAGCTTGAGGGCGCCGAGGAAGGCGAAGAACTGTTCGGGCATCTTGGGGAGAAAGGTGAAGAAGACATCCCCCCTCCCGTAACCGAGCGATTGGAGCACATTGGCGAAGCGGCTGCTCTCGTCATCCAGGTCGCGGAAGGTATAGTCGGCCCTCTCCATGGCGGGCGAAACCCAGCGCATGGCGACCTTCTCCCCCCTCCCCTGCTCGCACTGCCGGCGGGTGCAGATATGGCCTATGTTGAACTGACCGTCGTCGATAAGGTCGGACACGCCGTCCCCCCCTCCTGGTGGCATCGTAATCGCCTCATCTACCATGTTTGGCCGTCCGCTGCAGAATGTCCTTGTCCCCCAGCCGGAGATGGGGGAGTGCCGCCCGGCGCAGCCGCTGCACCTCGCCGAACCGCTTCAGGGCGTCGCCGAAGGCTGCGTAGTAAGTGAAATCGCACCAGAGGAAGCTGACCGCCAGCCGCAGGAAAGTATGGAACAGATTGCGGGCGACAAAGGGGGGATCGGTGAGGTTGATCCAGTGGAACAGGAACCGGTTGCGGAAATAGATCCTGCGCTTCTGCCGTTTCCGCGTCCTGCCGATGGAGGCGCTCGAATAGTGGTACACTCCCCCGCCCGGCTCGTAGACGCTGCGCCACCCCCGCTTCCAGGCCCGGTAGGAGATGTCCACGTCCTCGAACAGGTAGGGGGTGTAGATCTCGCTGAAGCCGCCGAGAGCCCGGAACTTCCCCATGTCGTACGCCACGCAGGCGCCGATGGCATACAGGTTCTCCCGCTCTCCCCCTGATTCGTCGAGCGCCGCAAAGCTCCCCTTGAGAAACCCCTTGCCGTAGAGGGCGGTCACGACCCCCTGGTTCCGGCCTTCCCGCTCAACCAGGATATTGGGGGTAACCGCGAACACCGTCGGGTCGGCGAAGTGGCTCAGAAGCGGGGCGACGAAGCCGGGGGTGGCGCGGACGTCGTTGTTGATGCAGAGGCAGACAGGATAACGCGTTGCCAGCATCCCGGCATTGCAGCTCCTGGAAAAGCCCATGTTCACCCGATTGACCAGCACCCTTACCCGGGGGAGCGTGGCGAGGAAGGCGCGGCTCCCGTCCGTGCTGCAGTCGTCCACCACGACGAGCTCGTACTCCCCCCCCCAGCTCTCCAGGGCGTCGATGACCGAGGGGAGATTTTCCCGGAGGAGCCCCTCGCCGTTGTAGGTGGGGATTACCACGCTGATGCCGTCGTTATATGCCATGATCATCCTCTGCCGCAATCCGGACCTGCCGCCAGAGAGCGGCCCGGTTACCGCTACCACCATAAGATGCCGGAAGTGGCGTCAATCCGGAAAGCGCATCAGCTTGCGCTGGATTTCGTACAGCTTTACATATTTGAGAAAGACGCAGTGGGCCTCCATGACCGCAATGACGAAACCGGGGAGGCCGTCGAGGAACCCGCCCCGGACCAGGTAGCGGTGGAGGAAGGCGTAGAAGGGGCGCAGGGTGAAATGGATGATGGTGGCCCGCCGTCCCGAGCGGCTGTGGTCGATGGCGGTCAGGGTCGAATAGGAGTTCTTGGTGGCGGCAAAGTGGGCCATGTCCCGGTAGATGAAGTGGTGCAGGTCCCCCTTGAGGCTCGCCAGGCGGCCGGGGACCTGGATCTTGTCGTGGGGGGCATACCCCCCCCACCAGCAGCGGTCCTTCCGATAGAGCCTGATGTTGCGGTCTGGATACCAGCCGGAATGGTTGATCCAGCGCCGCATGAACCAGTGGCGGCGCGGCATGTCGTAGGCGTCGTAGCTGCTGTTCTCCAGGTCGAGGGCGAGGATTTCGTCCCTGAGCTCCGGGGTGACCCGTTCGTCGGCGTCCACGTGGAGCACCCAGAGGTTGGCCGCCTGATCGGTGGCGAACTGGCTCTGGGCGATATGCCCGGCCCACGGCCGGATGATGACCCGGTCGGTGAATTCCCGGGCGATCGCCACCGTGCCGTCGCTGCTGCAGGAGTCGACGACGATGAGCTCGTCGGCCCAGGCAAGGCTCTCCAGGCACTCCCGGATGTTGCTCTCCTCGTTGAAGGTCCGGACCACCGCCGATATTCTGGTGCGATTCTCTCTTTTCAGGGACATCATCTGCGCGCCACCTCACCGAGGAGGGTCTGGCATTCCCGCAAAACGTCATCCACCGAGATCGCCTCGATGCAGGCCGGTTTCATCCGCGGGGAGGGGTCGCACTCGGTGAAGAATTTCTGCCGGCAGGGTGAACAGGAAAAGGCGCGGTAGATCACCCTGGCGTTCTTACCCCAGGGACCGAAGCGGGTCGGCGAAGAAGGGCCGAACAGGGCGATGGTCGGGGTACCCGATGCCGCCGCCATATGCATGTTGCTGCTGTCGTTGCCGACAAAGAGCGCGCATTTCCTGAGCACCGCCATATGGACCTTGATGGAAGAGCGGCCGACCAGATCGATGGTATCTGCGGGAAAGAGATCCCGGCATGCCTGAAACGCCTCCCGGTCCCCGCCGCCGCCGAGAACGACCGGGCAGAAACCGTAGCTGGCATGGAGAGCAGTTGCTACCCGGGCAAAATCTTCCAGGGGCCAGCTCCTCCCCCCGGTCGAGGAGAAGGGATGGATCGCCAGCAGTCTTGCGCCGGCGGCCGGCGCGATCAGCTGCTCCGCCTCCAGCATTTCATCAGCCGTGAGCCACGATTCGAGATGATCATCGACCACCGGAATTCCGTCGACCTTGAGGACTTCCAGGAAATTCTCCACTTCGTGCCGGTCATGACGGTAGGGGAGCCGCCTGGTCAGGAGAAAGCCGCGCCCTTCCGTGTCGAAGCCGATCCGCTCCCTGGCCGAAGCAAGAAAGGCCATCAGGGCGCTCGACAGAGAGCGCTTCAACACGTAGGCCTTGTCAAAGCGCCTGGCACGCAGATCCCTGATGAAGGCGAGCTTGGCACGCAACGTCCGGTGCGTCCCCCGGCAGCCGGCATGAATGGTAACCGGGTCCCAGAATATCAGTTCATCCACGTAAGGAATGCCGTTGATCACTTCGGTGGAACCCGGGGCCACCACCCAGGCAATGTATGAGTCAGGTTCTGCATGGCGCAGGTTCCTCAGGAAGGGGACCGTCAGAATGGTATCCCCGATGAAGCGGTACCTGAGCACCAGAATCCTCTTTTTTGCCTTGTCAATCTCCATCCAGTTTCTCCGCTTCCTCAATGAGCATGACCGGTATCCCGTCCCGGATCGGATATTTCAGGCCGCATCTAGCGCAGAGCAGGGCCGATTCGTCTTCCAGGGGCGTAACCCCCTCCTTGCAGCCGGGGCAGACGAGAATTTGCAGCAGTTGTTCCGATAGTGCCATATCCTGCCACCTTTTTCAAAGAAGTTTGTCGAGAAGGGCCACCAGGTGCCCCGGGTCCGCCACCCACATCTCGAGGGGCACGGCATAGCCGTTCCCCAGCCGCTCCCGATAAGGTCCGAGCTTGACCCCGTCCTTTTCGGTGGTAATCAGGTAGTCTGCCCCGCACGCCGCCGCGGCGGCAAGGATGGCGGCCACCTCACCCTCCCCGTAGCGGCAATGGTCCGGGAAAGGGAGGGTGGCGGCAAGGGAGAGCCCCTCCTCCGCCAGGTCATGGAAAAAGGGGGCGGGATCGGCGATGCCCGCGAATGCCAACCCGCGCAAACCTTTGAGATCGGCGAAGGGGCGCACCGCGCCCCCGGCAAGGGAGGTCAGCCCCACCAGATGATGAAACGCCCGACAGGCGGGCTTGCCCGGAAAATGGGCCGGCTCTCCCTCGCCGCTGCAGCGGGTATAGATGATCAGGTCGGCCCGCTCCGCCGCCGACCGCGGTTCCCGCAGCAGGCCCGCCGGCAGGGTCCGGCCGTTGCCGAAGGGGCGGCTGCTGTCCAGGAGGAGGATGTTCAGGTCCCTCATGAGCCGCAGGTGCTGGAAGCCGTCGTCGAGAATGAAGACATCAGGGGCGAGCCGCTCCATGGCCAGCAGACCGGCCCGGTAACGGTCGGCGCCGACCACCACGGCGAGCCCCGGAACGGTGGCTGCCAGGAGACAGGGCTCGTCACCCGCCTCCCCGGGGGTGAGAAAAAGGGTCGTGCCGTCCGAGACGATCCCCTCTCCGCGCAATGTCCCGCCATAGCCGCGGGAGAGGAGCGTCACCCGTTTCCCCCTGGCAATGAAGTACTGCGCCAGCATGGCGGCAGCCGGGGTCTTGCCGGTGCCGCCGACCGTCAGGTTGCCCACCGAGATGACCGGCCGCGGCAGGCGGTGCGACCGGAGCAGTCCCGCCGCATAGGCTGCGGCCCGCAGGCGCAGAGCAAGCGAGTACGGGAACGACAGGAGCGCCAGGAGGAGCAGTAACAGCCGGTCGCAAGGTCCGCGCCGTTTTCCGTCCCAGATCTCCCGGAAATATCGTTCAGCCTTTGCCATCAACACCTCGCAGCGACCAGTGACCAGTGACCAGTGACCAGTGACCAGCGGCTAGCGGCTAGCGGCCAGCGGCCAGCAGCTTCTCGACGACTTGCAGGTGGAGGGCGGTCGAGCCGCTGTTTTCCTCCATCAGCCGCGCCCCGCTCGCCCCCATGGCATGGCGCCGCGTCTCGTCTTTCAGGAGCTCTTCGAGGGCAGCGGCCAGCTCCGCCCCATCCCGCACCTGGAGGCCGCCGCCGCAGGAGAGAATGAGGGCCGCCGCCTCCCGGAAGTTGCTCATGTGGGGGCCGAACAGGACCGGCACCCGCAACGATGCCGGCTCCAGGACATTGTGGCCGCCGGTCGGCACCAGGCTCCCGCCGACGAAGACCAGCTCGGAAACGTCATAGAAGCGCAGCAGCTCGCCGACGGTATCGACCAGGAGCGCCTCTCCCGGGCGGAACAGGGCGGTGCGGCCGGCGAGCTGTGAGCGCAGGGTGAACGGTATCCCCGCCCGCCGCAAGAGCTCCGCCACCTGGGGAACCCGCTCGGGATGTCGCGGCGCCAGGACCAGCAGGAGCTCCAGCCCCCTGGCGAGGAGCAGCCGATAGGCGGAGATGGCCGCTTCCTCTTCCCCCTGGTGGGTGCTGCCGGCGGTAAAGACCGGTACGTCCGGGGGGATACGGAAGCCGTTCCGCAGCTCCGCCTTGCCGGCCGCCGAGGAAGGAGCAACTGCCAGGTCGTACTTGAGGTTCCTGGCGACCTCAACCCGGTCGGGAGGCGCCCCGATGGCGACGATGCGCCGGGCGTCCTCTTCGGTCTGCATGCAGAACCGGGCAAAGTCGCCGAGGATCACGGCAAAAAACCGGCGCAGGCAGAGATAGCGGCCGAAGGAGCGGTCGGAGATGCGGCCGTTCACCAGCACCGCCGGAACCCCCATCTCACGCGCGCTGCGGAGGAAGTTCGGCCAGATCTCGGTCTCCACAACCAGGATGAGGGATGGGCGGATGCGGCCGAGGAGCCTCCTGACGGCAAACCGGTAATCGAACGGGAAATAGATGCAGAGGTCGGCCTCGGGGAGCGTCCGGGCAATGCTCCTCCCGGTTTCCGTGCCGTTGGAGAGGACGATCTTGCTGTCGGGAAACCTTTCCTTCAGTGCCTTGAGGAGGGGCCTCACGGCAATGGTCTCCCCCACCGAGACGGCATGGACAAGAATCGGCCGTTGCCCGCCCAGCAGCGCCAGGTCGCCCGGCGCAATGGCGCCGAAGCGCTCGGCAAAGGCCGCCGGCCTGTTCCTCCGGACTGACCGGAAGAAATGATAGGCGAGCACCAGAGGGAGAGCCAGCCAAAGGGCTATATCGTAAACAAGATGGATCATGAGCGGAAATAGCTGTCGGCCCGGGCCGTGGTCTCCCGCAGTGCCTGTTCGATGCGCAGACGAAAAGCCTCGATATCCTCACCTTCCCGGTAGTAGAGCGGCTCACCCCAGACAAAGCCCCCCCGGGAAAACGGATGGGGGAGCATGAACCGGTCCCAGCTGGCGAAGCGCGTGGCGCGGGAGCAGGAGAAGGCAACGGGGACGACCGCCCTGCCGGTCAGGCGGGCCAGCCTGGCTACCCCCGGCTTCACCGTTTCGGCGGGCCCCCGCGGACCGTCCGGGGTGATCCCCAGGTCGCGGTTGTCCCGGGCCAGCTGCACCATCTCCAGAAAGGCCTTCTTTCCCCCCTTCGAGGAAGAGCCGCGTACCACGCCGATACCGAAGCGCTTCACGACATTGGCGATGATCTCCCCGTCACCATGGGTGCTGATCAGGCAGTGGGCGCCCCTTCCGCTGTAGGCGAAAGGGACCGGCAGGAGCCTGCCGTGCCAGGATACGATGATCGTCCCTTCGCCCCGGTCGTGAAAAGCCCGGGGGATGTCGCCGCCGATTGTCCGCATCCGGATGGTGGCGAACAATGCCCGGATCAGCAGATAGAGCAGTTTCGGCAGGATACCGCCGGCGAGGCGGTTTTTCAACCCCTTCAGGTACTCTTTCATCAAAGCTGGAACTGCATGTCGTAAAGTTTCCTGTAGAGGCCACCCTCCGCCAGCAACTGGTCATGACGGCCGGTGCCGGCGATCGCCCCGTTCTCCAGCACCACAATCCGGTCGGCATGGAGAATGGTCGAGAGGCGGTGGGCGATGACGAAGGTGGTCCGGTTGGCCATCAGGTTGTTCAGCGCCCTCTGCACCATCTGCTCGCTTTCCGAATCGAGGGCGCTGGTTGCCTCGTCGAGGATGAGAATAGGCGCATCCTTGAGGATCGCCCGGGCGATGCAGATCCGCTGCCGCTGGCCGCCGGAGAGTCGCACCCCACGGTCGCCGATGCCGGTCCCGTAGCCGTCCGGCATCTCCAGGATGAAATCGTGGGCAAAGGCGGCCCGCGCGGCCGCCTCCACCTCGGCATCGGAGGCATCGGGCTTGCCGTAGCGGATGTTGTTGGCGATGGTATCGTTGAAGAGGAAGGTCTCCTGGTCCACCAGGGCAATCTGGGCCATCAGGTCCCGCAGGGCAAGCTGGCGGACCTCCACGCCATCGATCAGCACAGCCCCCTCGGTGGCGTCGTAGAAGCGGGGGATGAGGGAGACCAGGGTTGTCTTGCCGGCCCCGGACGGGCCGACGAAGGCCACCAGCTCTCCCCGCTCCGCCTTGAGGTTGATGTTGCTCAGGACAAGCTCATCCTGGTAGCGAAACGACACGTTGCGGAACTCCACCCCCCCCCGGGCGCGCGACAGCGCCACCGGGGCAGGGGGCTCGACGATCTCGGGAACCTCGGCGATCGCCTCGAAGACCCGCTCGGCGGCCCCGAGGGAGCGCTGGAGGTTGTTGTAGAGGTTGTTGAGCTTCTTGACCGGGTTGTAGAGCAGGACCATGGCGGCAACGAACGAGAGGAGGTTCTCCGGCTTCAGGGTACCGCTCCGCACCATGGAGAGCCCCGCCCAGAAGACGCCGGCAACGCCCAGGGAGGTCAGCAGCTCCATCACCGGCACCGAGATCCCCTCGTACTTGATCCCCTTCCGGACAAAATGGTAGAACTCGCGGTTGGCAGCGGCGAACTTGCCGGCTTCCCGCTCCTCGAGGCCGAAGGCCTTGAGCACCTTGATCCCGGCATAGCTCTCCTGGAGGATGCTCGTCAGGTCCCCCATCCGCCCCTGACTCTCACGGGCCACGTTCTTGATCCGCCGCCCGATTTTCTGGGCCGGATAGATGGTGGCAGGGAGGACAAAGAAGGCGATGATGGCCAGCTTCCAGTTGAGGTAAAAGATCACGCCGAGGAGAAACAGGGCGCCGAAGCCGTCGCGGAAAAAGCCGGTGATGACCACCGCCACCCCTTCCTGCATCATGCTCACGTCGTTCAGCACCCGCGACATCAGTCCCCCGACCTGGTGGCGATTGAAATAACCGAGCCCGAGCCTGATATTGCGGCGGTAGAGCTCGTTGCGGATGTCCTGGATGGCGAGCTGCCCTGCGGTCCTGATGAAGTAGTCGTTGACATAGCGGCCGAGTCCGCGGACGAGGAAGATGGCGACAATCCCCAGCGGCAGCCAGGTGAGGATCTGCCAGTTGCTCTGCTCGAACAGTTGCTTGACGAGCCGTCCCGACAGGTAGGCGAAGACGCCATCCATGCCGCCGACGGTAAGGGAGGCCAGGGCGGCGACAACTATCCGCGGCCAGTAGGGGCGGCTGTAGGCGATAAGACGGAGGAACGTGTTCATTCTGTGCGGCCTTTATGGAGCATGGCGAGGGCCAGTTCGGCCACCCGTGTCGAGCAGCCCCCCTCCCCCAGTTTCTCTCTGACTGTGTGCAGGCTGGTCTTGATGGCTGCGGCCCGGCCGGCATCGGTCAGCATGCTGGCGATCTCGGCCGCGATCCGTGCCGGCTCCGCGTCGTGCTGGATCAGCTCCGGAACCACCCGCTCGCCCGCCACGATGTTGCAGATGCCGATATGGTCCACCCTGATGAGGCGCCTGCCGACCTCATAGGTGAAGGGGGAAACCCGGTAGATGATCACCATCGGCACCCCCATCAGGGCGATTTCCAGGGTCACCGTCCCCGACACGGTGATGATGGCGTCACAGACCTGCATGACGTCGTAGCCCCGCCCTTCCACGACCTTTATTTCCAGGCCTGCGGCAGCGAGACAGGGATCGAGGTCCGACCTGGTAAGGCTGGAGGCGAGCGGCAGGATGAACTGCAGGTCGGGGAAGCGCTCCTTCAGGAGCTTTGCCGAATCCAGGATGGTCGGCAGGAGACTCTTGATCTCCCCCCGGCGGCTGCCGGGAAAGAGGCCGACCGTGCGCCGGCCGGGATCGAGGCCGAAGCTCGCCTGGGCCGAGGCCCGATCCCCGGTGGGGCGGACCACATCCACCAGGGGGTGACCGACAAAGGTGACCGGCACCCCCTCCCTCTCGTAAAAGGGGAGCTCAAAAGGGAAGACCACCGCCATCCGGTCCACCACCCGGCCGATCTTCTTCACCCGCCCCACCCGCCATGCCCAGACCTGGGGGCTGATGTAGTAGAGGACCTTCACCCCCGCCTTTCTGGCCAGCCTGGCGATCCGCAGGTTGAAATCGGGGTAGTCGATCAGGATCAGGAGGTCCGGCGGTTCCGAGGTGATGATCTTCTTCAGGGTGAGATAGGCGTGGCTGATGACGTTGAAATGGGCGATCACCTCCACCAGACCGACCACGGCCATCTGCGAGGCGTCCACCAGGGTCTCGACACCCGCCTCCCGCATCCGCGGGCCGCCGATGCCGAAGAAGGATACTGAGGGATCGAGCCTCGTGGCCTCTTTAACCAGGTTGGCACCGTGGAGGTCCCCCGAGGCCTCGCCGGCAACGATCATGATACGTTTTTGCAAATGCGGAGTGCGGAGTGCGGAGTGTCGAATTGAACCCTCTCCCCCGCATTCCGCATTCCGCATTCCGCATTCCGCACTTGTCACTCTAGACGCTCTTTATGACCGCTACTACCTCCCGCACCTGCGCCTCGGTCATCTCCGGGAAGACCGGGAGCGACATGCAGCGGGCCGCCGTCTCCTCGGCAACCGGCAGGGAGACCCCCTGATAGGCGGCGGCAAACACCTCCTGGCGGTGCAGCGGGATCGGATAGTAGATGGCCGAGGCGATGCCGGCGGCGGTGAGTGCCGCCATGATCGCGTCGCGACGGTCGGTCAGCACCGTGTACTGGTGGTAGACATGGACCCCCTTGCCGTCCTCGTACGGGGGAGTCACCACGCTCCCCTGCAGGAGCTCGGAGTAGAGATGGGCAACACGGCGGCGCCCCTCGCTGTAAGCCCCGATCCTCTTCAGCTTGACCCGCAGGATCACCGCCTGGATCTCGTCGAGGCGGCTGTTGTAGCCGATCACCGAGTGGTGGTAGCGGACCTTGCTGCCATGGTTGCGCAATACCTTCAGCTGCTCCGCCAGCTCTTCGGAATTGGTGGTCACCATGCCGCCGTCGCCGTAACAGCCGAGGTTCTTGCTCGGGAAAAAGCTGAAGCAGCCGGCGGCGCCGATCGCGCCGGTCATCCGGGGGCCAGTGGCCGCGCCGAACGACTGGGCGCAGTCCTCGATCAGGAGCAGGCCGTGTTTCTTGCAGATCGCCTCGATCGGCGCCATGTCGGCCGGCTGGCCGAACAGGTGAACCGGCAGGACGGCCCGGGTGCGCGGGGTGATGGCCGCCTCGATCCCGGCCGGGTCGATGTTGAAGGTGCGCGGGTCGATGTCGGTGAAGACCGGGGTGGCCCCCACGTAACGGATCGCCTCGGCGGTGGCGATGAAGGTGAAGGGTGAGGTGATCACCTCGTCCCCCTCCCCTATCCCGGCCGCAGCCAGGGCCAGGTGGAGCGCATCGGTGCCGGAGGCAACCGCCACTGCGTGCTTCACCCCGAGACAGGCGGCCGCCTCGTTTTCAAAGGCGCTCACATTGGGGCCGAGGATGAACTGGGTCTTCTCCAGCGCCTCCAGAACCCCCCTGTCAATCTCCTCCTTGATCTGGTGGTACTGAATCTTCAGGTCAACCATTGGAATCATGCGTAACACCTCACTTGTAAATACGTTATCTGTAGGGGCGCATGGCATGCGCCCAAAGGGCGAACGCCGTTCGCCCCTACAGTTTCTTGTTGATCATCAGCGCCGTCTCCAGCGCCCGCCTGCCGTCTTCGCCGGTCACCACCGGCGGCCTGCCGGTCACTATGGCATCGAGGAAAGACTCAATCTCGCTCTTCAGGGCATCCCCCGGCTCGAAGCTTTTCTCCTCCATCTTGACATTGGGGACCCCCGGAAACATCTCCCCTTCCCCCTTGCGGAACTGGGCCAGCTTCTTGTTCTGGAAATCGACGGAGATGTAGGAGTCGGCCTGAAAGATCCTCATCCGCCGCTCGCTCTTGAGGCTTATCCGGCTCGCCGTGACATTTGCCACGCAGCCGTTCGCGAAGAGGATCCGGGCGTTGGCGATATCCTCCTCGTCGGTGAAGACCGGCGTGCCGATGGAGTTGATCTGCTTGATCGGCGACTTTACCATGTTCTGGATGATGTCGATGTCGTGGATCATCAGATCGAGCACCACGTTGACGTCGGTTCCCCGCGGCTTGAACGGGGCGATCCGGATCGATTCGATGAAACCGGGCTTGGTGAGGAGGCCGTCGAGGGCAATGACCACCGGATTGAACCGCTCCAGGTGGCCCACCTGGAATACCGCGCCCCGCTCCCGGGCAATCCTGATCAGTTCGTCCGCCTCGGCCAGGGTAGTGGTAATCGGCTTCTCCAGCAGGACATGGACCCCCCTTTCGAGAAACGCCCGCGCCACCTCGAAATGATACTGGGTCGGCACCACGATGCTGACGGCGTCCACCTCATCGAGGATCTGCCGGTAATCGGCAACCCCCCTCGTCCCCAATTTGGCGGCGAGTTCGTCTGCCCGCTGCCGGTCGCTGTCGACCACCGCCACCAGCTCGGCATTGGTCAGCTGGGCATATTTCTCGGCATGGAACTGCCCCAGATAACCGACACCCACAACTGCGGTCCTGAGCTTTTTCATCAACGGCATATTCCCCTTTCCGATTTTTCGATAAATTCGATGAAACGCGCCAACTCCGGGAGCATGGGGATCTCGTTCCTGATCCTTTCCAGCGCATCGGCAATCCGCAGCTTGGAGAAGGCCAGGATCTTATAGGCCTTCTTGAGTGACCTGATGGTCTCCTCGGGAAAGCCCCGGCGGCGCAGCCCCACCATATTGAGTCCGCGCAGCCTGGCGCGGTCGCCGGTGGCGATGGTATAAGGGGGGACATCCTGGCCCACCATGGCGCCACCACCGACCATGGTGTAAGCGCCGATAGTGACGAACTGGTGAACGGCGGTAAGCCCGCCGAGAATGGCGTAATCCTCGACCCGCACATGACCGGCCAGGGTCGCGCCATTGGCCATCACCACGTTGTTGCCGATATGACAGTCATGGGCCGCGTGGCAGTATGCCATGAACAGGTTGCCGTCGCCGATGGTGGTTTCGCCGTCGCCGGTCACGGTGCCTGGATGGATGGTGACGAACTCCCGGAAGATGTTACTGTTGCCGATCCTCAGCCAGGTCTCCTCTCCCTTGTACTTCAGGTCCTGGGGGACCCCTCCGACCGAGGCGAGATGGAATATCTGGTTGTCCTCGCCGATCTCGGTCCAGCCGTCGATCACCGCATGGGCGCCGATCTTGGTGCCGCGTCCGATGCGCACATGTGCGCCGATCACCGCGTAGGGACCGACCTCCACATTGCTGGCCAATTGCGCGTCAGGGTGGATGACGGCGGTGGGATGGATCATGGTCACTCCGTGACAGTAGGGGCGATCCTTGTGATCGCCCTTTCAGCGGGCGAATACAAGATTCGCCCCTACAACCGCGCTATTTATCCGCGAAGGTCGCCTTCAGCTCGGCCTCGGTCGCCAGCTTGCCGTCGACGAAGACCTTGCCGTTGAAACACCAGATATTGCGGCGGTTCGAGATGGCCTCCATCTCGATGCGGAGCTGGTCGCCCGGCATGACCGGCCGACGGAACTTGGCATTGTCGATGGCAACGAAGTAGCAGACCTTCTGGCGGATGTCGTCGTTGGAGGCGAGATAGGCGAGGATTCCTCCCACCTGGGCCATCGCCTCGATCTGAAGGACCCCGGGCATCACCGGATGGCCGGGGAAATGCCCCGGGAAAAAGGGCTCGTTGATGGTGACGTTCTTGATCCCGACGATCTTTTTTCCCGGCTCATGCTCCACGACCCGGTCAACCAGGAGGAACGGGTAGCGGTGGGGGAGGATCTTCATGATCTCGTTGATGTCAAGCATGGTGGCTCCTTATCGCATTGAATGGTTATGTAGGGGCGAGGCATGCCTCGCCCGTTTTGCGGCTTTGCAGACGGAGTGCGGCGCATCCAGCCGCCGCAGCTGCTTTGGCGGAGGAGGCTGTCTCGCCCCTAACATTTTCCGGCGAGTTTCTCCTCCAGTTCCTGCACCTTCTTCTCCAGCGCGCTTACCGTCCTGCGCAGCTCGGGAAGCGTCTGAAAGACCGCCGATGCCCTGAGCCACTCCCGGTGGGAGAAGGCCGGTATGCCGCTCACCATCTGGCCGGCCGGGATACTGTGGGTGATCCCCGACTTTGCCCCCACCATGACGTTGTCGCCGACCTCCAGGTGGCCGGCGACCCCGACCTGCCCCGCCAGGGTCACATGCTCCCCCACCTTGACGCTGCCGGCAATTCCCACCTGGGATACGATCATGCAGTTCGCGCCGATCACGCAGTTGTGGGCGATCTGCGCCAGGTTGTCGATCTTGGTGCCGCGCCCGATCCGGGTGACTTCGAGGGCGGCCCGGTCGATGGCCGCATTGGCGCCGATCTCCACATCATCCTCGATCACCACGATGCCGATCTGGGGGATCTTGTACCACGCCGCGCCGTCCGGCGCATAGCCGAAGCCGTCGCTGCCGATCACGGCGCCGCTGTGGACGATGACCCGGCTGCCGATGCGGCACCGCTCGCGCACGGTGACGTTGGCGTGAAGGGTGACGTCGTCCCCCAGCTCCACCCCCTCGTAAAGGACGACGCCCGGATGGAGGGTCACTCTCTCCCCGAGCTTCACGCCGTCTCCGACGAATGCCCCGGGATAGACCGCGACCTCCCTTCCCATCGTCACGTTGCTCCCGATGCGCGCCCCTTCCATCACCCCGCGGGACCGGTACGGCCGGGAGGTGAACAGGGTAAGGAGCTTGGCGAAGGCGAGATAGGGGTTTTTCACCTCGATGCCGTCTTTGCCGCAGGGGTCGGCCCCCGGCGGAAGGACCACCGCCGTTGCCCCGGTGGTCGCCACCTTGGCGGCGTACCTGGGGTTGGCAAGGAAGGTGATCTCCCCCGCCTTGGCGTCGTCCAGGCCGGCGAGCCCCCGGATCAGGGTCTCCCCGTCGCCGATTACCGTGCCGCCGAGATACCCGGCCAGCTCTTTAAGAGTCTTTCCCACGCTGATCTCCTGGAAAAATCTGTTCGATGTTCGCTGCTCAACATAAACCTCGAACCTCGAACCTCGAACTATTTTTTCTTGGCCTCGTTGAACACCTTCAGGATCTCGTCGGTCACGTCGGCCTTCTCGTCCAGGTAGATCATGCTGTCGTTCTTGACGAAGATGAAAGAATAGCCGTTGTTCTTGCCGTACTCCTGGATGGTCTTGACGATCTCTTCAACGATCTGGTTGGTCAGTTCGTCGTTCTTCGCCTGGAGGTCTTCCTGGGCATCCTTGAGAAAGCGCTGGTATTCCTTCAGCTTCTGCTGGTAGTCCTTCTCCTTGGCGCCCCGCGCGGATTCGGAAAGGAGGACGCTCTGCTTCTCCAGCTCCCCCTTCAGCTTTTTCAGCTCCTCCTCCCGGCTGTTCTTCTCCGCCTCGTACTTGTTTCCCTTGGCTGCAAGCTGTTCCTTGGCCTGCTTGCCGGCATCAGACAGGATCAGGACCTTCTGGATGTCCACGGAACCGAGTTTCACCCCGTCGGCGCCGAAGGCGGCCGGGGCAAGGGCAAGGGAGAGTGCGAGGGCAAATGCGGTGATAATCCTTTTCATCTGGTTTCTCCTTAGAAAAAAGATATGTTAGAAAAAGCTCCCTATCGAGAATTCCAGTTTTCCGCTGGCACTGTCTATACCGGAGCGCGGATTGAGGGGGATGCCGTACTCCAGCCGCAGCGGCCCGATCGGGGAAAACCAGCGGATGCCGGCGCCGTAGCTCGCCTGCATGCTCGTCGAGAAAATCCTGTCAAAGCCATCATAGGCGTTGCCGATGTCGAAGAACGCCACCCCCTTGAGCCCCACCTCCTTCAGGAGCGGAAAGGTGAACTCGGCGTTGAAATACGCTTCAGTGTCCCCGCCGGTGAAGGCCCTGTTGACGGAGGCGCTAGTGACCCCAAGTAGAGTGGACACGGGGGCAGGACTGCTGACATTGGGGCCGACCTCCCTGCTGCGGTAGCCGCGGAGGGTATTGATCCCCCCCAGATAGAACCGCTCGTCGATCGGTACTTCCTTGCCGAGCCCATCGACGTAGCCCAGCTCGCCATGAAGGGAAAAGACCGTCCCCCATATAACCGGGAAATAGGCCCTGGTATTGCCGATAAAGCGGAGGAAGCGGTTGGTCCCGCCGAGGCCGGCGAATTCAACGGAGAGGCCGTTGACCATCCCCTTCGTGGGATCGAGGCGGTAGTCGGTGGTGTTTCGGGAGAGACTGGCGCTGATGGAGCTCGTGGTCGAGGTCTCTTCGGGCTGGGTCTCCAGACCCAGGGCAATGCTCTGCTGCAGGGCATCCGATATGTCGAAAATCTTCTTGTCTTCATAGCGGTAGACCCACAAGGTGCTCAAGGTCTCGGACAGGGGGTAGCCCGCCTTGATGTCGCCGCCGGTGACGCGCTTGCTGTAATCGGTGTAATCCCGCTCGGTGCGATAGATATCCGCCCCCAGGGTCCATCTGGTGTCCATGAAATAGTTGTCGGTCAGCCCCACGTTATAGGTCTGCGTCTTTCCCCCCAGGGAAGCTGCGGCGTTGGCCTTGAGCCCCAGGCCGAGGAAATTCGCCTGCTGCACCGAACCCTGACCGATCAAGCCGTCCAGCGAGCTGTAGCCGGCGCCGATGCTGAAGGTGCCGGTCGGCTTCTCCTTCACCTCCACGTTGACGTTCAGCTTGTTGGCGGCGCTCCCCTTGGCGGTGGAAATGTTCGCCTCCTCGAAGAATCCGAGGTTCATCAGGTTCTGCTTGCTCTTTTTCAGGGGGGTCGTGCCGTACAGCCCTCCCTCGTCAAGCCGCATCTCCCGCCGCACCACCTTGTCGCGGGTCTTGGTGTTGCCGCTGATGTTGATCCGGTCGATGTGGACCTTCTCCCCCTTTTCGAAGTCGAAGGTGATGTTGATGGTTTTCTTTTCGGGATCGGCCTGGGAAAGGGGGGAGACGTTGGCAAAGGCGTATCCCATGTCGCCATATAGATCAGTCAGGGTAAAAATGTCCCCCCGCAGAACCCCCCTGCTGAAGACTTCGCCGGTCTTCAGCTTCACCTTCTTGGCAAGCTCCTCCCTGTCCACCAGGAGATCGCCCTTGAAATCGAGGGAACCGGTCCTGAACTGGTCCCCCTCGGTAATGCCGATGGTGACCAGCAGGCCGCTCTTGTCCTCCAGGAGCTCCACCTTCGGCTCCCCCACCTTGACGTTGACATAGCCGTTGTTGTAATAGAGATCGGCGACCAGGGCCACATCGTTCTTCAGCACCTCTTCCTTGTAGGTGCCGCCGCCGGTGAGCCAGGAGAGGAACCACTTCTCGCCGGTCTCCATCTCCTTCTTCAGTTTCCTGTCAGAGAAGGCCCTGTTACCTTCAAACCTTATTCTCTTGATGAGGACCTTTTCCCCTTCGCTGATCTTGAGCAGCACCCTGAGCTCCGTCTCGGAGCGCTTTTCCGTGGCTGCATCCACCTCCGCCAGGTAATACCCATCGTCGCTGTACAGCTTCTTGACCTTCTTGACCCCGCTGGTCAGTTCCTTGGCGGAAAAGACCGCGCCCGGCTTCAGGGCGAAGGCCTCCCTGATCTTGTCGGCGGAGATCTCCTTGTTGCCGTCGATCCTGACTTCCCGGACGATCGGTTTCTCCACGACCGTATAGATCAGGACCACACCCTTGTCGCTCTTTTCCGTCTCGGCCTTGACGTCCTGGAAGTAGCCGAGTTTGTAGATGGCGCGGATATCGCTGTCCACCTGCTCGATGGCAAGCGGTTCCCCCGCCTTGAGCTTTACCGCATTCAGGATGACGACGGATTCTATCCTCCGGTTCCCCTTGACGATCAGCTCGGCGATCTTCTCTTCCCCGGCGCAGGCGACACCGTTGGAAAGAAGGGCAAACAACGCCGCAATCACTATTCCTCGCAATATGTGGAGCAAATATCCCCCCGAAGGTACCATAAACGTTGCCAGCTGATTCACTCGATTCTTCCGTCCACCATCCTGATGATCTTCCCCATGCCGGCAGCCAGCCTTTCGTTGTGGGTGACGATCATCAGGGTGATCCCTTTGCGCTGGTGGATCTCTGCCAGCAGGTCGTGCACCCCGTCGCTCGTCTTCATGTCCAGGTTGCCGGTCGGCTCATCGGCGAGGAGAAGCTGGGGCGACAGGACCAGCGCCCGGGCAATGGCTACCCGCTGCTGCTCGCCGCCGGAGAGTTCCCCCGGCCTGTGGGTCAGGCGGTGCGAGAGCCCCACGTCCCGCAGAAGGTCGGAGGCCATGGCTTCGGCCTCGCTCCTCCGGATGCCGGCAATCAGCGCGGGCATCATGGCGTTCTCCAGCGCGGAAAATTCCGGCAGCAGGTGGTGGAACTGGAAGACGAAGCCGATGGTTCGGTTCCTGAATGCCGCCAGGGCCGCATCGCTGCGGCGAAAGACCTCCTCGCCGTTGAACAGCAGACTGCCGGAACTGGGGCGGTCGAGGGTCCCCAGGATATGGAGCAGGGTGCTCTTCCCCGCTCCGGAGGCGCCGACCAGGGCGATCGTCTCCCCCGCCGCCACCTGCAGGTTGATCCCCCGCAGCACCTCCACCTTCCCTGCCCTGGTGCCGAACGATTTGGAGAGGTCGATCACCTCCAGCAGGTTACTCATAGCGCAGTGCCTCCGCCGGGGCCATCCTCGACGCCTGCCAGGCCGGGTAGAGGGTCGCCACGAAGGAGATCAGAACGGCGGTGACGGAGATCAGCAGCACATCGGCGGGCACCACCTGGGAGGGAAAGCGCTCCAGGTAGTAGATGTCCTTGCTGAACAGCTCGAACCCGGTCAGCCGCTGGATCAGCCGGACGATATTTTCCAGGTTCAGGGCGATCAGGAGCCCCCCGAGCACCCCGGCCGCGGTTCCGACTATGCCGATGATCAGCCCTTCCAGGACGAAGATCCGCATGATGCTCCTGCCGGTGGCCCCCATCGATTTCAGGATGGCGATATCCTTGGTCTTCTCCATGACCACCATGAACAGGGTGGAGGCGATGCCGAACGCGGCCACCAGCACGATCAGGGTCAGGATGATGAACATCACCATTTTTTCCGTCTTGAGCGCAAACAGGATGTTCTTGTTCATCTGCATCCAGTCACGGGCGTAAAGGGGGAAGCCGAGCTCCCGGTTGATCTGGCGGGAGAGTTCATCGGTCTTGTAGACGTCCTCGACCTTGAGCTGGATGCCGGTCACCGTGTCGTCGAGGCCGAGAAAGGACTGGGCCTCGGCGAGCGATACGTACGCCAGGGTTGTATCGTATTCGAACATGCCGGTATTGAACAGACCCACCACCCTGAACTGCTTCAGTTTCGGGATCATCCCGAGGGGGGTTATGTTCCCCAGGGGGGAGATGACGTTGACCTGGTCCCCCACGTACAGGTTGAGGTTTTTCGCCAGTTCCTTGCCGATGATGAGGCCGGGACGGGGAGGCTCGGCGCCGCTCAGGGGGGCAGAAGCCTGCGGGTCCAGGTCGGTCAGTTTCCCCTCGATCAGGGACTTATGCAGGTTGGTGACCAGCGGGTCGCTCTTGGTATCGATCCCGCGCAGCACCACGCCGGAAACGTTCTTCCCCGAGGAGAGCATCACCTGGTTGTAGATGAAGGGGGTAGCCGCGACCACCCCCTTGAATGCCTTCAGCCTGTCGATCAGGGGGTCGTAGTCGTCGATCCCGCCGGTCGACTTGAGCACCACGATGTGGGCATTGGTGCCGAGGATCTTTTCCTTCAGGTCCTCCTCGAAGCCGGTCATCACTGCCAGGACTACGATCAGGGCCATCACCCCCAGCGCCACGCCGGCGGTGGAGATGAGGGTGATGATGGAGATGAAGGCTGACTTGCGCCTGACCTTCAGATAGCGCAGTCCGATGAAGAGTTCGTAAGGCATCTGGGAATCCGAAGGGGTCAGGTCTACACATTTGACAAATACTTGTCAAATGTGTAGACCTGACCCCCATCATTTTTCTTTTCGCAACTGGGGGAACAGGATGACGTCCCTGATGGAGGGTGAATCAGTCAGGAGCATCACCAGCCGGTCGATGCCGATCCCCTCGCCGGCGGTCGGGGGCAGGCCGTACTCCAGCGCCCGGATATAGTCCTCGTCCATGTAGTGGGCCTCTTCGTCGCCCTTGGCCTTCTCCGCGACCTGGGCCAGGAAACGCTCCTTCTGGTCGATCGGGTCGTTCAGCTCGGAGAAGGCGTTGGCCATCTCCCGGCCGACGCAGAACAGCTCGAAACGGTCGACGATGTCGGGGTCATGGTCGTTCTTCCGCGACAGGGGGGAGACTTCGGTCGGATAGGCGGTGATGAAGGTCGGCTGGATCAGCCTGGTTTCTGCCACCTCCTCGAAGATCTCGGTGATCAGCTTGCCGTAGCCGATGTCGGCCGGCAGCTCCAGGCCGAGCCGCTGGGCATAGGCATAGGCGAGATCCCGGTCGGCCAGGGACCTGGCGTCGATATCGCCGTATTCCAGGATCGCCTCCCGCACGGTCAGCCGCTTCCAGGGGCGCTGGAAGCTGATCCGCTCCCCCTGGCAGGTGAAATCGAGGGTGCCGAGCAGTTCCTGGGCCACATGGCAGAGGAGCTCCTCGGTGAAATTCATCAAGTCCTCGAAGCTGGCGTACGCCTGGTAGAACTCCATCATGGTGAACTCGGGATTGTGGCGGATGGAGATCCCCTCGTTCCTGAAGTTGCGGTTGATCTCGAAGACCCTCTCGAAGCCGCCGACCACCAGGCGCTTCAGGTAAAGCTCGGGCGCTATCCGCATGTAGAGCTGCATGTCGAGCGCGTTGTGATGGGTCACAAAGGGGCGGGCCGTGGCGCCGCCGGGGATCTGCTGCATCATCGGCGTTTCCACTTCCAGAAAGTCGTGGGAGTTCATGAAGGCGCGGATCAGGTTGATGATCCGGGTCCGCTTGATGAAGACCTCGCGCACCTCGGGGTTGACGATCAGGTCCACGTACCGCTGCCGGTAGCGGGTTTCCACGTCGGTCAGGCCGTGGAACTTCTCTGGGAGCGGCAGAAGTGATTTGGTGAGGAGCCGGATCTCCGTGACATGGAGGGAGAGCTCGCCGGTCTTGGTCCGGAAAGGGTGGCCGGTGGCGCCGATGATGTCGCCGATGTCGAAGGACTCGAAGGAGTCGAAGGCCTGCTCGCCGATGGCGTCCTTTTTCACGTAAAGCTGCATCCGCCCTTTGCGGTCCTGCACCTGGATGAACGCGGCCTTCCCGAAGGAGCGCCGGGCAATGATCCGGCCGGCAACGACAAAGGTCCGGGGGTTGTCTTCGATGGTTTCCTTGTCGCCGTAGGCGGCCACCAGGTCGGCCGAGGTATGGCCGGGCCGGAAATCATTGGGATAGGGGTTTATCCCCGCCTCCCAGAGGAGATCCACCTTGCGTCTTCTCTGCAGTAACAGCTCGCTTAACTCTTCCATCGCCAGTGCTTTTACCTTTCTCTCGAACCGGTCGCCTGCCGGTTTCGCAACCCGAATAAATACCGTATTTATTGGGGTTAAGTCAAGTTAAAAGGGGGAGCGGCAAAGCCATTCCCCCGGTGGAAATCCAGAAGATTCATCTCGGGACAGACGTTCAGCCGAACCGCCCATTCCCATGGTTTTACCGCCTGGCTGCCGCAGCCGTTGCGGCGCATTTCTCGGCCCGGCCGGTAACTACGGAGCCCCGGGTACCGGCAGGGCAAAACTGCTGTTGTCCGTCGTCCCGTTGCCCAATTGGCCGAAGGTGTTGGCCCCCCAGGACCACGCCTTGCCGCCGGCAAAGGCGAGGCTGTGGTGGCCGACGGCAGTGACTGCGGTCACGCCGGTCAGGGGAGTGTTGTTTGCATCGATGACAACCTGGACCGGGCTGTACTCCGGTTCTTTTGTCCGCGACTTGCCGTTCCCCAGCTGGCCATAAAAGCTTAACCCCCACGCCCGGACATTTCCCGATCCATCAATGGCAAGGGAATGGCTGAGCCCGGCAGCCAGCGGGACAACTCCGGCAGCCAGCGGGGTCGGGCCCACAAACCCCGGCACCTTGACGGCAAAACGCCGGTCGATGGAATCGCCGTTCCCGAGCTGGCCGAGGGCGTTGTAGCCCCAGGCCCAGACGGTACCGTCCTCGTCAAGGGCGAGGCTGTGGCTCCCGCCGGCGGCGATGGCGACCACGCGCGTCAGGGGGGTGTTAGCCGTATCGACGACGACCCGGACCGGCAATAGTTTGCGATCCGTAGATGTGGCGCCGTCCCCGAGCTGGCCGGAACCGTTGTGCCCCCAGGCCAGGACCGTCCCGTCCTCCAGCAGGGCGAGGCTGTGCCCGCCGCCGGCGGCGATCATCTTCACACGGGGGAGGGGAGCGCCGGCCGCATCCTTCAAAACAGGCACCGCGACGCTTTGATCGGTATCCGTGCCGTCGCCCAGCTGGCCATAGTCGTTCTGCCCCCAGGCCCAGACTACCCCGTCCCCGTCAAGGGCGAGGGTGTGGTTACCCCCGGCTGCAACGGCGATCACTTTCGTCAGGGGGGTGCTGTTCGCATCGATGACAACCTGGACCGGCTTACTGCTGGCAGTCGTCGAATTGTTCCCCAACTGGCCGTAGCCGTTGTTTCCCCAGGCCCAGGCAGTGCTGTTATTCCCGAAGGCGACCGTATGCGTACCTCCGGCAGCCATGCCGGTAATGGGGAGCAGGCTTTGCACGGCCACCGGAGAGCTGCTGTTGTCGGAACTGTTGTTTCCCAGCTGCCCATACTCGTTATAGCCCCAGGCAAGGGGGACCTGGTCAAGGACGGCAACGCTGTGGGAGTAAAAGATTTCGGTGCTGGTCTCAGAGGTGACAGACGTTGTCGAGCTGTCGTCACCACATGCCGCCAGGAAGAGCGACACGAGGAGTGCTGCCATGATATGGGTGCAATAGCGCGGCATTTTCTTCATCAAACGGTTCACCTCTTTCCACGTTAAAATCCAGAAGTGATGGATTTAACTACACTGAAGGATAAATGTCAAGAACCCTTCCGGCCGGGCGTTATTTTGTCCGTAACAGCAGGACTTGCCGGCCAGGGTCGGTGAAATTACCGCTCCGGCTCGGCGCAACCGCGATCGCCCCGGCTTCAGAACCTGGTGCGGAGGGCGAGATTGATCACGAAATCGGGCGAAGCGGCGATAACCAGGATGTCCTCGGTAAAGGCGATATCCACGAAGGTATTTTCGGAGAGGCCGACCGTGCCGCCGGCAACCACCTGCACCGAGCTTGATGACAGCTCCCGGAGAGAGCTGTTGCGGTAGAAGGGGGTGTTGCCGTTCAGCTGCGCCTTCAGGGCGACCCGCTGCCAGGAGCTCCACCCCACTCCCAGGGTGGCGAAGGCGGCCAGGTTGCGCTGCATCTCCCTGAGAACATCGCCACTGGTCATTGCCATCCCGCCGGCGGCCCCGAAGACCGTGCAGTGGCCTTTCGCGAAGCGGTAGTCCTCGGCGGCGGAGAGCCAGAGGGCGAAATCGGTGCTGCCGCTGCCGTGCAGCAAGGCGCTGTCACCGGTCGGGACCTTGAGGCTGGCCCGGAGAGCGACCGCCCGCCCGGGCCTGTCGTCACCCCTGAGGAGCTGCAGGGCGGAGCTCAGGCGGATATCGCCGAACCCCCCGTTCGCATGGTCGATGTTGACCCTCTCGACCCCGTCCCGCACGTAGCGAAACAGGAGGCGGTTGCGGGGGACCTCGTCCCGCCCCGCCTGGGAAATATCGAAAAAATCGTGAAACCCTATGATGGCGCCGTCCTGGAAACCGCCGCTCTCCGCCAGGTAGGGAAGATCCAGGCCGATCTCGACCCCCCGCCCCACCCCGTAACGGGTGGCCAGGGTGGTCCGGTAGATCTCGCCATCCAGGGCTATCTGTTCCCGGGGATCATCGGAGTGGGCAAAGTTGCTCGCCATGTCGACGGTCAACTGCCCGGAGACCTTCCCCCGCTCCAGGACATGGGCGCTCTCGGCAGCGGGAAGACCGAATATCTGCACCAGAGGGCTCTGGTTGAAGGTATTAAAGGGGGTTATCTCCAGGGCCAGGGCGGCAGCCGGACCGAGGAGTGACAGGGTGACCAGCATGACGAAGGAAACTATGGTCAGCAGCGGCTTATCGGAAACCATCGGCGCCCTCTTCTCTAAATAACATCCGGATTTACGGGGTAGCCCCTACCTGGCCGGCTGGGGCATCTTCCCGCACGCAAGCTCCCTTGACTCCCCGGGGAGGGAGCCGCCGAAAGCGGTCTTGCCGAGATACTCCCCCTTCCGGTAGCAGGTCGCCTCGCCCGGGGGGAGTCTCTTGCCGCTGCGGTTCCTGAAGGAAAAGGAGATGGCCGGCTGGGGAAACGGGGTAAACTGCGCATCTTCCAGCGGCGAGCTGAACGAGGCGATCCGGGCAAGCCCTCCAGCGGCAGCGGCAAGGGGCGGTTCGGCCGCCGCCTCGCCAAGGAGAGCGGGGACGACGGCAACCACCGTTCCCTTCTCCGTTCCGGGAACGACGGCGTTCATGACAACCTCCACCTCCCCGCCGCCAGTCACCCTGAAATCGTAACAGGGGGTCCATTTCAGGCCGGCATGGAGATAGGAAACCGCTACCCGTCCCCCCTTTCCCGCGAGCCAGACCCGGGCGACGCTCTCCCCTGCGTTTCCCCCTTCCCCGAGGGAAGAGAGCCGTGCCTCCAGAACCTTGAGCTCCCCTTCAGCCTTGCGCCGGGCCCGATAGACCCCTTCCAGCTGGGCGATGGCGAACTCGGTCCCCTTGCGGATATCGTCCAGCGGCTCCCGGTTGTTCTTGGTCTTGCGCGGCGCCTTGGCGCTCTGGGACTTGGCCGCCGCCCGGAAGATCTCCTCCCGGACCGCCAGGGCCCTCAGCCGATCCGCCAGGGCCTCCTTCCGCTCCGTCAGGTGCGCCAGCTCGACTGCCACCTTCCGGTCCGGCCGGACCGGCGCCACCTCCACCCGGGCCAGGGAAGCCCCCTGGAGCGGCCTGATCCGCAAGGAACCGGCCGCCATGCCGCGGGGAAGGGGAAACTCCAGATACCCCCGGGTGGCGACCGCCTCGCTCTCCACCCGGGCCCCGTCCAGGTAGAAGGTGACCTGCCTATCGGCCGCCGCGGCAGGCGCCGCCAGCAGCAGGACGCACAGAACCGGTAAGACTCTCACTGTCCCCTCCAGTCAATTACCCATTCCCTGGTGCAGCCCCCCAGCCGCCGGAGGCTGCCCTTCCTTCTGGGAACAGGCGGGAATGACAACAGCCACCGCGAGCAACAATATAATTATAATTTTTTCCAGACCTCGCACAACAACTGCTCCTTTGTTCATTGCAGAAATTTACTTCCGGCAGAGCCGAACGCAACAGGCTACCACCTTGGAACATTATCAACTTCGTATTTACTCGTAGGGTGGGTTAGCGCAGCGTAACCCACCAGCCGGCATCGAACGGCGGGTTACGGCGATGAATCCGCCTAACCCACCCTACGTGATTTATAGGTTACAGGGTACTATCTCAGCAGGTGCACGAACAACCCGGAACGGAGCTTAGGCTCGAACCAGGTGGACTTGGGGGGCATGATCTTGCCGGCGTCCGCCAGCTCCATCAGCTCGCCGATGGAGGTCGGATAGAGGGCGAACGCCACCTGGTACTCTCCGCTGTTCACCAGCTTTTCCAGTTCCGCCGTCCCCCTGATCCCGCCGACGAAATGGATGCGCTGATCGGTGCGGGGGTTTCTGATCCCGAGTACCGGGTTGAGGAGATTGTCCTGGAGAATGGAGACGTCGAGCCTTGCCACCGCATCGCTCTCATCGAACGTCCCCTCCTTCGGCGAGAGCTCGTACCATTTCCCCGCCAGGAACATGCCGAACTGGTGGCGCCGGGCAGGTTCCACAACGGTATGGGCAGGGGTGATGTCGAACCGCGCCGCCACCCTGGCCATGAATTCGGCCACGCTGTGACCGTTCAGCTCCTTCACCACCCGGTTGTAGGGCATGATGTTCATCTCGCTGTCCGGGAAGATGACCGTCAGGAAGAAGTTATACTCCTCGCTGCCGCCATGGGCCGGGTTCGCCTCCCTCCGCAGCTCCCTCACCCGGCTGGCGGCGGCGCTGCGGTGGTGGCCGTCCGCCACGTACAGGGAGGGTAGCCGGGCAAACAGCAGGGTCAGGGCGTCGATCCGCTCCCGGTCGGCCAGCACCCAGAGGGTGTGGGTCACTCCGTCAGCCGTGGTAAAGTCGTACTCCGCCGGGCCGGCGGTTGCCGCAGCGATGATCCCGCCGATGGCGGGCTCCTCCCTGCAGGTAAGGAAGACCGGCTCGTCATTGGCATCCAGGGAATCGATATGCCTGACCCGGTCCTCCTCCTTGTCGGCGCGGGTCAGCTCGTGCTTCTTGATCACCCCGCTCTGGTAGTCGTCCACCCCGGCACAGACCACCAGCCCGGTCTGGGTGATTCCCCCCATCCGCTGCCGGTAGACGTAATAGCAGTCGGTCCGCTCCTGGACCAGTAC